>NZ_CP061771.1:3192695-3511965 GCF_011751885.2 Salinibacterium sp. ZJ450
CTGGCGAAGTCAGCTGCCAGAACGATCATCCCGGACTCGCTTCGCTCTCGGTTCGCCGAGCTCGCGAGCAGGTACTCCTACGTTCAGCATGCCGGAGCGGCCGCAGACAACCCGAACGCCCGGCTCATCGACGAGCTCGGTCTGCGCGACCACCTCGCGGAGCAGTTCGGGGTTTTCGGCACGCCCGCCGACATCCGCGCTCGCCTCGACTCACTGGTCGGCGCCGACGTCACACGCCTCTGGGGTGCCTACGTTCTGCCAGACCTCGTCGACTTCTTCGACCGCTGGCGAGACGGCGTCACCGAACCACTCCGCAAGGGAGGCTAGGCAAGAGCGGATCGTTGGGTAGGACGGCGCATACCGACCTCACAGGTTCCGAGCAGCCTCCCTACGGAGTCCTCGATGACTCCTGGTTCGCGAGCATCGCCTCGATGATGCTCGGCTCTTCGTACTGCACGAAGCACAGACGAATCCCGAAAAGATCTTCCGGTTCGAAGATCACCTCTCGAAGGTTCCCACACCGGAGATTGTCGACGACACGGATGCCGTTCGCCATCATCTCCTCAGTCGCAGCTTCGATATCGGCGACCTTGAAGTGGATGTTCCGCATCTGGTCAGCCTGGTCAGGTGTCGGCGCCTCGATCAGCTCGAACAGACCCGCAGTGTCGATCGCCAGAGGCGTCGGCCGGCCCTGGACGGACTGCGGATCCGGATGCAAATTCCCACTGCGCAACGGTAGTCGCTCCGACGAGATGTCGTCGGGAGCCCCCAAGACGACACTTTCGAATCTCAATCCGAACAGCTTCGTGAACAACTCCCGTGCACTCGCGAGGTTGCTCACGTTCGCGCCCAGCACCTCGATGCGTTCCACGTCGATCGTCATCGTCTCTCACTTCTCTCCAGATCTGACCGAACGAGGCGGGCCCACCGCCCCAGAGCCGTAGGCCCGCCGTCATCGTCTTTCGTCAAGATCCGTGGTTGGCCTTCACGACATCGTTGAGCACCAGCTCGAGCCACGGGCCGAAGTCGGGCAATTCGCCGTCGTGGGCCGCGACGTACTCGTTCCAGTTCGCCGGCGCTCCGTCGTAACCGGCATCCTGGACCAACCCGAGCCACTTCTCGCTGGTCTCCAGGTAGAGGTCGAGGGAGGTGTCCGGGTCTGCAAGCGGAGTTCCCGTTGCCGACCGGCGCGACTCGAGCACCGCTTCGTGGTACCCGTCGAGCACGTCGACGATCTCATCGCTCGGTGTGAGGAAGGTCAACTCCTCCATCTGGGCGACCTCCACGTTCGCGGCCATCTCAGCCTGCACGAAGGCCTCGAGGTAGGCGGAGAGTCCGTCGTCAAGGAATGCCTCGCGGACGAAGTCCGGCAGGCCTTCCCACACGTCGGTGTTGACGCCGAAGACGTTGGAGGACCAGCCGCTGAAGGGAACGAAGGTGAAGTTGTCCGCTACTTCCGCAAGACCCACGTTGACGATGTCGGTGAGGGTGGCAACCGTGCAGTCGATGACGCCGCGCTGAAGGCCCTCGAAGACTTCGGTGTTGGGCAGCGCCACCGGGACGCCGCCGAGCGCCTCAACCTCCGCAGTGTGCGTCGGGCCGCCGATCCGGATGCGCTTTCCCTGCACATCGGCCAGCGTCGTCACCTCGTCCTTGCAGAGGAGGTTGTACGCGTGCGACGTCTGGATGCGTGGAAGGAGCGGCGTGATCCCCTTCGATGTGATGTCCTCGAGGTACTCGGGGGTTTGGTACGCCCAGTCGAGCGTCGTCCCGATGGCCTGGAGGCTCCCCACCACCGGGGAGTCATCCGGCGTGAACGCCAGCGGTGACGCCCACTCGTCGGCGGGGTACTCGGATGCCGTATAGGCCGGGAAGAAAGTTCCCATGTCGGTGATTCCGTTGGAAATCGCGGTGCCCTGCTCCGTGGAGGGCACAAGCGCGCCGCCATAGAAGATCTCGAAGGTCAGCTTGCCGCCCGAGACCTCCTCCATCGTCTCTGCGAGCGCGTTCAGCGGCTGCGAGTGGAGGTTCTCCTCACCACCGAAGGTGGCCATGCGGAATTCCAGCGGCTCCAGCGAGTCCCAGTCCGCCTCAGCGGAGGGGTCGGTTTCCCGCTCAGCACCGCCAGCCGGCGAACAGGCGGCGAGCCCGAGTGCCAGGGCGACGCTGGCAGCCATCACTGCGGCGCGCATGGGGATTTTTTGTTGCATGACCGAATCACTCCTTCGTGACGACCGTTGAAGAGCTCAACAAGGTCGTTAGTTTGATAACCTATCAATGATTACAATAGCGCGACAAACCACCGAGTTGACCGCCGGCACGCGACCGCGTCGCGTAACTCGCCCTCGCACTACTTCCAGGAGTCGATGATCGGATCGGCTGCGTTATCGAGCGTGACGATATCGATCAGGGCGTGGTTACGGGCGACGACCATGTCCCGCACGGCGCGGCCGAGGAAACTGGGGTTGCGGATCGTCTGAGTGCCTCCCCACAGGCTCGCGAACATGATCACCTCAGTCGCGACCGTGTGGACGTGTGTGGTCGCCTGCCGGACACGGGCCATCTGCTCCGAAGTCAGCGACTGTGACTCGGCCGTCGACGCGATGCCCTCGCGCACCACTCGGTAGAAGTAGTCGCGGACCGACCAGAACTTTGCATCTGCCTCGGCGAACTCTTTCCGGAACACCGGGTATTCGTCGACGGGCACGGAGTACGCCATCCGCTTCTTGCCGTCGACAGCGCGCGCGACCTCGTGCAACGCCCGTCGCATGAGGCCGAGCACAACCCCACCGTGACCGATCACGCTCGAGGAGAGCAGGTCAAGGGTTTTACCGTTGTAGTCCTTGCCGGGTGCCGCCACCAGAGGGGCCGAATCGAACGTGAAGTCATCCGGAACGAAGTAGTCGTTCCAGCCGTAGCTGTAGCTGCCGGTGGCAGCCATGCCCATCACATCCCAGTCGCCGTAGACGATCGTCTCGGACTTGGGGGCGCGGATCGCGCGTGTCAGCGGGGTCCCGTTCTCACGGAGGACCGGGTTGCCGTCCTCGTCCAAGATCCGGACGGTTGTGCCAACCCAGTCGGACGCGTCCATTCCGCTGCCGAACGGCACCGGGGGCGTGTTGACGAGGAGGCCGCCATCGACCTTCACCGCGGTGCCCAGCGGAGCAATGGTTCCGCAGGAAATCGGCTTTCGGCCGTCCAAGAAGAGCTGTCGGAAACCGGGGTAGTACAGCGACGTGTTCCAGGTCGACACCGCTGCGGCCATGAGAGCCCACCCTGTGGAACCGTCTGCCTCCGCGATGACCTCGAACACCTCCAGCGCGACATCTGCCGATACTCCGCCGCCGCCGAGCTCGGGGTCGACGAGCATCCAGAACAGCCCGGCCTCTTTCAGCGCCTGAATCGTTGCCTCGGGCATCGCTCCGGCAGCCTCACCTGCTGCGGAATGCTCCTCAATGATTGGAGCTATCGCCCGGGCACGCACGACGTAATCCGAGGATGAGAGAGCTGTGGGGTTGTCGATCGACTCGCTGATGATGGTCATAGTTTCCTTCGCATTCGCTTGCGTATGCATTTCTTTATTTACGGAGTGAACGTCGGGGTGACAACTACGTTCACACTCTTGACCCCGGGGATCTTCGCTTCAAGGGTGTCGAGTGCTTCCTCGAATCGGTCGAAGCCGAACACGTGGGTGCGCATCTTGTCCAACTTCACCCGGCCGGAAATCAGCATGTCGGCAGCCGTCCGGTAGGCGGCAATGCTGGAGTTCGCCGCCCCGATCACACGAATGTTCTTCGAGGTGATGCGACCGATCGGGAAGCCATCGACGGTCGCCTCCTTCACCCCGATGTTGACGAGAGTGCCCCCTGCTTTGAGCATCTGGACCCCCTGCAGCGTCGTGGAGGTGATCTTCGGCACGGTATCGATCACCAAATCGACACCCTGCCCTCCGGTGAGCTCGAGCACCGCTTCCACCGGATCCTGTTTCTCGACATCCACAACCGCGTCGGCGCCGAACTCAACCGCAAGGTCCAGCTTGTGTTGGTCTCGGCTGAGGCCCGTCGCGACGATGAGCCCGGAACCGGCGGCGCGTTGCGCGGCGACGATCGCCAGCCCGCGTTGCCCACTGCCGAGAACGACGACCGATTGACCGACACTGTGACCAGGGGTCATCAGCGACCACTGCACGGCACCGCCGAGCGGATTCCACAGCGTCGCACTCAAAGGATCGAAGTCAGCGGGGAACGGATAGACGATGGTCTCCGGATCGAGGTAGACGTGCGTGCTGTAGCCACCCCACAGCCCCGGCGTCACAGTCGTCGGGATGAACCCGTACACGGGGACCGGGAATCGGCCGGCAGCGCACATGTGCATTCGACCATCGGTGCACGGTCCGCATTTGCCGCACGCGATCACCGGGTTCACTGCGACCCGGTCGCCGATGTTCAAACCTTCGCGGTGCTTGGTCTTCGGACCCATGTCTTCGATCACGCCGACAATCTCGTGTCCATTGATCCGCGGGTACTTCCGGTCTGCAGGAACGATTCTGTCCTCGCCGAGGAAGGACTCGACGTCGCTGCCGCAGATCCCGTTGGCTTCTACCCGCAGCAGCGCAGCGCCGGGTGGCAGCGTCGGAAACGGGATCTCTTCGAAGTGCTGCTCCTTCGGTCCCGTCTGAACGAGCGCTGTAGCGGTGCTGGCCATACTTACTCCTCAATGAGATCGAACGACGCATCAATACTATACGGCTTCACCTTTCAATGATTTAATAGATGAAACTCCGGCGTTGGTACTCGCATGACTGTGGCCTCGCACTCATAGCGCTCCTCAAGATTGATTGGCAAGACTGCCCCAAACCGTAACCGAGTTGGCGAGCGGCCTCGGATTCATCGAGGGTCCGGTCGCACTCACCGACGGCGCCGTCCTCTTCACCAACATCGGCGAAGGTCTCATCATGCGCCGCGACCCCGACGGGTCGATCGAGGCGTTTGCCGACGTGGGCGGTGGTCCGAACGGCCTGGCGATAACCGCAGACGGCGCGCTCCTGGTCTGCAATAACGGCGGGATGGGTCTCGCGCCGGCCCCGGACGGTTTCCTGCGCCCAGATGGCACCCGCGGTGCACGGCCGATCGATCCGTGCATCCAGCGTGTGGGTAGCGACGGTAGCGTGGAGGCCTCTATCGCATACAGGCGGATCGTTCTTCGCGCCGAATGACCTCGTACAATTGGATGGTGGCCTCGCTCGCGTCGGCGAACAGGGACGAAGGTGTCTTCGATGACCTGCGCCAGGGTTTCGACGAGTTCTTCACGCAGGATCTCGAACACATCCGCCACCCCGTCTTCACCCGCGACGGCAAGCCCCCACCATGACGGACGGCCGATGAGCACGGCGCGGGCACCGAGCGCCAGGGCCTTGGCGACGTCGTCACCCGTGCGCACACCGCCATCGAGATACACCTCGGACCGCTCGGCAACCCCATCCACGATCTCGGGCAGCACATCAATCCCTGCCGGCGCAGACCCGGACTCCCGACCACCATGGTTCGAGACGACGATGCCCGCCGCCCCGGTCTCGACAGCGAGCTCGGCGTCTTCGGCGCGAAGAATACCCTTGACGACCACGGGCAGCGAGGTCGCGGCGCAGATGCGCTCCACCGTCGGGAGCAGCAGTGGACGCACGTCGGGTGCGCTCCCGTCGAAGTGTGCAAGCGTCACCCTGCTGGTCGGGCGGAAGTCGTTGCGGCGGTCGTGCTCGCGCATCCTCGTTCGACGCGGCACGTCGACCGTGACGCAGATCGCGGCGCAGCCCGCCGCCTCTGCACGGGCGGCGAGTGTATCGACATGCTCGCGCCCGTAGTCGTGGAGCTGAAATTAGACGGGCGCTGCATCCGCTGTTTGCACGATGCGTTCGACCGGATACGTCGCCAGTACTGCGGCGGGCGCAACCGTGCCGACACGTGCGGCGGCCCGAGCAGTCGCGAGCTCGCCGTCTGGATGGGCGAGCTGTTGCAGCCCGGTCGGAGCGATCAGCACAGGGCAGGAGACTTCGCGCCCGAGAACAGTGGTCGCGGTCGATATACGCGCGACATCGACGAACCTCCGCGGGGAGAGCAAAATGAGCTGAACGCCTCGAGGTTTCGGCGCACCGCCCGGGACGAGCCGGCACCCTCGGCGACGAACGCTGCGACCTCAGGAGCGAGAATCAGGGTGGCTTCGGCCTCATAGTCGGCGAGAGTAGGCAGCATCCCACCACCTCGTTCCACGCCGTCACGTCTCGGTCAGAGTAGCGGAAGGCTCCCGCTAACCTCTTAATGTTAGTAACATCGGCTGCAAGATGCGCCACCCGGTGTCCCTCACGAAAGGTCAACGATGACTGACGATCGCCTGCAGCTGCTTCTGGACCGCTCCGAGATCGAGCGTGTGGTCTACGACTACGCCACCGGTCTCGACACGAAGGACTGGGCACTCTGGCGCTCGATCTTCACCGATGAGCTGCAGGTGAAGTTCCGCCCCGCCGTGGAGGCCGCATTCACGGGCCTCGGGCAGGCGTGGGTTTCGATGACCGCCGATGAATGGGTCGAAGGGCGACGCGACCTATTCACGGGGCTCGCGACGACTCAGCATCAGATGACAAACCCGCGGATCACGATTGACGGTGATACGGCGACCTGCATCATGTACATGCAGGCGATCCACTTCATGCCGGGTAAGCCGGATATCGAATACACGCTCGGCGGCTACTACGTCGACGACCTGGTGCGCACGCCGGAAGGCTGGAAGCTCACGCGGGTGAATCTCAACGTCACGTGGGAGCGCGGTGATGCGACCATGCTCGAGCGCGGTCGCGCCTTGGGCCAAGAGCTTGTCGCGGCCGGGAGCTGACCAGCCATGAGTGAACTCGCAGACTACGACGACAAGATCCTCGATCCCGATTGGTACAAGACGCGCGAAGACTTCGAAGTTCTGAAGAGATTCAGCGCCGAGGATCCCGTGCACTGGACGCATGCGCCCACCTACGGGCACGACTTCTGGTTCGTTACGGGCTACGAGAACGTCCGCGACTACCTACTGGACCACGAGAACTTCTCGTCGCGCTGGGACGGCAGGATTCCCAAAACGCCGAAGCGCTACACACCCGAAGAGCGCTACGAAATGGGCTTCGACGTCAGTATGGCGCGCAACGATCCACCCATCCACGACCTGTATCGAAAGCCGGTGAACAAGCACTTCAGCGTTCCGGCGGTTCGCAAGATGAAGGGCGACATCGATCGCATCGTCGACGAACTGCTCGATGATGTCGCCGAACGCGGCGAGTGCGATCTGGTCGACGACATCGCCTCGGAACTTCCGGCCCGAGTGATCCTCAGACTGCTCGGCGTACCTGAGGAGGATTGGGATCATCTACAGCGGTCGGCGTGGCGCTGGCTTTCACCTGGGGATCCGACCCTGACGATCGATGGCGACCTGTATCTGACATCGCGCAAAGGTCACAACGAGTTGCTCGACTACTGCGAACGACTCGCCATGGATCGCCGCGAGAATCCTCGTGACGACTTCGCGAGCGTGCTCACCCAGGTCAGGGTCGACGATGACCCACTGACTGTGCACGAGCTGCGCAGCTACTTCACCATCATGATCGGCGGCGGGCTCGACACCACCCGCAACACGACCGCCGTGGGAATGTATGCCTTCCTGACCAATCCCGACCAGGCGCAGCTCCTGCGCGACGACCCGAGTCTTGCGTTCTCGGCGGTCGAGGAGGTCATGCGCTGGGTCACGCCATCACGGACCCGATTCCGTGTTGCGGCGCGCGACTTCGAGTTCCGCGGGCGAGACATCCGTGCCGGGGACTGGGTCATCGCGTCGGCGACATCCGCCAATCGCGACGAGCGGGTCTTCACCGACCCGGATCGCTTCGACATCCGCCGCAACCCGAATCCACACCTCGGCTTCGGGGAGGGAATCCACCAGTGCCTTGGGCGCAACCTGGTGCGTCTCGAGCTCGCCGCGATCTTCCAAAAGGTCGTGGAGAGGTTCCCGGACATGGAGCCGGTCGGCGAACCCGAGTGGCTGCCCGACTACAGCTCGGTCGGGTTCCTGCAGATGCCGGTGCGCTACTCGCCGGCACTCGTTCCCGTCGGCGCTCGCTAGCCGGCGGTTCGCATTCTTGCCCAAGGAGGCACAGCTTTGGAGTACTGGCTGCAGTGCGTGAACACGCTGCCCGAAGACATCGTCGAACTCGCGATTCTCGCAGAGGAATGCGGCTTTGCCGGGATCATGGAGGGCGACCACTGGCTGATGCCGGCGCGTTCTGCTGACAAGGATCCTCATGAGCGAGGTTCGATGCCTTGGGATTATTCGTTCTCCGACGTTTTCGTAACGGCTGGGGCGGTGCTCCAGGCGACTACCCGGCTGCGGTTCGCGCCCGGTGTGCTCGTACTGGCGAACCGAACGAATCCCGTCATCATTGCGAAGTCGTGCGCCACCGCGTCCCGCATCAGCGGGGGCCGCTTCGCCCTGGGCGTCGGCCTCGGCTGGATGAAAGAGGAGTACGACGTGGCCGGTGTGGACTTTTCGACGCGGGCACCCCGCACGGTGGAGATGATCGAGATCCTCAGAAAGCTGTGGGGACCCGGACCGGTCGAGCACCGCGGCCGCTTTTTCGACTTTCCGCCGACGCACAACGTGCCGCGACCCGAGCATCCACTACCCATCTATGTCGGCGCCTTCGTTCCTCAGGCGCTTCGGCGCGCGGGCCGGATCGGTGACGGGTGGATGGCTGCCCCGGGGACCGTGGAGGAGCTGGCCGCCTCCATCGCGATCATCGACGAGGCGCGTCGAGAAGCCGGTCGCGATCACGAGCGGTTCGAAGTCTTCGCGGGTTTGAAGCGCAATCCCGACGGATCGCTGCCCGGGCGCGACGACTTCCGCCGTGCGGAAGACGTCGGCGTCACCGCCGCGAAGTTCGGACCGTTCGAGCACATGCTCGGCGAGCCGTACGTATCGATGGAAGACAAGCGCAGGTGGATCGAAAACTTCGCCGAACGCGTGATAAAGGCGTGAGCCCACAATGAACAGAGAGGCATGAGGATGTTGGACACACAACTGATGACGGATGAAGAGCTACCTGCGGTCTTCGAGGCGGTATCCAATTGGGGCCGATGGGGTGCCGACGACGAGCGCGGGACCGTCAACCTCATCACCCCAGAAGTGACCGCGCGCGCAGCCGCGGAGATCAGGGAGGGCGTCACCGTCGGCTTCGGGTCGATCGACCTGTCGGGTTCCCTGGCATCCGCCGAGCCGCCGACGCGACACGTGATGCTCAAGGACGGCGAGGACGCTGGCAAGGGATACGCCTCCGCAACAGACTTCGTCGGGATTGACTACCACGGGGTCCACACCAGCCACTTCGACGCACTGTGCCACGTGTTCTACGACGGGCGCATGTACAACGACCGCCCGGCGGGGCTTGTGCGCTCCACCGGCGCGGAGGCGAATGCGATCGACGTCTTCCGCAACGGCATCGCCACCAGGGGTGTGCTGCTCGACATACCCGCGCTGCGTGGCACCGCTTTCATCGAACCCCTCTCCCCCGTTATGCCGAACGAACTCGATGCCGCTCTCGCCGCGCAGGGCACCGACATCCGTGAAGGCGACGCCCTATTCGTCTACGTCGGCCGCTCCGCTCGTCGTGCAGCCAACGGCAGCGACTTCGTGGATGGCGCGCTGCACCTCGCCGGTCTCGATGCCTCGTGCCTGCCGTGGCTGCACGAGCGGGGCATCGCGGTGCTCGGTTCGGATGGCGCGAACGACGCGCTGCCGCGACAGACCGGGGCCGAAAGGGTGCCGGTCCATGTCGGCGCAATCGTGTACATGGGGATGCCGCTGCTCGACAACGCCGCTCTCGATGCCCTCGCAGTTGCGTGCCGCGAGCGATCTCGCTGGAGCTTCTTCACTACAATCACGCCCTTGGCCATCAGCGGTGGCACCGGGTCGCCGGTGAACCCGGTGGCGATCTTCTAACGGCTGGCTGAGCCATAACCCCAGACGAAAGGATGCCGCGTGGAGCCAGACGACTTCGACGAGACTCGGAATGTCAACGGCGCGTTCCTCGGCGATCTCAACTTCTACCGGCACTTCCCGCTGGAGGTCGCGGAATCGAGTATCGCGGCAGCACAGTGTCGTACTCCGCCGACGTCGCCTTCTACGATTCGGGGAACATCCGCGTTGAACTGATCCAACCGACGGGCGATGGCCCGTCGCCGTATCACGATCACCTCGCCGCGCACGGCGGGCAGGCGAGCGTCCATCACGTGGCGTACCTCGTCGATTCGATCGATGAGCACGTTGCCCGCGCGACGGAGCGAGGCAGTAGCCCTCGCCTCGTGGTCGGTGCGCCGCTACCCGCGGGGAACGGGCGTTACGCCTACTACGAGGGCCTCATGGATGGAATCGTGGTCGAGTTCATCGAACGGCACCCGTAGAAGTAGTGCGCGACGGCTTACGCAGGTCAGAGGTGCATGCCCCCGCTCGCCTCGATGACCTGCCCGGTGATCCATGCCCCGTCGTCCGATGCGAGGAAGGCGACCACTCCGGCAATGTCGCGCGGGTGGCCCAAGCGCCCCAGGGCCGTCCCGTCGAGAATCGCCGCCAGCCGGGCGGGGTTGGTCTTCACGGCACCGATGAACTCGGTGTCGGTCGCGCCGGGCGCGACCGCGTTGACGCTGATTCCTCGATGACCGAGCCCGGCCGCCAGCGAAAGCGTCAGAGAGTTGACGGCTGCCTTGCTCATGCCGTAGGCGATGGAGCCCGGGTAGGCGGCGCGCGACACCATCGAGGAGATGTTGATGATCCTGCCGCCATGACACAGTCGGTCGACGGCGTGCTTGGTCACGAAGAACATCCCCTTCGTGTTCGTGTCGAAGACGCGGTCGAACGCGACTTCGTCTATCGTGTCCATTCCGCCAGGCGCACTCGTTCCGGCGTTGTTCACGAGCACGTCGAGCTTCGCGAGCCCCCGGTCCGACAGCGCGTCGTCAATCTTCCCGAACAGTTCGCCGATGGCGGCGACGCTCGTGAGCTCGGCTCCGAGGGTGAGCGCCTCGCCCCCTGCATCCTGGATCTGCCGCACGGTCTTCGCCGCGCTCTCTGCGTCCCGCCCATAGTGCGCGATGACGAGATGGCCGTCGGCAGCGAGTCGCAGCGCGATCTCGCGCCCGATGCCGCCGGATGCCCCGGTCACCAGCGCGGTCTTGATGTTCGAGGACATTATCTACTCAGCTCCTTGTTCGGTGGTGTGGACCATCGGGTCAGGCCCGAAGCCGCCGTCAACTCGCGCGAGCTCGGCGAGCGCGGCGTGATCTTCGGCGGTCAGTCTCAAATCGAGCGCGGCGAAGTTCGACGCCAGCTGCGCGGGAGAGGCCGCCTTGGGAATCACCACGAGCCCAAGGTCGAGGTGCCAGCGCAGAACCACGGCCGCCGGTGAGGATTCGTGGCTTTGGGCGATCGCCGTGATGGTCGGGTGCTTGATCGCGCCCGTGCTCCAGCGGGCTCCAGCTCTCGGTGAGGATGCCGCGGGCGGCGTTCGCGGCCCGCATGTCCGGCTGCGGGTAGGCGGGGTGCAGTTCGATTTGGTTGACCACCGGAGTAACCCCGGTATCCTCGATGAGCTCGTCGAGCAGCGCCACCGGGAAGTTACACACGCCGATCGAGCGGACTCGCCCCTCGTCTCGCAGCCTGACCATCGCGTGCCACGTCTCGCGGTACTTCCCCTTCGGGGGCTGCGGCCAGTGCAGCAGGTAGAGATCGATGCTGCCGAGCGCCTGCTCGCTCCGATCAAACGCGCGCAACGCCGAGTCATACCCATCGGCGGCGTTCGGAAGCTTCGTTGCCACGAGCAGCTCCTCGCGCGGCAGCTCGAGCCGCCGCATCCCCTCCCCTATGCTCGCCTCGTTGCCGTAATGCGTCGCGGTGTCGAAGTGTCGAAACCCTAGCCGCACGGCGTCAGCAACCACGTCGGGAAGCTCCTCGTCGGGGATGTACATCACGCCCAGACCCAGCTGCGGGATCGGCGCCCCGTCATTCATCTCCAGCACAGGAGCCAGCCGGGTCATGCGAGGCGTCCTTCCACAGGGTAGGCGGGGTCGTTGTAGCCGGGTGTGGACGGATGCCCGGGCGATACGAGTTCGTCGACAACCATTTCGTCGTCGCCGTGAATTCGCGTTTGGACGGAGGCCAGGTACGCCTCCCACTGCTCAAAAGTGCGTGGTCCAGCAATCACAGAGGTGATCGCGCGATTCGCCAGTACCCAGCCGAGCGCAAAGTCTGCGAGCTTCACGTCTTTGCCTGCCGCGTGGCGCGCGAGCTGCTCCGCGATGGCGAGCGAGTCTTCCCGCCATTCGGTCTGGAGGATGCGTGGGTCACCTCGACCCACTCTGCTCACCGGATCGGGAACTGTTCCCGGCTGGTACTTCCCGGTCAGCACCCCGCGCGCGAGCGGACTGTAACTGACCACGCCAACGCCGTAGTGCACGGATGCCGGGATCACCTCACGCTCCGCGCTCCGCTCGACCACGCTGTACACCGGCTGGCTCGCCACGGGACGATCCAGACCGAACTGATCCGCGAGCTGGCACGCCAGCCCGACCCTCCACCCCGAGAAGTTCGATACTCCGAAGTACCTGAGCTTCCCCTGGCGGATCAGATCTCCCAGCGCTCGCACTGCTTCTGGCAGCGCAGCGTCGTCGAAACTCCGATGCAGGTACAGGATGTCGATGTAGTCGGTCCCAAGCCTGCGCAGGCTCGACTCGACCGAGGCCATGATCCACTTGCGCGACTGTCCCCGATCGTTGGGCCCCGGCCCCATAGGGCTGCCGAGCTTCGTCGCGAGCACCCAGTCGTCGCGATCGTCCCGGATGGCCGCTCCCGTCACGACCTCCGATTCGCCGGCGTTGTAGACGTCGGCGGTGTCGATGAAGTTGACACCCTCATCGCGGGCGCTCGCGATGATGCGATGTGCCGTCGCCCTATCCGTCGCGCCCCCGAACATCATCGTTCCGACGCACAGCCGCGACACCTGCAGCCCGCTCCGACCCAGAGACCGATACTCCATTGCGGGCATGGATTCACGCCCCGGCGTTGAAGTGCGACCGGAGCGCCGCCGCGACGGCCTCCGGCTGTTCCAGCGGAGGCGTGTGACCCGCTCCATCGATCCCAACCAGGGTTCCCCGCTGCACGTTCTCGGCAATCAGCCGCATCTTGCCATGCCCGTCACCGGTGTCGAACTCGCTCCAGACCGCGAGCACCGGCACCGTGATCTCGTCGAGGTGATCACCGACATCGTGGGCGTCGAGGGCGTCGAGGTAGCGAGCGTAGGTCTCATCGTCGGCGCCCGAGAGAATCTCCACAAGGGACGCGATCTCGGCGGAGTGTGTCTCCTGTGACCCCGGCGCAAACCAGCGGTCGCCGATGTCTCCGGCTCGCGCCGCCGTTCCTTCTGCTCGCACCGTCGCAGCCAGCGGCGCCATGCTCGGGTCTCCTATCCTTCGCGCCACACTGCACACGGAGGCAACCGCGCTGACGCGGTCAGGATGCCGGCGAGCGAGTTCGAGGGCCACCGCGCCGCTGATCGAGTCCCCCGCGTAGAAAGCCTTGTCCACGCCGGCGTCGTCGATTAGTCGCACGACGGCATCAGCGATGTCACTGATCGAGAACGGTTCGTGGAGCACCGGTGCGCCGTTGAAACCGAAGTGCTCGAAAGTCTGTGTCCGGTAGTCCGTCGCCAGCAGCCCGGCCACTTTGTCCCACATCGAGGCGGGCGCTCCGAGGGCGGGTCCGAGTATTACGAGCGGCCCATCGGCTCGGCCGTCCGGGTCGTTCGCGTAGAGGTTCAGGGCGGGCATCTTCGATCTCCTATAAACCTTGTTGGGATTGTAATGACACTGAACCACACTGCTACGATCATGACAATCCCGCTCAGGATCAATGCCGATCGAATAGTAAGGATCATCCGCGATGTCGAGCTCAGCGTCGTTCGCACAGGCCGCGACTTATCGTGGCCCCGAAAGTATGAGCTTGGAGGATTACCCAATCCCCAAGATCGGCGACGATGACCTGCTGCTCGAAGTCATCATGTGCGGCGTGGACGGTTCGGAACTCGCCATGTACCGCGGCGCGTTCGACTATGTGAACGATCGTGTGCCGGTGATCTTCGGCGATGAGATCATCGGCAGAGTCGCCCAGATCGGAAACGCTGCCTCAGCACGTCGCGGCTTGGCCGTGGGCGACAGGGTCGTGGTTGAAGCCCGCTGGCCATGCGCCGAGGGGTGTCACACCTGCAACCGCGGCCAGTACTACCTGTGCGAGCGACGGGGGCTGAAGAACGGCTACGGTACCCTGTCGGCGAAGGATGCCCCGCACCTATGGGGCGGCTACTCTACCCACACGTTCGTCCCGCCCGAGGCCGTCGTGTACCCGGTGCCGGATGATCTCTCTGACCGCACTGCGCTCATCGCCTGCTCACCCTTCGCCAACGGTATCCGCTGGGCGGAGGCCACTGATGTAGCCGCTGGCGGACACATCGCCGTGATCGGACCGGGCCCGCAGGGACTCAGCTGCGCCCTCGCCGCAATTGCGACGGGTCGGCGTGCCACCTTGATCGGCCTCGAGGCAGACTCCGAGCGTCTGAAGCTGGCAGAAGGATTCGGTGCGACCACATTCGTCACTACTCGCGATAGCGACCCCGATGCAATTGTTCAAACGGCCGCCGACATCGTGGCTCAGCACGGCCCCGTCGATGCCGTAATCGAAGTATCGGGCTCACCGGCCGGGAAATCACTCGCCATGCACGTGGTCCGCGCCCTCGGAACGGTGGTGAGTTCCGCGTCTCCCAACCCCTCGATACAGCCTTTCGACTGGCGGCTGCTCATGTGGAAGGAGGTCACGGTGAAAGGCCGGATCTCGCATCCGAACACGGTGGAGACTGCATTCGAGAAGGCGCGCGAACTCCGCGATCGTGGAGTGGATGTCGGCGACTGGATCACCCACGTATTTCCCCTGGACGACGTCGCGGGCGCGATCCGAACCGCCGCTTACCAGACCGAGGAACGGCCCATCAAGGTCGCGCTCGACCCGCGCGCCTGAACCAGTTGCGGGGACGAACGACCGGAGGAGAGAGAGAGAGAGAGAGAGAGAGAGAGAGAGAGAGTATGGCTTTCAACGTCGCAGAACGGGTGATCTTCGTCACCGGAGCCGCAAGCGGAATCGGTGCGGGCATCGCTGAGGTTTTCGCACGCGAAGGCGCAACGGTCATCGCTGCCGACCTCTCCCCGGAAGGTCTCGACGCCGAGATCAGGCGTGTCAACGCTCTCAACCTGACGGGCACAGTGCACGCGATGCCACTCGACGTGACCGACGCAGCCTCGGTCGAGCGGGCGCTCGATGCCACGGCGGCAGAATTCGGCGGGATCGACGCGGTCATCAACTCCGCCGGCATCTTCATTGACATCGATCCGTACGACATCAACACCGATGCCGTACGAAAGGTAATGGAAGTGAACTACTTCGGCACGCTCAACGTGTGCCGGGCTGCGACCAAGCACCTGATCGGCCGCCGCGGCAGCATCGTCAACCTCGCCACCGGCGGGTTGGACCGGCCTCTACCTGCCCAGCTTGCCTATGTGGCATCGAAAGCCGCGGTGGTCGAGTTGACCCGCTCGCTGGCGCTGGCGCTTGGCCGTGACGGGGTTCGGGCGAACGTGGTCGCGCCGGGATACATCGACACTCCGATGATCCGCCGAAACCACACCCTGCCCAGCGGCGAGCTATCCAGCGAATGGGAAGAGCAGCTTGAGACCTACCGTTCGTATTCGCCGCTGCATATGGTCGGTGAGCCAGAGGACGTTGCCTGGCTCATCATCTATCTCGTCTCCGATGAAGCAAAGTTCGTCACCGGGCAGACTTTCCGACCGAACGGCGGCTTCGTCGTTCCCCGCTGATCCGAGTGCCCGTTAAGAGTTAAGGAGCGACGCTCCATGGAGGCGGAGAGTCTGAGGGCGCACACCGCGCTGCGGCACGGCTTCACGGACACCGCCGACGGCCAGATCCACTTCCTGACCGCGGGGGAAGGCAACCCGCTCGTGCTGCTGCCGCACGGGGGTCGTTCGTCGCGGATGTATCGCGAACTGGCCCTGGTCCTGTCCCGCCATTGCAAAGTGGTTGCGCTCGATCCTCCGGGCACAGGCGAATCGTTTCTCCCTGACGAGCCCCGCACGATTCCCGAACTCGCCGAGACCCTCCACCAGGCTGCGATTGCAACGGCGGGTCCTCTCTACACCCTCTACGGGATGAACGGCGGCAACAAGTTGGGTGCGGCGATCGCGGCGGCACACCCCGAGGCCATCGCCGGCTTCATCTTCGCGGGCCTCACGCACAGCATCGTTCTGTCCAATGACGGACGCGGCACGACTCTCGGAAAGCACCCGTCCGTGAAAGCCCTGCTCAGCACCGACGATAAGGCTAGTTCGGCCTCTCAGTGGATGGAGCAGGCCCGCGCGGCCACCGTGTTCGCGCCGGACAAGCCCGCGGGACAGGCAATAGACGAGGCGATCGACCGGTTGCAGGCGATCCGCTACCGTCGACATTTCTACCGCGCAGTGACCGCCTATGACTTGGAAGGCGCGCTGCGCTCGCTGGCCGTGCCGCTGGCGATACTCGAGTTCGCCACCGCGAAGGAGGACGCGCAGATCGGGCGTCAGGCGTCGAAACTCGCCGCGGAACTCGCTGCGTTGGCTGAGCTCGTGATCGAATTGCCTCCGGACGCCGCGGTGTCGCTCGAGGACCGCCCGGGTGAGCTGGCTGCAGCGATCGTGTCACTGCGGGACGCACTGAGAGGTGGCTGATGCGGCGCCGTTAACGCACGCATCCCGTCCCCTCGCGTCCGCAACGCGGACGAGGAAACGGGATGCGGCGGCACCGCCTGAGAGCTACTTGGCTGCTGACATCCCAGGTAGCCACAGCGCGAGATCCGGCCAGGCGATGAGAACCACCAGGAACACGATGCACGCTGCGATAAACGGCATCACACCCTTGAACACGTCGGTGATCTTGAGCTTCAATCCCATGCCCTTGGTGCTGGATTGCGCTATCGCCAGAACGACGAAGTTCAACACACCGAGCGGTGGTGCCACCAGATCGATCTCCGCGAGAACGATCAGGAACACACCGAACCAGATCAGGTCGACATCCAGTGCCACCAGTGGCCCCATGAACACCGGGATGGTGAGCAGCATCATCGCCAGAGTGTCGAGGAAGAATCCAAGCACGAGGTATACCGGGATGAGCAGCAGCAGGAAGCCGAGCTGAGTCAAACCGAGGGCGATGACCCCGTCCGCGACCCACTTCGCCAGGCCGCTCAGCGCCATGACGCGGGTGAGCAGGTTTACGCCGACGAGGAGGAGCATGACCGCGGCGACAGCAGACACCGTCTCCATCATCGTGCTGGAGAAATAGGTCCCAACCACCTTGCGGGTCGGAATCGTTGTGGCGCCGGTCTTGAGGGTCTTCCTTGACCGGGCGATTACCACGCTCAGGCCGAGGATGAGGGTGACCAGTGCGCCGTATGCGCCGGCCTCCGTCGCGGTGAAGATACCGAAGTAGATTCCGCCCAGAACGACCACGACGATGATGAGCATCGGCACCACATGGATGAGCGAAGCGAACCGCGCTTTCCAGGAGTAGCTGATGCCGCGCGGTGCGGAACTCGGGCTGAACGACGCCCACAGAATGATGACGATGGTGAAGAGGACGGCGAGAGCGAGTCCCGGGAGGACGCCGGCGAGCAGCTGGGGACCGACGGGAGTCTCTGCGACGCCGGCGTAGATCACCAGGAGGACGCTGGGCGGGATGACCTGGCCCAGAGTTCCGGCCATGCCCGTCGCTCCCATGGCGAGACTGGGTCGATACCCCGAGCGAATCATTTCGGGGATCGAGACTCGACCGACTGCGTAGGTGATGCCGATCGTGCTGCCGCTGGTTGCCGCCATGCCTGCACCGGCGAAGTTGGTTGCGATCGCTAGTCCGCCGGGGAGTCGACTAAGCCACTTGCGGGCGGCGTCGTAGGCGCCACTCATCAGCCCGCTCTTTCCCAGAGCGACACCCATGAGAACGAACATCGGGATGACGCTGAGCGACCACGAGGCGAAAGAGTGGAAGACCACTTCCTTTAACGTCCCTTCCACCGCTCGCGGTCCGACCAGGACGAAAAGTCCGAGAATCGCGGCGGCGGACATTGCCACGCCGATCGGAATCTTGAACAGCATTAACGCCATCATCAGCAGGATGATCACGAACCCGACGATGAGCTTGCTGGACGGGAATACAAACAAGTACAGGGTGAGCAGGACGGTAATGACCGCCGTGACAATGAGGCCGATCGTGAACCGCTGGGCGGTCAGCGCCTCCTTGATCTCGAGCGGCGTCTTGATCCGGGGCGGTTGGGGCGCTTCGCGCAATGACGTGCTCATCGGTTCTCCACTTTCCCAGTTGCGATGGCCTCGTCCTTAAGGCCATCGAATACGGTTACCTCAGCCTCGATGGCCGCAGCAGCCTCGTCTTCATCTACCGGGATGAATTTCTCCACGGTGATCGCCCTCAGCAAGACTGCGATGGCCTGGAGCAGGAGCCCGAGCATGCCAACCACGATGATCCAGCGATATGGCCAAATCTCAAGCCAGGGCGTGCCGACGGCCTTTTCTCCGAAGTTCATTGCCTCGACAGCCTTCTCGCTGCCGAACCAGATGAAGAGCGCCACGGTTCCCAGCGTGAACACCATCGACACGATCTCGATGATCCGCTGCGTACGCTCACCGGTCGGAGCCGTGAGGAGGTTGACCCGGATGTGCTCACCGCGAAGTAGGGCGTAACCCAGCCCGAGCGAGACGAGCGACGGCATCCACGCAAATTGCGTGAGGTCGAGCGTGCCCGGCAGCGGGCGGTTGAAGAAAAATCGCCCGAGCACGTCGAGGACGATGTTGATCATGAGCCCCACCGTGGCGATGCCACCCAACACGGCCAACAGAGTATTGAAGCGGTCGATCCACTTCAACCACGGAAGGCGCTCAGTCGTGTCATCCACTGTCGTCATCAGCAGCCTCCCTTGATAAAGGCTGCGGCATCCGCAATCGGATAGGACTCAGAGTCCGTCATAGTCAACCCCTTTGTTGATGGCTCTCGGCACGGGTACGGCTTTGGTTGCCGGAGCGACGATAACACAGAACAAGCCTGTGCTATTAATCCTTGTTAGTTTAGCTCGCTTCGTCTACGGTCGCTTCAACAAGGATGCTTTGGGCCTCGTTTTGGCGGCGCAGGCGGCGGGCGAGGAGGCTGATCACGATCGTGCCGATCAGTGTCGCGACCGCTGCGACAGGCGCTATCCAGCGCGGTCCGAGCGCCTCCAAAACCCCGGCGCTGACGGCGGCGCCGATCGCGCCGCCTGCCTGCACGAGGGCGGCGAACAGCGCGAACGCCGTCGCCGGGTTCGCCGGGTGGAGTCGGCCCATCTCAACCTGCGCGGCGGGAAATGTCACGTTCTGGGCGAGGCTCCACACGACGACGACGATCGCGGCGATCAGAAAACTCGATGCCACAGAGAACAGCGGCGTCGTGATGGTGATCGCGATGAACCCGCCGATCGCGACAGCGTATCCGCTGAACCGATCGATCAGTCTTCCGCCAAAGAGGGCGGCGACCACGCCGGTTAGCCCGTAGATCACGAGCAGGATCGGAACCTCGACATCCGAGATCCCCGCCGAGTCCTTCACCAGGGGGGCGAAGAACGTGGTGATCGAATACTGGCACCAGGCGAATAAGAACGCGCACAGTCCGAGCACGAGCACGGCCGGGCGGCGGAAGGGCGCAAACTGTTCGGCGATGGTCGCCTTCGCCGGTTTCGGCGTCGGCGGGATGAAAAACAACCCGATGAGGCCGACGATGCCGAGCGAGGCAAGGAAGAGGAACGCGCCGGAGTAGCCGAGCCAGATTCCCAGCAGAGAACCGAGCGGCACCCCCAATGCTATCGACAGCAGGATGCCGGCAGACAGGAGACCCAACGCCCGGCCCTCTCGTCCGGGCGGCGAGATCGCAATGGCAATCGCCGCCGCTTGCGGCGGGATGGCCGCCGCAGCGACGCCGACGATCACTCGAGACAGCATGAAGATCGAGACGTCGGGGGCGAGTCCCGACAGGACGGTGCCGCCGATGAACAGGATGAGGCCTCCGGCCATGATCGTCCGCCGGCCGAACCGCGACAGGATGATCGGAAGCGTGGGTCCGACCACCGCGTAAGTCAGAGCGAACACGGTCAGCCCGAGCCCGGCAATCGCTTCGCTCGTGTTCAACCCTGTGGCGATGGCGGGAACGATCCCCGCCATGATGAGGGCGTTCGTGCCCACAGCAAAAACTGCGAACAGCACAAAGACCAGGCGCCAGTTCACGCGACCGCTCCCGTTGTCGCCGTGTCTTGAGATCTTTGAGCCCGCCGCACCAGCACAATGCCCCAACAGATACCCGCTGCCAGCAGCGCGGGTGGCCCCGCGGCGAAGGCGATCCAGCTCGCCCCGTGGCTTGTCAGGATGACTGCACCTGCGGCGCCGCCGACCGCGGCGCCGAGTTGGACCGCTGACATGTTCGCCCCAACCAGCGTCGCGGGGTTGTGGGGATGCATGGGGCCGAGCAGGACGTTGGTCGCCGGTCCGACGAGAGATCCGGTCAGCCCGAACGCAGCAATCGCCATGAAAGCACCAACGGTGCCGATCGGCGCCCCCAGGAGTGGAATAGCGACGCTCATGACGAGAAGGCAGACGATGATGACGGCGAGTCCGCCGAAGCGGTCGATCAGCCGTCCACCGATGCCCATGGACACGATATTGCCGACGCCGAAAACTGCCAGCGCGACGGCAACCATTTTTCCCTCAGCACCGGCGGCTGATCCCAGGATCGGATGCAGGTAGGTGAGCACGATGAAGAACGACACTGCGTAGAACAGAGTGAACATGAGAACGGCGAGGACCGCGGGCGAGGCGAGCGGTTGGAACTGCTGCCGAAGCGTAGGCCGATCCGCGCGGAGGGCGACCCGCACCGTCGTGAGCCCGATGAGGGCGACGGCTGCGACGAGAGCGGTCAACAGAAACGCGATGCGATAGCCGAAAGCGTCGCCCAGCAGCGTGCCGACGGGAACCCCGAGCGCCATCGATACCGCGAAGCCCATGCCGACCCACGCGGCAGCGGCCCCCTTACGGCCCGGTTCCGAGATCTCGATCGCCGCAGCTATCGCCTGTGCGGAATACGCGGCGGCGCCCAGCCCGACAATCGCCCTGGCCGCGTAGAAACTCCAGATGTCCCACGCGAAAGCAGAAAGAAGCACTCCGACGAGGAAGACCACCATCGCGACCATCAGTATTGCTCGTCGGCTGAATCTCGAGAAGACGATTGGGATGAAAGGCGCGGTCAACGCGTAGGTGACCGCGAGCACAGACACGCTAATGCCGACCGCAGCTTCCGATACGTCGAGACTCCGTGCGATCTGCGGCAGCAGTCCGGCGATGAGCAGCGAATTCATCCCGGAGGCGACCATCCCGAGGGCGAGGAAGAAAATGCGGATGTTCACGTGCGATGCCGCAAGGTCTCGCGCAGGTCGGCCACCCAGTCATCCGGAATCTCCCACGGAATGAAGTGGCCGCCGCGCTCATGGGCACGGAGGTTCGTGGTGTTGAACCAGGCAGCCCTCGGCAGGCCTTGGTAGTGCGCGACTCGCTGCTCGGTGGTCACCCCCGGGGGGTTCTCGAAGCCGGCGAACGTGATGCCCGTTGGCACGCCGACTTGCGGCGTTCGATCGTGAGAAGGCGTCCACGGGTAGCGGTTTGTATTCGCGTAGGTGCGCATCGAGGTTCCGATCGCGTCATTGACCCAGAAGATCATCGCGTGAGTGAGGATGTCGTCCCGCGAGAAGACGTTCTCGATCTCGCCGTCGCAGTCGCTCCACCTGCCCCATTTCTCGAGAAGGTAGGCCAGCAGCCCGACGGGCGAATCGGAGAACCCGAAGGAGAGCGTGCTCGAACTGAACATGTGAGCGGCCACGTGCATCGCAAACTTGCGAGCGATGCCCCAAGCTCCCGCACGGACCTCGTCGGGGGCGTCCGGGGGCGGCGTCGCACCGCCGGTGACATCCCACGCGCGATCACCTTGGAACGCGGTAAGCGGTATCGGCAGCCCCAGGTGCAGCGCGATCACTTCGTCTTCGTATTTGTGTGCGAGTTGCGCTGAGACGAGCGAACCGAAGTCGCTCGCCGCGACGGCATACCGATCGTGGCCGAGAACGTCGCGCATGAGTGTATGCCACAGGTCCGCGGCCTGGACGAACGTCATGTCAGGGTTGTTCGGTAGTGGCGTGGAGAACCCGAAGCCCGGAAAGCAGGGCGCGATGACATCGAACGCCGGCTCCCCTGCGGGCGGGTTAGCGAGCGGATCCATCACTTTCGCCCAGTGCCAGAATGTCCAGGGCCAGCCGTGCGTGAGGATGAGCGGGATGGCATCCGGCCGCAGTGATGCCCGGCGCATGAAGTGCACCGGGACCCCGTCGATTTCGACCTTGTAATGCTCGAAGCGGTTGATCTCCGCTTCAGCACGGCGCCAGTCGTACTCGTCCCGCCAGTACGCCACGAGCGGCTCAAGACGCTTGCGGCTCACCCCATAGAATTCGTCGTCGTTCCCGGCATCCACAGGCCACCGGGTGTGGGCAAGTCGGTGACGCAAGTCGTCCAGCACCTCGTCGGCAACCCGGATCGGTGCCTGCGTGAGCGCGTCAATCCCCCGCAGCGACTCTGTCGGCGGCGGGGCGCTCTGCGTCACCAGTCGACCATCACGCTGCGGACCCCGTAGATGAACCCGTCGTTCTGCATCTCGACCGGCTCGGGCGCGTCAGCCAGGCGGAGGGTGGGGATGCGGGTGAGCAGCTGTTCGAACGCGAGATAGAGCTCCGCGCGGGCGAGATTCTGACCGAGACACATGTGCGGGCCTGCCCCGAAGCTGATGTGCGCACGGTCGTTGCGGTCGATGTTCAGCTGGTATGGGTCTTCCCAGCGCCGCGGGTCATAGTTCGGCGAGCTGATCGTGACGATCACTCCGTCGCCGGCGTTGATCTGCTGCCCACCGATGACCATGTCCTGGCTGGCGACCCGTGACAGGGTGCCGTCCACCAGGGAGTGCATCCGGATCATGTCCTCGACCATCCCGGGGATCAGCGACCCATCAGCCGTGACCCGCTCGCGAATCTCCGGCGACTCGAACAGCTGCAGCATTCCCATCGAGATCGTGTTCGCCGTCGTCTCATGGCCGGCGACGATCGTCATGAAGGTCTGCCCGAGGATCTGACGGTGCTCGATCTCGCCCTTGCGGGACTCTTCGATCAGAGTGCCGATCAGCCCGTTCCGGGGGTTCTCATACTGTGCGTTGATTTCGGCGTCCAAGAGCGCGTACATCTCCTGCGCCGCCGCCACCAGTTCGTCCGCCTGCGTCGCCGCGGACGTGATGATGTTCGACAGCCGCTGGATGTCGCCGCTAATCGCGTAGTCCACGCCCAGGAGTGCACAGATCACCTTCGTCGGCACCACCAGGCTGAAATCCTGGTGGAGGTCGACCGGCCCGCCCTTGGCCAGTATCCCGTCCAGGGCCTCGGTGACGATCCGCTCCAGCTCCGGCTGCAGTTCGTTCACGCGCTTCGCGGTGAACTGGCGCGCCAGCATCCGGCGGTATTTGCCGTGCATCGGCGCATCCATGTGCTTCAACATCGTGTCGTTCGCCCGGGACGTCACGCCCTTGCGCACCCGAGGGAAGTGCGGATGCTGCGCATCCACCGAGATGTCCGCGTGCTCGAGTGTCTCCCGCACCTCGTCGTAGCGGAGGACAACCCATGCGCGCTGGTCGCTGTGGAGTTCCGCTGAACCAACCGCTGACTGCTCACGCCACTGCTCGTAGGCCGCGGGCGGCCGGAACGGATTGTCCCGCAGCTGCGGGAACCACGGAGCGTCTGTCTGCGCACCGTCGGGTGTTGCGGTCTCGGTCGTCATTCGGCACCAACTCCTCATTCACTGCGTTGTGATGGGTTTCCCGCCGGCAGCATTATCGGCTTGAATGATTTGAATCATAGCGGTTAATGCTGACGTTGAATCAAGCTCGGAGTCCCCATGCACCTCGGCGTCATCACTGTCCCATCCAACTCCCGATCGCGGTCCGGTCCCAGATCTCGGTGCCGCGCGAGGACGTCGACGACCTGCGCAGGCGTCTGGCCGCCACACGGTTTCCCGGTGACCCGGACAACGACGATGGCGACTACGGATTCCCCACCCAGTACCTGCGCGAACTCGTCGACCATTGGCAGCACCGTCACGGACGTCGTGGGACTTCCAACGTGTGATCGGGCGGCTCGCCGACCCGGGGGCGCATGGCGGTGACCCTGCCGATTCGTTCGACGTCGTCGTGCCGTCCTTACCCGGGTTCGGGTTCGGATTCTCCGGTCCGACTGGTGTGCGGCACTGGAACGTCTGGCACGCCGCCGACTCTCAGATCGGACTCATGCGCGCCCTGGGCTACGACCGCTTCGCGGCGGCGGGCGGCGAAATCGGCTCCCTCATCGTCGGGCACCTCGGCCATTGCATTCATGGCCGATGTGCGTGACTTCTTCCGAACCCTGCGGTGAGCGCCAGTCAGTCACGCGAGGCGGTGTCTGCGCTCTGACGGCCGGCGATCCCGACGTGCTCGGTCAGCCACTCATCGCCGGCGTCCGGATGAGCGCCCGGCCGCACCGGCGTGCGAGAGTACCGGATCGGGTTTCCCAGCTGCACGATCCGACCGAATTCAGGCGAGTCGACCGTGACGAGCAGACCGCGCTCCCGCAGAGGACTGTCGGGGGCGCCGAGCGAGTCGACCTGGACGACTGGGTGAGCGGCGCCGCCGATGGCGGTGACGAGCTCTATGGCCTCCCCCGTGTTGCGCGCCAGGAAGGCGGCTTCGACGGTTTCGCGAGTGCCGCCTCCGATCCGGTCGGTCAGCCGCGTCCACGCCGAACCACCGAGTCCGATGAAGATCCAGCCCTCCGCGGTTCGGATCATCCGGTGTGACGGCGACCAGCCGGGCAGCATCGGCTCGGCACGCGCTCGCCACTCCGCCCAGGCATCGCCGACGTACGGGAGCTGCTCGGCATAGGCTGCGTCGACGAGCGCCGTGGTGACGCGCGAACTGTGCCCCGCCCGCACCCGACCCAGCAACGCCGCCACCGTGCCGACAGCGGCGAATATCCCACTCAGGTGATCGGTGAACGGCATGCGGGGAACATCGACATTCGGGGCGACCCCACTCGGAATCGGAAGGGGCAGCGTTTCGGCCGTGAGGCCGGTCACGGTGTTCACGACCTCCGCGTACCCGCGCACGTGCGACCATTCTCCGGCCTCGTCGAAGCTGGTCACGTGCGTGTGCACGAGCTCCGGTTGCGTCCGACCCAAGGTCACCGCATCGATGCCCAGCCGCTCGAGGGCGGGCGACGTGAAGTTCGTGATCAGCGCATCGGCCCAACCGAGTAATGCGTCCCGACGTCCCGGCCCGGCAGACCCGCGAAGGTCGACTTCTGCGATGCGCTTGCCACGGTTGACAACCTCGTGGAAGAACGGCTCACGGTGGCCGGCCTGGATTTGTGACGGGTCGACATCCGCGCGCACGACATCGGCACCGAGGTCGGCCAGGAGACGAGATGCCGTGGGGCCGGCAAGCACTCGTGTCATGTCGAGAATACGGAATCCGGCGAGAGGACCGGGGCGATCGGATTGCCGACGCTGCGGCCGCAACGGCGTGCCGGCGGCGGTCTGTTCGATGCGGACCGGAGGACCCGGCATCCATTGGGTACCGGCAGCCGTTTCTACCCGCGTGATCGAGCCGGACCGCTGGGCGGCCTCGCGTTGCAGCCAGTCGCGGCTCGTCCGCAATTCCGCAACGGGAACGCCGGCCCGGAATCCCAGCTTCTCCCAGTGTTTCGCCGGTCGGGTCGCGAGTACCGTGGTCAGTTCGTCGCGCAGTCGTTCGCGGGCATCCGCAGAAGCCATCAGCGTCTCGTATCTGGCTTCCCGTTCGATGCGCGCGTCTGACCAGCCGAGGGCCGACAAGAACCAGCGCAGGTGCCGATGCCAGACGGTGATGAGGCTCAGGTGCGTGTCGTCGGCGCAGCGGTAGAAACCGGAGCCCATGAACGTCCAGTTGCGCGCCGGCCGCTCATACTGGGCGCCACGAGAGCCGATCGCTTCGAGGAACGCGTCGTGGAGCGAGACCTCGACGAGTTGGCCGCGTCCCGACCGCTCCCGGTCGATCAGGGCACCGGTGACGGCCAGGGCGCCGAGCGCGCCCGCGAACACCGACGCGAGCGGCAACGGGCTGAACCCGTGACCGTGGCTCGGCCACCACTCGCCACCCAGCATCTCCGCGGACGCCGCGCCATATGCGCCGGCCGATGCCATGATGACGCCCTCCCAGCCGGGCATCGCTGCCCGTGGATCGTCCGAAGCGAATCCGGGTAGCGACAGCACCACGAGGCGAGGAAATTCTGCGACGAGCTCGGTCGGCGCCAATCCCCACCCCGCCAGCACCCCGGGGCGGAAGTTCTCGATCATGACGTCTGTTTCGGACGCCAGCGCGCGAGCGCGTTCGGCGTCGCTTCGACTTCGTAGGTCGAGTTCGAGAACACGGACGCTACCTCGAGCCAACACGGCATCCGTGGCGTTCTGCGCAGGCTGCGAGCCGGGCGGCACGACGCGGGTCACGTCCGCTCCGAGATCGGCCAGCAACGTCGCCGCATAGGGTCCGGCGATCCAGTGCCCGATGCTGAGAACGCGAATCCCGTGGAGCGGGCCCTGGTTCATGCTCATGAGTGCGACCATCCTCGTCTCGCCTCCCGCTCTGGCGGCGTATTTGGGTAATGTTAGCGATGATGGCGCGCTGGATCGAAGGAGATGCCCGACATGGAACTCAAGCCCCTGCTGCTCGGAGCCGATTCGATCGAGGACGACCGGCCACTCCGGGTGCCGTCCGCGGCGATGGAGCGGTGGGCCGCTGACACCGTGCAAGCGTCCCGCGTCCCGGCTGGTGTCCGCCTTGGCTTCACCGGCGATGCGACGGCAATCGAAATCGACATCCGGACCAGTGACGTCCTGAGCCTGGCAACCCCGGCCGCGCACGGCGAGTTCACCGTGTACGTCGCCGGACAGCGATGGGATGCAACTCCGGTCTCCGCCGGAATCACGACGACGGTCCAGATCACGCTGCCCGAGCGCGATCCCGAGACGATCGTCGAGATCTATCTTCCCGAGCGCTACGAACCGCGCATCTTCGGCATCCGCGCCCTCGGTGGCGGTGTTGCGCCCCTGCCTGCGGCGCCTCGATGGGTCGCGTACGGCGACTCGATCACCCAGGGGTGGACGACGAGCGATCCCGGCGCGACCTGGGCGGCCGTCGCGGCGCGGCGGACGGGGTTCAACCTGTTGAACCTCGGCTTTGCAGGGGCTGCGCGCGGTGAGCTGCCGGTTGCGGCGCACCTGGCCGCCATCCCCGCCGACGTGATCAGCCTTGCCTGGGGCACGAACTGCTGGTCGCAGATCGAGATGGATGCCGCGTACCTCGCGGAACTGATGCGGCTGTTCCTCCGCACAGTGCGGGGCGGCCATCCAGACACACCGATCCTCGTGCTCAGTCCGGTGATCCGGCCGGCTGCCGAGCAGGCTCGGAACCGTTCGGGGGCGACGCTTTCCGACCTCCGTCGCGCCATCGAAGACGCGGTGCTCTCGTTCCGGGATGAGCAGGCGGACGCCCGCCTGCACCTCCTGTCGGGCGCCGACCTGATCACGGCTGAACAGCTCGATCCCGACGGCATCCACCCGAACGATGCAGGCCACGCGGCGATGGGTGCCGCGGCAGCCGGCGCCCTCACACGGATTGTGGCCTGAGGGTCCCGCTTCAGGCCTTGAGCTATTCGGGCAGCCGCACGCCGGTGAGGTCCTCGGTCACCGTCCAGAGCCGCTCGGCCAGTTCCCGGTCGAGGATCCACGGCCGCGCCCCTGGCGTCGCCGTCGTGGATGCGTCGACCGGCTCGGCGATGTCCACGTCTTCGCAGTAGACACCGCCCATCCCGTCGAGTTGGCGGTTCGCGGCGCACCAGACCGTTGTCGCGGCCCCCTGCTCTGCGGTGCGCCGTGGGCCGTATGCCGCGCGCGCGTCGGCACGATCCGTCTCGCCCATATGGCGGTTGAGTCCAGTGGTGATCACCCCCGGGTGCACGGAGAACGAGCGAACGCCGAACGGCTCGCCGCGTGAGTCAAGCGCGAGCGAGAACAGCGCATTCGCGGTCTTCGACTGCGCATACGACACCGTCTTGTCGAGCGGGCGCCGCTCGAAGTGGAGGTCGTCGAGGTCTACGTTCGCGAAGCGGTGCCCCCGCGAGGAAACGGTGACCACCCGCGCCCCGCGGGCCCGGATAAGCGCCGGCCAGAGTCGTGCCGTGAGCTGGTGATGGCCGAGGTGGTTGACGGCGAACGTGTAATCGAACCCACGATGGTCGCGCTGCTCAGGGTGTCCGAGCACCGCAGCGTTGTTGATAAGAAGGTGCAGCGGACGACCCGTGGCGAGGATGGCCTCCGCGAACCGGTCGATGGAGTCCGGCTCGACGAGGTCCAGCGGCCGCGCTTCGGCGCGCGGTATGTCAGCGAGTGCCTCAGCGGCGCGTTCTGGATCACGCGCTGGGACCACGATCTCGGCGCCGGCCTCGGCGAGCACTCGCGTCACAATCAATCCGAGTCCCGAGTGGCCGCCCGTGACGATCCCCACCGTCCCGGTGAGGTCCCGGCCGCCGAGCGCTTCTAGCGCGGTCGTGTCCGGGCCGAAGCCTGAGGGAAGCGGCCGCTGCGGCGTGATCATTCTAAGAACGATTCATCGATGGTCGCTCACGATCAGCCGGCCGCCGGGGCAGCGGTGACGCTCGCGACCAACTCGTGCTTCAGAACCTTGCCGCTCGCGTTCACCGGGAAGGCGTCGACGAAGAAGTAGCGTCGCGGACGCTTGTAGTTCGCGAGGCGCTCCCCCGCTGCTTCGACCAGCTCGGCCTCGTCGACGCTGGCGCCCGTCTTGGGGATGATGAACGCGGCGCCCACCTCCCCGAGCCGCTCATCGGGGACACCGACGACGGCCACGGCGGATACCCCCGGGTGCGAGCTGAGCACCGCTTCGACTTCGGCAGGGTAGACATTGAACCCGCCGACGATGAACATATCCTTCAGCCGCCCGGTCACACGCAGGTTGCCTGCCTCATCGATCGTTCCGAGGTCGCCGGTGTGCATCCAGCCGCGCTCGTCTGTCAGCGGCGTGTCATCGTCCAGGTAGCTCACCAGCGTGTTGTAGCCGCGCACGCAAATTTCACCGATCTCGCCCGTGTCCGCCTGCGACCCGTCCGGTCGCAAGATGACGACCTCGACACCGGGGACCGGGCTGCCCGCAGTTTGGGCGATCGTCTCCACCGAATCGCCGAAACGGGTCAGCGTCGCAACGCCTGTGGCTTCGGTCAGTCCGTACGGGGAGAAGACTCGCTCGATACCGAGCACGTCGTGCATCGCGCGGATAAGCGATGGAGGGATGGATGTTGCACCCGTCACCGCAATCCGCAACGAGCTCGTGTCGGTCGACTGCAGCGCCGGATCCTGCAGCATCGTCTGGAAGACGGTGGGCGGCGCCGGGTAGAAGGTGATGCGCTCCGCCTCGATGATGCGCAGCGCGCCGGCCGAGTTGAAGACCGCGAGGGGGTAGACCGTCGTCCCGCGCACGAGCGCGACCAACAGCCCCACCAGGAGTCCGAAGGCGTGGAAGAACGGGTTGCTGAGCAGGACGCGATCGCCCGCCTCGAGGCCAAGGATCCCGCCCCACTGCCAGTACGCCCGCAGAAGCTGGCCGTGCCCGAGGCGGATGCCTTTCGGCCGACCCGTCGTTCCCGAGGTGAACAGCACCATGCCCGTGTCCTCAGAGGACAGGCCGGCCACCCGGGCGTCGACCTCCCGGCGGTGCTCATCGGTCGCCCGCCCGATGAGCAGCTCTATGCCGTGCTCGCCGGCGCCGTCGAACGTGATGATCGGAACACTGTCCGCGAGGATCTCCGGCCTCTCCCGCCGGTGGGCGGCGAGCTCCGCTGCGTATGGACGGTCAAGGAACGTCTCGACGGTGAAGACCGCCTTGATCGACGCCCGGGCACAGATGTCGCCCGTTTCAGTCACGGTGAAGCGAGTGTTCAGCGGGACCAGCGCAGCGCCCGCCAACTCGATTCCGAGCACGGTAGCCGCGAAATCCCCGGAGTTGGGGGCCCAGATTCCGACCCGGTCGCCTTTTTGCACTCCGAGCGCGACGAGGCCCGCGGCGATCGACTCTGCTCGATCGATGTACTCTCGGAAAGTCCAGCGCAGGTCACCGTCGACGAGTGCCGGTAAGTCGGCGAAGTGCTCGCCTGCCCAGCGCGCGGCAGCCGCGATCGTCTCGACGCCGGCGGCCGGGAAGTCGGGAATGTCTTCGCTGACGCTCATGCTGCGAATCCCGACAGACGGGGCGCTCTACCCGACGCAATGATGGATCGGCCGACCGCACCGGTCAATTGTGAAGCACCGCCCAGAAACGCCGACAGGAATAGGGCGCGGCGTACGAGCCGCGCCAGGGGAAACTCGTCGGTGAAACCCATGCCGCCGCACACCTGCAAGCCATTGCGCAGCGCGGTATCGAGTGCGGTCGCGGCCAGCGCTTTCGCCGTCAGGACGGTGACGGAGTCCGGTTCGTCCTGCCAGGTCAATGCCGCCACAGCGGCAGCGCCACCGAGCGCAACCTCGATGTCGGTCAGCCGGTGCTGAACTGCTTGATAGCTGCCGATCGCCCGGTTGAACTGTTTGCGGCTCGTGACGTGTTCAACGGCGACATCCAGCATGGCGCGCGCAAGCCCGATGGACTCGTGTGCCACTGCCCGACGGGCCGCCATTCCCAGCAGGGAGGCGTACTCGGGGCCGAGTTCGCTCACAACTTGTGCGGTCGCGGCCGTGACTCGGCGGAGGCCCTGCGACGGGTCGACGCCGGCGATCGGCTCGAAAGTCGCGCCGGCGGCATCCAGCACAGCCAGGACGGTCGTGCCGTCCTCGCGGCTCAACGGTGCTAGCAGCGTGTTCGGGGTGGCGCTCCGAGACACCACGATGCCGTCGACATCCGTGGCTCCCGTTGCGGTTAGCCCGCCCACCGCATGTCGTCCCGGTGTGTAATAGACGACCGCAGGAGGGCTCTCGAGAGAGAGTTCCGCGCCCGCAGCCGTCAGCGCGATGAGTACTGCCGCATCCAGGGCTTCGGACCCTGCGGCAGCCGCGCCGAGGCCCTCGAACAAGGCGCTGACGGCAAGCCGCGGCCCCTCTTGCGCCAGCTCGAACCAGCCCATCTCTTCGAGATCTGCCCACACCAAGCCCTCCGGCTTGGACTCGATGAGATCTCGTGTCGCCTCGCGGACTTCATCCTCAAGTTCGTCAGCCACGCCGGTCCTCCCGGGGAAGGCCGAGCACGTGCTCGGCGATGATGTTCTTCTGGACCTCGACTGCGCCGCCGTAGACCGACGCCGCCCGTGAGTAGTACCACTCGCTGCGGATGCGTTTCGCGTCTGCGTCGTCGCCGAAGAGGAAGTCGTTCATCCGCAGGGCGCGGACCGCGTCGTTCACCACGTGCTCGGCAGAGCTCAACAGGGTCTTGTCGATGGAAACCTCGGGCCCGAGCCGCTCCCCCTGAGCGAGTCGCTCCACGGTCTGCCGGCTGCGAGCTCGCAGCGCGGCCAGGGCGACATAGGCAGCACCGACCGTCTCGGCTGCCGCGGGATGCGAACCCGCCTTGGCGATCAGGTCGTCGAGGTTTGCGTGCATGATCGCTTGACGCTGCCATGCCCACATTCCGCGCTCGTACTGGAGCAGATGCATGGCGACCTTCCAGCCGCCGTCGATCTCACCGATGATGTGATCGGCGGGCACGCTGACGGCGTCGAAGAAGACCTCTGAGAACTCGGCCTCCCCTGTCGTCGTCTGCAGCGGGCGCACGGTGACCCCCGGCGATTCGAGATCGACCCAGAAGAGGCTGAGGGTACGGTGGCGACCCTCTGGGGCTCCTGTGCGCGCGAGCACGCCGCACCAGCGGGAGCGGTGGCCGAGCGACGTCCAGACCTTCTGCCCGTCGATCACCCAGCCATCCGAGGTCTGCTTCGCCGTTGTGCGGAGACTGGCGAGGTCGCTTCCGGCTTCGGGCTCCGAGAATCCCTGGCACCAGAGCTCACGGCCTTCGAAAACGGCTGGCAGTGCCCGCCGCGCGAGCTCGGGCGCAAAGGTCGTCAGCGCCGAGCCAAGCACTTCGAGAGCGCCGACCTGTTCCGGCATTCCGAACCCGGTCGCGGTCAGCGCATCGTAGAGTGCTGCGCGGTCGGTTGCGTCGCCGCCGAAGCCGCCGAGATCCTCGGCCCAGCCCCATCCGATGATCCCCTCCGCATGAAGCCGCCCGAGAAGCGCAAGGCTCTTGTCCACGCGCGTTTCAAGCTCGTCATCGGGCCGGGGATTCAGATCTGCAAGTTCCGCTGCGTGCTCGGTGAGCCACGCAACGAAGTCCGGTCTGGTTGTCACGTGGGAACCTTCCGTCATGGTCATCTCAGTGTGCCGTCCATCCGCCGTCCACGGTCAGCGTCTGACCCGTGACGTATCGGCTGGCGTCGCTGGCCAGGTAGAGAAGGGCGCCGTCGAAGTCTTCCGGCTTGCCGTGACGCGGGAGCAGGGTATTTCGCAGAATCCATTGCTGGATGTTCTCGAGTTCGATGACGTCCTTGGTGATTTCACTCTCGAAGAAGCCCGGGGCGATGGCGTTGACGCGGATGCCGTATCGGCTCCACTGTGCCGCCCATTCGCGCGTGATGGATTCGAGCCCGCCCTTTGATGCCGAATACACGGCCTGCGGGAAACGGCCGATGCCGACGCTCGCGACCATCGAGGTGACGTTCACGATGCTTCCTGTGCCCCGCTCGCGCATGCCGGGCTGGAACGCTTGAACGAGGCGGATCGGCGAAACCAGGTTGACATTCAGTGTTGACGCGATCTGCTCGGCAGTCTCGTCCTCCGCCTTCACACCGCCGGCGATGTAGGCAGCGTTGTTGACGATGATGTCCGGCGTACCGAACTCGGCGCGAACGCGATCGACGATGCCGTCGACCTCGTCGGGCCGGGACAGGTCGGCACGAATGGCGATGCTTCCCGGATGCGCGGCCACGAACGAGTCGAGCAATTCCACCCGTCGCGCGACTACGGCCACTCGCGCGCCTGCGCCGGCGAGCACGTCGGCGAACCGGCGGCCGAGACCCGCCGAGGCGCCGGTGAGGACCGCGGTCCTGCCTTCAAGGGAGAAAATCTCGAGGGGCGAGGTCATGTCGTCCTTTCTTTACACCCGCACCGCGGCGGCGTCGCGTTTTGCCGCGCCGGCAGCGATCGGGAACAGGCTTGCCCAGCCACTCTCGGCGATGAGTTCGGCGAGGATGAGCTGTCCACGAGTCTCGCCTTCGGGCAGCCGACGGTAACCCTGGCTATGCCGAGAATACTGGGAGATGTTCGTCTCGTCGGCGAAGCCCATCGCGCCGTGCAGTTGATGTCCGGCACGCAGCACCGTGTCCGCCGCTTGAACCGCTGAAACCCGCAAGGCGACAGCGTCAACCAGTGCGGTCGCACGATCCCCTTGCGCGATGGACCACAGGGTGTACTTCGCCAGTTCGGCCAGTCCCTGCACGGCGACCGTGACATCCGACAGTCGGAACTGTGTTGCCTGGAACTTGATGATGGGGCGTCCGAACTGCTCACGTTCGTTCGCGTACACGACGGTGTCCGCAAGCGAGCGCTCGAGCACTCCGAGCAGCCACCAGGATTGCAACGCGATAACCAGTTCAGCGTTCTCCTGCGGAACGCCCTCGTCAATCTCGGCGTCGATCTCGGCGACGAACTTCGCCAGCTTCTCGCCAATCAGCGGACCGCGATGAGTGAGCTGTGCGGAGTCGCCACGCAACGTTGCAGCGGCCCAGTCCAGGTCGATATCTGCGTGCACGGCGACCCGACGACCCGTGGTGGGAACCAGAAGGATCGCGTCCTTACCCTCCGGACGGGCAAGCCGCTCGGCGATGGGGTACATCAGCAGCCGACCGCCTGCGGCCCGGCAGGCTTCTGCGGCGGCCTCCAGCTGGACTTGGTCTTCTCGCGGGGCGATCTCCCAGATCCCGAGTGGGCCGAGTAGATCGTCGACACGTTTGCCGCGAGCGGCCGGGTTCCGTTCGAACTCGCGCGCGAGATCGACACCGCCGGCGGCGTCGATCGCCTCGCCGACTGCCTGACCGAGTTCGAGCGCCTCTTCGGACACAGTACTCTTCATTTCTTTGCCACCATCCTTCGGCCGAGCGCGATCCGGTTCATTTCGACCGTGCCCGAAGACACCGTCGCTGCCTGGGCGTACCGCCAGTGATCCTCGACCGCGCGAACATAGGTCAGCGCGGTATCCGTTGTGCCTAATCCCCACGCTCCGACCACGTCCATGAGCACCTCGGCGACTTCTTGGTCGAGTAGGGTTCCGGCGATGCGATATGCCGACGCGTCGGCTGGGTCGAGCTTGCCTTGTTCCTGAGCTGCCACGACCGAGTAGGCCATCAGCTTCACGCGTCGCGAGTTCATCAGAGCCGTCGCCCAGCGCTGCACGATTGAGTCAGGCAGCTCGTCCCACAGCTCACCGAGGGCTGCCGGGGCCTCTGCGAGAAGCCGCTCGCAACGGGCGTACCGAGCGATTCCGATGCGCTCGAACGCGAGCACCTCGTTGATGATCGTCCACCCGTCGTTCACTTCGCCGAGGAGGTTTTCTTCCTTGACGAATGCGCCCTCGAAGTAGACCTCATTGATGTGGTGGGGTCCGATCATCGCGGGGATCGGCCTGACTTCGATCCCGGGCTGGTCCATTTCGATGAGGAAGACCGAGATGCCGTCTTTCCGGCTCTCTTGTGTCCCTGTGCGCGCGAGCAGGACGCACCACGTCGCCATGCCAGCGTATGACGTCCACACCTTCTGTCCGTCGATACGCCACCCACCGTCGACCTTCGTCGCGCGAGTGCGCAGCGCCGGGAGGTCGGAACCGGCCTCGGGCTCGCTGAAGCCCTGGCACCAGTCGACCTCACCGCGACCGATCGGCGGCAGGAAACGCTCCTGTTGGTCGGGCGTTCCGTAGCGCATGATGACCGGACCAATCCAGTTCAGTCCCATGTACTGCGGCCCGCGCGGCTCGTGGAATGCCCACATCTCTTCACGCAGCGCTGTCTGCTGCCACGGGCCGGCGGCACCGCCACCCCACTCGATCGGCCACGTCAGCGCGAACAGCCGGTTCTCACCGAGCAAGCGGCAGAACTCCTTGGCGATCTCGTGATCGTTCGGGTCGTCGGTGAAGGCACCAAGGTAGTCCCTCGGAATAGATTCGGTGATCAGTCCGCGCAACTGCTTGCGCAGTTGCACGGTTGTCTCGTCCTCCGCGAAGTCAAGCATCTTTGCCTTCCCGCCGGTTATCGCGCACGGCGTATGTGTCGGCGGCAGGCATGTGCCAAGCCGCAAGTTTGTGGATCGCTGTCCTGCGTCCATCATATCAATAATTGTGACATCAGTGTATATGGCAATATCAACTTTGATGCAGCACCTGGTGCTATACATGCAATGGTTGCCTTCTTAATGAGGTCACCGGCGACATCGAAGACGACCGTGCATCAGGCGGTCCGGCACTGCATAGGCGCAGAGATGAGGAGAGCAACGTGTTCACAGGAGCGCGATCACGGTTCGTGGAATTGAACGACCGAGGGGATCAGGCGATCGGGGCGTGGGTGACCGCGGCCGACTCGTCGACCACGGCAATCTTCGGCGAGATCGGACACGACTTCGTCATCATCGATGGCGAGCACGGAGCCCTGGGCGTCCGCGACATCCTTATGCACATCCGGGCCGCGCAAGCGACCGGCACGGCGGCCATCGTCAGGGTGCTCAAGGGCGACCCGACCCAGATCCAACAGGTGGTCGACCTCGGTGCGGACGGTGTTCTGGTGCCGAAAGTCGAGACTGCGGAGCAGGCGGCCGCCTGTTATGCCGCGACGCAGTACCGCGCCGGCGGACGCGGGTTCTGCCCGATGGTGCCGGCGGCAGGTTGGACGGGGGAGAACTGGAGCGAGCACGCCTCCCGGTCGAACCGGGAGGTCATCTTCATCCCGCTGATCGAGACCGTGGCAGGTGTCGACAATTTCGAGGCGATCGCAGGAGTGGATGGCGTGGAGTTCGCCTTCTTCGGCCTGGGCGACCTCGCCCAGGACATGGGCACAGACATGTACGCCGGCCGCGAGCAACTGCTCACCATCTGGGAAGACTGTCGAGACAAGGCGGAGCGTGTCGGCCTCCGGCTCGGTGCGCCCGGCGGTATCGGCTTCGAGGGCACATCCTTCATGACGATCGGCGGCGACCTGAACTATGTCAGGGCGACCGGCGCCGAGCGACTCGCGAAATTCCGCAGCCCGGTGCGGACCGGCGCATGACCGAGCACGCCCAGTCGCTCGCCCAGATCGGCGCCCAGACGTCCCTTGAGGTGGGCGTGGGCCACATGCTCCTGAACATCGCCGATCCACATCCAGGCCACGAGCGTGAATACACGCGCTGGTACGAGGACGACCACTTCTTCTCGTCCGCGATGATGGCACCATTCGTGTTCGCCGGACGCCGCTGGGTCGCCCCCGCAGACCTTCGACGCCTTCAATACGGCCGACCTGGGGGCGAATACAGCAACTCGTCCCGTGGCAGCTACGCCGCCACGTACTGGATCGCACCCGGTCACCTCAACGACTACTTCGCCTGGGCGGCCGGGACCGGTCCGCAGTTGGATGCCCAGGGCCGGAACTTCACCGAGCGCCAGTTGGCCTTCGTCTCGTTCGCCGACCAGGTCGGCACCGTCTACCGCGACGACCGCGCACCACGCGACGTGTTCTCTTTGATGGATCCCCCTGGTGGTATGGTCGTGCAACTCATCGACGTTCCGGATTCTACGGATCGGGACGCCACAGCCGACTGGCTCCTCGATGAGTTCCTCCCGGCACGCCTCGCCAGAGAAGAGGCGAGCGTGCTCAGCGTGCTCGTGTTCCGCGGTGCGGCAGACACGTCTGCGATGCGGCCCGCACTTCAAGACCTGCAGCGGAAAGCCGATAACGACGGACGACGACTGGTCCTGCTTTGGTTCCTTGAAGGCGATCCCCGTGACGCGTGGGAGCGCGAGTTCGACGCACTCCCGAAAGCGATTGCGGCCTCCGGTCACGGAACTGTCGAATGGACCGCACCGTTCGTTCCCGCGCACATGGGCACGGATGACTACGCCGACTCACTGGGGCTCGTCTAGCCCGGCCACCGACGTGTCTCCGAGGTCTTGAGAGATTAGTCTCCTACGTCCTGAAAGACACTTTCAGCCCGACGAACGGGTTGTTCTAAGAACTCCCGAAAACGAGAACGCTCCTGAGGAAACTCGGGAGCGTTTCGTCGTTTTGCGGGGTGCGGAAAGCTGGGTCGCTGTCAGCAGGCGGGGCGGTTGCCAGGGGGAAGTGGGTCGACCTGCTTGAGAGCGCCGTGACTCCGAAGGCCCGTTGCGCTCGACGGCGACGCGCTGAAGGAAGCGTTCGCCAGCGGGGCGGATGCAATCGAGCGGGACGCCTTCGCGGACCTGCTCAAGTCTCCAGTCGAGGAGGTGTCGGAGCAGGAGAGACGTCCCCGATCGTCGAGCCCGATCGGGCGATAACTTAAGCGGCTCCGGACTCGATGTTCTCGCACGAGCGGCCTGTCTCGCGAACAAGGAAGCGCCGCCGAACAGTCAGCCGGGCGGCGCTTCACTCTGTGCAATTGTCAAGAATCGCTACATGTCAGTCCCTGACGCCGGACCCCGGAGTCCACTGCACCACCTTTTGCGCCTCGTCATCGAAGAGCACCGCACTTTCACCCGCGGCGTCCTTGCCGAGCACCACACGTCGTGTCCCCATCCATCTGACTACTCTCCTGATTTCTTGTTGAAAAGGTCGCCGAAATATTCGCGCATAGCGGTTTCGTAGTCGTCGAAGTCGACTGCATCCTTTGAATCAGAGAACGCCTTTACCAGCCCGTCGATGTCGTCATCGGGTACGGCTTGGAGCCCGAGTTCGTCAGCGGCGAGGTCTGACCAATGGTCGCGGTAGCCTTCCAGTGGTTCGATGAAAGCCTGCGGGTCGGTCAGTGTTGCCGGCGCGGAGGCCGGGAGGCCAGCGGCGACCGCGTCACTCTGCTTATGAATGGTTGCGTTGAGACCGGTCGGGTCGAGAATAGTCACCCCCAGGCGTTTTGCCTCGGAGATGAGCTTTGAGAAGATGCTCAGCGTCTCGCTCACGTATCCTCGGACGAAAGACGCTTTGGCTTCTACGAGGATTCGTTGTGCCGCCGGGGGAAGACCGTCCCACACCTCTTTGTTGATGGCATAGCCGGAGCCCGAGCCTGCGGCACCGTCGATGAGGGTGAGGTACTTCGCCTCTTCCATGAGGCCCAGGTTGACGTGGTTGTTCGCCGCTGAGGAGACACAATCCACAATTCCGCGTTGCAGTGCCTCGTACAGTTCGGGTGGGGGCAGTGACACGTTCGTCATCCCGAGGGCCTCGACTTCCTCTTTCCAGGGCGATCCGAAGGTCGCGACCACCTTCCCCTGCGCCTGCTCTGTTGACTCCACCGGCTCCGTGCACAACATCGGGAAAGGTCCCGAGTGCACCACGGCCAGGGGAACCATGTTGGACTCGGCGAACTCGGCGAGAAGTTCCGGACTGGTCTGGTACAGCGCGTTCGTGGCGGCTGACCCCACCACGGTCGATTCCGGATGCCCCGGGCCGATGACATCACGGGCGACGTTCGTTCCCCAGTACGAGATCGGCAGTTCCTGGGGGTTGAAGGTGGCTCCGAAGAACCCGATGTCGGTGAGGCCGGACTTAATAGCCGCCAAAGATTCGGCCGGGGGCGCGAGTGTTGCCGAATAGTAGGGTTCAAAGTCGATCTTCCCTTCCGAGTGCTCACGGGCATAGTCCATGAACGCTTGGAGTCCGCGGCCGGGAGCACCATTCTCGGGTCCGATCTCGCTGACACGAAGTACTACGGGTTCCATCTCTTCGAGGCCGCCAGGGTCGGCGGTCGCCTGCGGTGTCGGGGGAGACCCGGCGCAGGCGGACAGCAGCAGAATGCTGGCTCCTCCCAGGGCTAGGAGCATTGACGGTTTCGTTCGGGGCCGTGTTGATTTCGCTGTCATCATTGACACTGACTTCACTTTCAAAATAAGCGACGCAGGCAATCGCTGCGCCGGTCGGTCATGCACTTCATGGAGCTCTGGTTTCGGCACGGTTGAGAACATCGTGAAGGGCGCCTACCCCGGCCGGTGGCGGCCGTAAGGTGGTCGCCACTGGCCCCGACAAAGATGCCCGGTCCTGCTTACCGCGCCGCTGGCTGCGGGAGGGGCGCTGCTGTGAACAATCGGTACGACGCATCATTCTGATCACGACGTGCCTCGAGCGGCGGAACTCCGTCCACCGGGGCAACTGCTCGAGCGCCGTCTCGCGGGTTCTTCGACTCGGTGACAAGGTCGTTCACGTAGTCCCGCTCGATGATTGCCAAGCGGCCATCGTCGGTCGCCGTCCAGCGGTCGATGTACCGGCCGTATCCGGCTCGGTCGATGAAAACTTCGCCGTCCCGGCGCCGCAACAGGGATATGACGTACGATTCGCTGACGAGGTCACCCGAGGGATTGCGTTCAATGTATACGTTCGCGACTCGGTGAACGTTCAACTCGAGCTTCTCGTGGAAGGGCCAAACCCAGTCCATGAAGCCGGGCGCATCGCCCACGTAAATCCCGCTGTAATCGAGGGCTGCGTCTGCCGTGAAGGGAGACAGTGCGAGTTCGCGATCAAAGCGGTCGAGGCCACGGCAGTACGCGTACAGGCCCTGGCTGATCTGGTTCCGCTCCTCGGCGGTGACGTCGTAGACCATTCTCAGCTCACCCCCACCGGGTTGCCGGAGGCCATGCGTGCAGCGCGCTCGCCGATCGTTTTGACTCGCTCAGCCGGCTCAGATCCAATGCGCCCGGCGACGAGATCACGAACCTTGTCTTCGATCCAGATCGGACCGTTGGTCACCCGGTCGAGCGCCTCACGGGCGATGTCGGCGGGCTCTGCCGCGCCGTCGACGCGGCCGTATGCCTTCACCATCGTGGGAGTGTTCGTCTGACCGACGACAGGCGTCAGCACGTCGATGCCGTGTTTCGCGAGCTCGACCCACAGCCCCTCTCCCAGGGTGTGCCCGAACGCTTTGCTGGACGCATAGAGCGCGAATCCGGGCGAGCCGCCGAACCCGGCGACCGAGCCCATCAGCACGAGCGCACCGCGACCTCGTGGCGCCATCAGACCCGCGAAGTGGTGCACGAGGCGAGCCTTGGACACGAAATTGCGCTGCAACCGGCTGGCGAGCATGTCCCAGTCGTGATCGATGAAATCGCCGTATTTCGGCTCCGAGCCGACGTTGTAGACGAGCGTACCGATCTCGAGTCCGTCGGTCGCCGCGATGATCTGCTCGGCACCCTCCGGCACGGAGAGGTCGACGGCTATCGTGCGAACCTCCACACCGGGGTTCGCCGAGCGGATGCCCTCGGCTGCTTCGTCGAGCGTCGACTGGGTGCGAGCAACGAGCACGGGGTTGATCCCCCGGGAGGCGAGCTCGTTCGCGAACGCAGAACCGATACCCTCGGAACCGCCCACGACCACCGCCCAGGGGCCGTACTTTTCGGTGAACATTGCGGGATCAGACATATAGACTCCTTCGTCGTTGAACCGTGTGGCTCAGGTCGCCGGAGCGTATCTAGGACCGTGGTATCGGTCAACCGCCGAGTTGTGGGCGCTCGACACCGGATCGGTACGCGGAGGGGGACTGCCCGAACCACGTGCGGAACGCGTCGCTGAAGCTGGTGGGCGACGCGTAGCCGAGGTCGCTGGCGATTTCGGCTATCGGTTTCGCGGTGTCGCGGAGCCTCGACGTCGCCAGTTCTCGCCTGACCGAGTCCCGCAGCGTTCGGAACGACAGACCTTGGGCCTCCAGAGCTCGCTGCAGGGAACGTGCAGACGTGCCCAGATCCGCCGCTACATCGCGCACGGAGCAGGATACCCCGCCCGTCGCACATAACCGATCGACTACACGATCCCGGACGTTTTTCGACTGGCGCAGTTCGTCGATCATCGCTTCAAGGTTGTGCACGTGCTGCCGATGGAGATACTCGTTTGCTCCTGGCAGCCGACGGATACTTATCTCCGGATACCAGTGCAGCCGCGGACGGCTCGATGTTCGGACGACACCCACGTGATCACGCCGATTGATGGCCTCAAGAGGGAGCGAAACTGGCAACTCCATACCGCGGTAGGGAAAGAGACCAGCCCAGATACTGTCCCAAACGCGGATATGCGCCGTCACGACGATGATCTCGTCAAGCTCCATTAGGTCGGGGGGAGTATTGGAAAGGTCGAACTCGATACCGACGAGGCGCTCGTGGGCGTCGCGCAGCGGGACGACCGACGTGAGCGTGAGATACAGGTCGCCCCGCTCCAGAATGCGAACGATCGTTTCGACGTCGGGCGCCGTCCGTGTGGCCGGCCCGTAGGGGTTCGTCGCCTGCAACACGAGCCGCCCTGCGACAATCGGCCAGAGCTCGCGCCGACGGTCGGTTGCCGCCGCGAAGGCACGCCGGAACGCGATGCTCGTCTCCGCGCTCGTGGTCATCCCAGATCCCGGCAGTCGCCTCGGCAAACCCGCCTGCGCGAGAACCCGACGGGAGTCGATGTCGTGCTCGTCGAGAACCTCACAGACGATTCGCAGATAAGTGTCGTCGATGCGCAGTGCAGCCTGCGTTTCCGGTCTCAACCTGCCTCCGCTCGGTCCTTCCCGCTTCGTCGCGGTCTCATTACGATATAGAATTTGGCGCGATTTCGAAGCTACCGGCGCGAACTCCGATGCCACGCAGTCGATTAGGACGCCTCTGATTGTCAGTACGGCGCAGTGGTCAGGTCTGTCTGATCCGGGAGAGTAGATCGCTTCCGGGACGAGTTCCCGCGACCGGCTGCGCAAATCGGAGTCGACGAGCATGTCCTGCACCATGATCTCGGTTGACGCCGTTGAAGACGGTCATATGCTGCGGCGGACGCCGATAAGCCAGAGCCACTTGTCCCACGGCTGCCGCGTGCTGGACCGCCGATGGAATGTCGAAGGGGTTGTTGTAAACAGCATTGGGCAACTGCTCAGCGAGGCGGAGGCCGTTCCAATGAACTCATCCGCGCGTACCGCTATTCCCGGGACGGCAGTTCGGTGTCGTAGTTGAGAAGGGCAGCCGGATGTGAGGTCGTGACCGCGTTCCACCCTGCTCGACCCTAACTGACCAGATCCAAGGCTCGACACTGCCGGGCACCGTCATGGGCCCTGCGCATCCATATATTTTATTATTATAAGAATTGACAGTGATGCACGACCACGGCTAACGTGGTGCGCGGCTGAGCCTGCGGAACGCACAACGTCAGTCGTTCAATGAAGAACCGCTCCAGAAAGGCGACCAAGGATGATGCTCATCGAGATGCCCACGATCGGAACCGAGGTCGATTTCCTTGAGCGAGCGAAGTCGATCGCTTCCATCATCGAGAGCGAGGCGGAAGCCACCGAGCGCGAAACCGACGTGACGGATGTCGCCGCCGACGCGATGAAAGAGCAAGGGCTTTTCTGGATGTTCGTCCCGCGCCACTACGGCGGCGGTCAGGTCGATATCGTCACCGCCCTGAAGGTCATCGAGGAGGTCTCGCGCGCCGACGGATCCACGGGCTGGGTGCTCATGGCAACGTCGATCGGCACGCGCAACAGCTCGTTTTTCCTGCCGAAGGAAGGCGCCGACGAGCTGTTCGGCGGCCCTACGAAGGCCATCACGGCAGGCTACGCCGCCCCACTCGGCACGGCCGTCGAGGTGGACGGCGGCCTGATTGGCAGCGCCGAAAGACTCCAATTCGGGAGCGGGTCGAAATTCACGACCCACATGGCATGTGTCATGCGCGTCTTCAACGAGGACGGCACTCAGAAGATGGTGGATGACAAGACACCGGACATTCGGGCCTACATCGCTCCGAAAGACCAGATCACGATGCTCGGCAACTGGGACGTAATGGGTCTCGTCGGAACCGGAAGCTACGACTACGCGCTGCCCGAGCGATTCCTTCCCGACAAGTACACGCTTCGGTCCAACTTCTGGACGGACCCCGCGCTGCCGGTGGCCGGATCAGAACTGAACCGCGGCACGATCGGATTCGCCGGTCACATTGGCGTCGTGCTGGGCCTCATGAAGCGGGCACTCGAAGAGGTGGCGAACATCGTGCCAGGCAAGAAGCGCCAAGGCTACGACACCACGGTCGACAAGAACCAGGTGTTCCTGACGGATTTCGCCAGAGCAGATGCCAAGTACCACGCAGTACGCAGCTACGCGTTCGAGGTGCTGGCCGAAGCCGAGGTGTCCGCGCACACGAACGGCGAGGTCTCGGCCGAGCTGACGTCGCGCGTCAAGCAGGTCACCACGTGGGTGCACGAGGTCGGCACCGAGGTCATCAACTTCGCCGCCCTTTGGGGTGCCTCGCAAACCATCCGCAACCCGAGCGCTCTGGGACGCGTCCTGCGCGACATGTCGGTCGCCCGGAACCACCTGGCCGCCGACCCGATCGGCCTGATCCAGTCGGCCGGGCCGATCCTGTCCTCCTGGCAGCGAGCTCAGTAGAGCGTACGGCGGAGAACCAGATGACAAACGCTGACGCGGAAAAACTCGCCAACCTGTACCTGAGCTGGAACGAGCGGCGGGCCGCCAACCAGAACGACCCGATCGTCTTCCTCCGAACCCTGTTCCAGGAATGGGAGCAGATGAGCACCGAGGTTCCCGGAGTCTGGTATGAGACCGTCGACGGTCCCGTCACGGGCATTCGCGCCGTACCAATCGGCGCCGATGAGACCGCCGCCGTCCTCCATGTCCACGGTGGTGGCTACATCGGCGGCAGCTCCTCGAGCCATCGCAAATTCGCGGGACACTTGGCGAAGGCGATCGGCGTTCCGGCATTTGCCGTCGACTATCGGCTCGCACCCGAGCACAAGTACCCGGCTCAGCTCGATGATGTCCGCGCGGCCTTCGAGTGGCTCGTCGCAGGCGGGGTGTCCCCTTCGCGGATCATCGTTGCCGGCGACTCTGCCGGTGGAGCGCTAGCGACGGCACTGGCGCTTCAACTGCGCGACGAGGGCGGGGCAGGGCCTGGAGCAGTCGTTGCGCTATCGCCGTATTACGACAGCGAGGGCCTGGGCGACTCGTTCGAGTCGAACGTCTCCTCAGACATCATGGCGGGAGCGCGCGGGCGCGCCGGTATCCATGCCAACGTGTCGATGTTCATCGCCGACGAGAGCCAACGCACCAGTCCCTACGTGACCGCGTTGCGCGCAGACGTCACCGGATTGCCACCCCACTTCCTCACTGTCGGCAGCGGCGAACTCCTCGTCGACGGGGTGCGGAGATTCGGCGACATGCTCCGCGACAGCGGCATCCCCGTTGAAGTCGAAGTAGTCCCGAACATGCAGCATGTCTTCCCCCTTATGGCCGGCACCGCGCCGGAGGCGGACGCCACCGTCCGCGCTGCGGCCGAGTTCGTCCACACGCACGTTCCCCCGCACCAACGAGAGGTCACCAATGCCCCTGCTTGACAGCCCCTTTTCACTGACCGGGCGCAGTGCCGTCGTCACCGGCGCTGGCAGCGGCATCGGCCGAGGAATCGCACTGGTGCTCGCCAGCCAGGGCGCGCGCGTCTGGGTCGCGGACCTCGATCAGGCTGGTGCGGATGCCACGGTTGCCGACATCCGCGGTCGCGGCTGGACAGCCGAAAGCGCATCGCTCGACGTCACCGACGCCGCCGCCTCGCACGCACTCGCCGACCAGGTCGCCGACACCCACGGTTCGGTCGACATCTGGGTGAATAACGCAGGCATCACGGCTGACGGTCCGCCCTCCACCGTGGATGATGACGAACTGCTCAAAATCTGGAAGGTCAACTTCCTCGGTGTCGTGCACGGCTCGCAGGCAGCAGCCCGTCGCATGGTCGACCAGGCGCGCAAGGGGTCGATCGTCAACATCACCACCGGCGGCGTTGACAAGGCCATGGATGGGATCGCCGCATACACTTCGTCGAAGGCCGCCGCACACCAGTACTCCCGGTCGCTCGCGCTCGAACTCGGCCCCAGAGGAGTGCGGGTCAACACCGTCGCCGCCGGCTGGGTCGAAACCGGAATCACACGCCGCCACTACGGCGAGGGTGTCGATCGCGAGAGCGACCTTCAAGAGAAGGTCAAGCGCACCCCGCTGGGCTTCATCGGCGATGAGTACGACCAGGGCTATGCAGTCCTGTATCTGGTTTCGGATGCGGCGAGGTTCGTCACGGGCGCGGTACTGCGTCCCAACGGCGGCACCTCCATGCAGTGGTAGGAAAGGAACAGGGAATGCGATCATTCACAGGATCGGCGGTCGTCACCGGCGCAGGAAGCGGGATCGGGCGATCAATCGCCCACGCACTCGCCACTCGTGGCCTCGGCGTCGTCGTCGCTGACGTCGAACTCGCCGCGGCCGAAGCCGTGAGCAGCGAGATCATCGCGGCCGGCGGTCGCGCGATCGCGAACCAGGTAGACGTTCGTGACCTGGCCGCCATGGAAGCCATGGCCGATCGTGCGGAAGCCGAGTTCGGTCCGACGAGCGTGCTGGTGAACAACGCCGGCGTCACCCTGAGGCCGTTCCGAGCCTCGTGGGACACCAGCTACGAAGACTTCCGCTGGATGTTCGACATCAACTGGTGGGGCGTCGTGCACGGTCACGCTGCGTTCGTACCGAGAATGCTGGCCGGTTCCGGTGAACGGCAGGTCGTGAACACCGCCTCCACAGCAGCAATCCACCCGTTCGCCGGCCACTCCTCCTATTCCGCATCGAAGGCGGCCGTGGACGCATTCACCATCGCGGTGCGGGCCGAACTCGAAGTCGCGACTGAAGGATTCGGCGCGAGTGTCCTGTTCCCTGGTCCCATCAAGACCCGCATCACTTCCAGCGCGCGGCTCCGTCCGACCGCCGAGGCGGATGCGTCGACGTCGGTGAAGGCGTGGACTGAGTACACAGGTGACGCCGCGCGCAGCAAGCTCATCGAGACGGCGGATGTCGACGGCGAACTCCCTCACCGAGCGAGCAACTCCTCCGAGATCATCGACGCCGACGCAGTCGGCAAGGTGGTGCTCGACGGCATCGACCGCAACCAGCCGTACATCCTGACGCACCCCCCGCACGGGGATCGCATCACCCAGCGCGCCGACGAGCTGCTCGCCGCCGGGCCGCGCTGAGGTGCCGGCGGGCGCCCGGGGCACACCCCCTGAGATCGGCCGCGCCCAACTCGTGCTCCTCGCGCTCCTCACCGCGCTGGGCGGGTTGGCAACGGGGCTCTATCTGCCCGCCTTCCCCGAAATTGCGATTGAATACGAGACGGATGCGGCCGGCGTCCACCTGACCTATTGGCTCTACCTGGTCGGTTTCGGTGTCGGCCAGATCGTGTTCGGTCCCGTGTCAGACCGATTCGGACGCCGCCGCCCGTTGGTGGTGGCATCCGCGGTCTGCCTGGTGGCCTCCATCCTGGTGGCGATCGCACCGACCCTCACCGTCATGGCGGGCGCGCGGGTGCTCCAGGCGATCGGCGCCGCCGGCGGTGTCGTCATCGCCCGCGCAATCGTCTCCGACAAGGCCACCGGGTTTGCTCTCGCGCGCAAGATGAACCTCATGGTGAGCCTCTCGATGTTCGCCGCGGTGATCTCGCCCCTGGCCGGGAGTGTCCTTGTGACGTTTCTGCCCTGGCATGTGACGCTCTGGGTGATCGTGCCGGTGGCCGTCATTGTCCTCGCCGGTGTGATCCTGATCATCCCCGAGACGCTCCCCCGCTGGAGAAGATCACGTCGAGTCGAACTGGCTGACCTCGGCCGAGTCTTCCGTAATGCGCGGTATGCGAGCTTCCTGCTGGTCTCTGCAGCGGCAAGTTGTGCACTGCTCTCCTATACCGGGGCGTCGCCGTTCATCTATCAAACGGTTCTGGGCTTCTCGGCGCTCGGTTACGGCATCCTCTACTCGATCAACGCGCTTGGAATGGTCGGGCTCACTTACCTGTCGGCTGTGCTTGCCATGCGTGGCGTTCACCCGGCCAGGACTCTGGGCGTCGGTGTCGGAGTGCTCGTGATCGCCGCCATTGCTGCGTTCGTTGTGCCATCGGCCGCATTGCCCTTCGTGCTCTTTATAGCCACCGCGAACCACGGGCTGATCACGGGCAACGCTGCGGCCCTCGCCCTCTCTGAAGTTCGCCATGTCGCCGGATCCGGCTCAGCGTCCCTGGGCGGCGCTCAGTTTGTCGCTGGCGGCATCGGCGCGTCAGTCGTCGGCGTCGACGGTGCTGAATCCACCACGCCCTATCTCGTCGTGCTCGCGACATCCGCCGCGGCCGCCCTGATCGCGTACCTCACCGGAATGTCACGCCGCGGGGGCGGCCGCATGGAATGAGCGGGCGGTGCGCCAGGCACACCGCCCGCTCAGGGGACCGACCAGCCGCCGTGACGTCAACGGATCGGCTGCAACGCCTTCGCCGCACGCTGCGGGTCCGCGTAGAGCCGCAGTCGGCTGATCTGCGATCCTTCAATCGTGAACACGCCCACGTAGTCCTGCTCGTAGAGCGCTCCGGTCTCACCGATGATGCTCCGCCCGGAGAACTCCAGGATCACGCGATTCGTGTCCGCATCCGTCGTCACCGTGTGGATGGTGAACTGCAGATCCTTGCGCTTGGAGATCATTTTGCGGTAGTCCGCGGCAATCGCCTCGGCCCCGACAAACTCGGCAGGGCTCACCGGCGAATGGAACGGCAACTCGTTCACCGCATCCGGAGTGAACAACGCTTCGAAAGCGTCGAAGTCGCCCGCCTCGAGGGTGCGGTGGAACCCGAGTGCGACCTCGACCTGGTCTCCCCCCTTCGCGGGGGCACCGATCACCATGCGACCGGGAGGTCGTAGACGCCGAACACGAAGCCGTCGCGCTGGAAGCCGATGTCGCTCTCGGAACCGGCCAGGCGCAACGTGGGGATACGACGCAAAATCGTCTCGAAGACGATTTCCAGCTCCGCACGAGCAAGGTTCTGGCCCAGGCAGGAGTGGATGCCTCCTCCGAGCGCGAGATGCTTGCTGTTGTCGCGGTCGATGTCGAACACGTCGGCGTTATCCCAGGACCGCGGATCACGGTGCGAGGGCGACATGAGCGGAATGATCCCCGCTCCCGCCGGGATCTTCACGCCACCGAGGTCGATCTCGGCGGTGGTGATGCGAGCCACCGACCCGTCGTTGATCGCTTGGAGGCGCAGCATCTCGGTGATGGCGTCGGGGATCCGGTCTGTGTTCTCTCGCAGGAAATCGGCGAGCGCAGGATCCCGGAACAGCTGCAGGAAACCGAGCGAGATCGTGTGCGCGGTGGTTTCGTGTCCGCCGACGACCATGACGTAGGTGTGCGCGACCGCCTGTTCCCGGTTGATCTCACCCGCCTGCATCTTGTCGGTGAGCACCTGCAGCACGCCGCCGCCCGGATTCTTGATCGACTCGTCGACGAGCTGCTCGCAGATCCCGAAGAGCCCCTGCGTTGCGGCGGCAAAGTCTTCGGCAGACGAACCGGCCCGGGTGATCACGGTCGCATAGCGCTCGAAGTACTCGTGGTACGAGTAGTCGATGCCCAAAACCTTGCAGATCACCGTCGACGGGATGACGAGGCTGAACTCCTTGTGAAAGTTCACCGGTGTCTCGAATGTCAGGAGCCGGTCGACGGCATCGTCGACGACCTTCTGGAGGTCGTCTCGCTGCTCGTTGATCTTCTTCATCGTGAACCACGGCGCGAGCATCTTGCGGAACTTGCCATGCAGCGGCGGATCCATGTGGTTCATGATCAGGTCGTTACGGCGGAAGCTCATGCCGCGACGGACCTGGGGAAACTCCTCCAGGCTCGGATCCCGCGAGATGAACGGGCTCTCGAAGACCTCCCGCGCCTCCTTCTGCCGCGCCACGACCCACGCCGTCTTGCCGTTCTGCAGTGTCACCAGCTTCGCCGGAGTCTCCTCCCGCCACTCGACATAGGCCTTGGGAGGCTGCAGCGGGTCATCACGCAGCTGCGGAAATGCCGGAGGAGCATCGGTCGTCTGTTGACTCACGATCGTCATTACGTCACCTTCACCATTGAACGATGCCGAGCCAGAGGGCAGCGCCCGCCCGACGTTAAACTATGAATCATTATACTTGCACGAGTGTCTCCCGGAATCAACGGAGGAGCGCCGCGCCGTTGTAAGTGATCGAGCTGAGCGAGAAACTGCTCGTTGGATCACCGCGTTGAGCTGTCGCTAACTATGAAAAGAATCCTCGATTTCATCGCCCCTGGAGGACAGGCAGGATGTGGTGCACCAAGCGGCCGCGGACCTCCTCGTGTTCCGGCTGATCCGGGGTCGAGAACATCATCGAGAATCGGTCCACGCCGAGTTCGGCGATGTCCTGCAACCGGTCCAGGCAATACGCCGGCTCCCCGACGATCGCATACGAGTCGAGGTATTCGTCGTCTACGGACGCGCGGCCCTGCGTGGACTTTGCGTGCTGGTTGATGTCGTAGGAATCGCGGATGCTCTCCAGCACGGTCCGCTCGTGGTCGCTGGCTGCGCCTCGCACTTCGCGGTCCATCACCCGGAACCGGGACCCGGCCATGACGAACGGCATCATCAGCTCCTTTGCACGTTCAGCGGAGATGTCCGCGTCGACCACGCTGATCGGAACATAGGCGCTGAACGACAGCTCGCCCGGATCACGTCCGGCCTGCTCGGCGGCACCGCGAGCGAGGTCGATCGCCCACGCGATGCGTTCACGGTCGGCGCCGAGGAAGAGCGCGACACGGTCGGCGACCCGGCCCGCCATCTGGATAGCTTTCGGCCCGGTTGCGGCCACCTCGATGGGGACGCGTGGCACATCGCGATCCATCCAGACCAGCGCACTCGCCGGCGGAAAGTGACCTGCGGCGAGGTCGTCGAAACCGTGCACCGCGCCCTCCATGGTCGGCGCCGCTTCGGCCAGCGGGATCGACCCGCCCTCGAGGTATGTCTTCAGGTGACGGATGTAGCGCTCGAGGTATCGCAGGCGTGTCGGCGAGAGTCCAATGTGCGCGAGTGCCGTGTCGCCACGGCCTATCACGAGATTCGCACGACCACCCGAGGACTCCTGCAGCGCAGCGAATCCGCTCGCCATCACGGCAGGATGTCTGGTGAGCGGGACGGCCACGCCGCTGGAGAAGTGGATGCGCTGGGTGCGCTGGGCGATCGCCGACAGGACCACGAACATCTCGGGAGCGATCGACTGGGTATCCGGATAGCGGACACCATCCCACCCTTCTGCCTCATAGGTTTCGGCCGTTTCGATCGTCGGCGCCATGCGCGGATCGTGGAAGCGAGAGATCGACGTCCAGCACTGGGCGATCGCGGTACTCATCAGGTTTCATTCCTCTTCTGCACGAGCGACGGCCCGGCGACACGGTGTTGCATTTTTCAACTCGACTGCCCCAGACTCGGGGCATGATTCGTCACTGCTCACTCTGGAAGTTCACGGACAACGCGCCGGCCGGCCTCATGGAAGAACTCACCGACGCCTTCTACGCGGCGGCGGGCGAGATCCCCTCAGTGCGCGCGTGCCACGTAGGCGAGAACATGGGCTACTTGCCCACGAACCACGACTTTGCGCTCACGATCGACTTCGACGATCTCGACGGCTATCGCGAGTACGTCGCCCATGACCGCCACATGGAACTCTTCAAGAGCTACCTCGAGCCCTATCTGGAGTCCCGAGCCGCGGTGCAGTTCGAGCTCCGCGCCGACTGATCGATCGGGTCGATCGGCGGCGCCGGCGCGGAGCTAGTGACGCCTACGCCGGCTGGCTGACGTGCCGGTATAGCGCGAACGTGTTGTTCAGGAACCCTCCGTCGACCACGATGTTCTGCCCGGTGACGTAGCCGGCGTCCTCGGACGCGAGGAAGCTGACCACGCTCGCCATGTCGGCCGGGCCTGCGAGCCGACCCAGGGGGATGAACGGAGCCTTCTGAGGCTCGTCGCCCTCTTGGATGGCGCGATTCGTTCCTTCCGTCTGGACGCTGCCCGGCGCGACACCGTTGACGCGGATACCGTCTGGAGCGAACTCGATTGACGCCTGCTGGATGAGCATGGCAGCAGCAGCCTTGGACGCCGCATACGACCCGACCCCGACCGCCGGAGCGAGCGCAGACATCGAGGTGATGTTTACGATGGCACCCTTGCCATCGGCTGCGAGCTGCGGATGGAACGCCTGCATGCACAGCAAGTTTCCCCGCACGTTGATCGAGAAAACGCGGTCGAACTCTTCGACTGAGATGCTCAACAGCGGCGACCACAGGTAGATACCCGCGCTGTTGACCAGCACGCTGAGTTCGGGCACCTGCGCCGCGGCCGCCTTCACGGACTCGGGGTTGCCGACATCCAGCTGCAGCGCTGTTCCGCCGAGCTTCTCAGCGGCGGCCTGGGCCAGCTCTGTGTCGTAATCGGTCGTGTAGATGTGGTAGCCGTCGTCGGTCAATCGCTTCGCGATTCCGAACCCGATTCCCTGTCCGGCACCAGTAACGAGTGCGTAGCGTGTCATGAAGTCTCCCAATCGTTTGTGCCTCTGTGTTTATCATTTATAGGATAAACACATATGTCGCGCCAAGAGGGTGCGACGGATTCGACCGAAACCCAGCACCGACACGACGGAGTGGACCGGACATGGCCAGCGGCAAATTTGATGGCGCCTATCGCGCACTTGTGACCGGGTCGAGCCCAGGAGGGATCGGGGCGGCGATCACACGGAGACTCGTTGACAGCGCGCTGAGCCGACAGCTCGAGCCGCGTATCACGATCACTGCGACGAAGCCGACGGAGGAACTCGCGGCGTTCGCCGATTCGCAGCGTGATCGAGGCGCGAAGATTCTGGTCCTCACCGGTGACCTGCAGACAACAACGTTTCCTGTTGAAGTCGCCGAACGCGCTGTTGAGTTCGCGGATGGCCTCGACACACTGGTCTCGAACGCCGGCAACACGATGCTCGGGCGTCTCGTGGACCAGACGACAGTCGGGGAGTGGGACGCGGTGATGAATGTGCACGCCCGCGCGGCCTGGCTGCTGGCGTCAACCGCGTATCCCGCGCTCCGCGCTGCTCGCGGGTCGTTCATCGCGACCACCTCGACCAGCGGGATGAGCCCGCACCCCGGCCTCGGGGCGTACTCACCCGCGAAGGCCGCCCTCATCCGCCTCATTGAGAATCTCGCTCTCGAATGGGGGCCGGTGGGGATCCGCGCGAACGCGGTCGCTCCCGGTCCGATCGTCACGCCGATCAGCCAGAAGTCGCGTCCGGATATGGGCGAGGACGAGATGCGCGAGATGCTCGCGCAGCGCGCAGAGGCGATGCCGCTTCGGGTGCTTGGCGAGCCGGATGACATCGCCGAGGCCGTGGCCTTCCTCGCGAGCCCCGCGGCCAAGTTCATCACCGGGCAGAATCTCGCCGTCGACGGCGGACTGTCCATCAGCGCGAACTTACGAGTGCCCATGCGCCACCGACTCACCGTGGAGTGAGCGACAAGTTCCACCGCACGGGCAATAAACCACGACACAACAACGACAGCAAAGGGATGATCATGACTGAAACCGCCGTACGCACCGAGGCCGATGAGATCGAGGCAATCCGCCGGCTCAAGGCCCGTTACTTCCGCGCCCTCGACACCAAGGATTGGGATGAATTCGGAGCCGTCTTCACAGAGGATGCGGCCATCGGGCCGATCGATAACGGCTTCACCGACGAGCTCCTGGCGCTCCGCCCCGCCGTGGAACGGCAGCCTGTGGCGGCATCCGGCATCGGCGCCTTCGTCGAGCGCGTCGCAACCAACATCGGCCCGCTCATCTCCACCCATCACGGCCACCAGCCGGAGATCGAACTGACCGGCGACGACGAGGCGACGGGCATCTGGGCGATGGAAGACGTGCTCGTGTGGCCGGCAGACGGCTATCGCCTGCGTGGAACTGGGCACTACTGGGAGACCTATCGCAAGGTCGACGGCGTGTGGAAGATCGCCTCGATGAAGCTCACCCGGCTTTACGTGCACGTCGAGCGGATCGATTCGCTGGCCTGAGCCCCCGCATCGGAATTCACGCCGCCGAGTTCGGAATTCGCGCCAAGTTCTACATCGTCGAAATGATGCCGGTCAGATGAGCGTTACGGGGGGCCGGGTGAAACCCGATACACAGTCCGCGCTGCGGATCGACGACGCATACCTGCGGATCATGTGCGAGGTGCTCGAGGAGCACGGAATCGACTCGCGAGACGTGCTAGCGTGAGCGGGATTGCCCAGGCGCATGCCCGACCGTGAGACGACCACGAGTGCCGAGACAAGCATTGCGTTCCGGCGCGCGTTCGCCGCGGCCACCGACCGGCGGCGAGGGATCTGGTCTCTCGTCGCCGGACGGCTCGCACTGCGGACCCCGAATCCGTATGGGCTGGCCACGCGCACGGCGCGACATCGAGTCTGTGGTCCGAATTCTCGAGCACGGCGATCTCCACCTCGCCCTTATCTCGGTCATCCCCCTGCGTGACGCCGCAGGGCAGCTGGTCGGTGTCAAATTCGATGTGTCCGCTGCTCCGCCGGACCTGCGTGACTACGAACAGGTCGTCTCCGTCACCGCGCATATCCGCGGCTGGGACAGCATCTGGGCGGGCGCGTTCCCGTATCGCCGCATGGAGTTGCCCGTCTCGCTGTCGCTCGATGCCATCAACCGCCGGAATTACGCAGGTATCGTTCGCACCTCCAGCCGGCCGCAACTGCATTGGTACCCCGACATCAGCAGCCGTCCACTTCCCGGCGCGAACGAATTCTGCATCGGCAGCACCTCCGAGACCTCACGACGATGATCAGAGAGGTGCGCCGATCGAAAGGTATCCGCGACCGAATCGTCGACCGACTACGGGCCCCCGGCGGGGCAACCTGCACAGTCGGACAACTGGCGAGCGAGTTCGGCACCTCGACACGTTCGCTGCAACGAGCGCTCGCCAAGCAGGGCCTCTCCTTTCGCGCACTGCAGGAATCCGTGAAGCGCGAACTAGCCACTTCAGGCTTGCGCGGCACGTCGAAACCGATCGCCGAAATAGCCCTGGATCTCGGTTATGCCTCGCCGACGAGTTTCAGCGACGCGTTCAGCAATTGGTTCGGGCAATCTCCGTCTGCGTACCGAGCCGCCGCACGGGTAATGCGGTAGTCCAGCAGCCGTTGACCGACCCGACCACGCGGGATACGATCCGTCGACCATTCAGCCAGACGAACTGAGACAAAGGAGTCCATATGACCGACCGTACCTACGCGGAGCCGGCCGAACGCGCCAAGTCGATCGACGAGCGCGCTGCCCGACTTGCCTCCGGCAACCCCGTCCCGGTGAGCTGAGGAGAAGCGATGAGCTACAACGTGACCGCCGAAGAGCGGAATCAAATCAGCCAGGGCCTGTACGCCTACTGCCGCGGTCTCGACCGGTTCGATCGGGAGCTGGCGTTGTCGCCGTTCGCGGCCGACGCACACCTGGTCTACAGCGGGATTTTTGAGGGCACCGCGCCAGAGTTTATGAACTGGATCTGGCCGATCCATGCCAGCATGTTCGTGCACGTGCACCGGGTGGTGAACATCTTCATCGAGCGCAATACGGACGGCGACCTCGTCAGCGAGTCGTACGTCCAGGTCCTGCTGCGCACGACCTCAGCCAGCGGCTCGATGACCGACAACATTGGGAACGGACGCTACGTCGACCGCTGGGCGGAGCAGGATGGAAGGGTCGTCATCGTCGAGCGCGACTATGTACTCGACGCCACGCGCGCGTATCCGCACGAGCAACAAGACCTATCCGCGGTGCGACCTGCATCGCAGGGCGCCGCACTCACCTGGGCGAGGGACGAGTCGGATGCCTCCTACCGGCTGCTTCGCGCATGACCGCGATTCCCTATCTTGTGACCGCCGAGGAGCGGAACCAGATCGAGCAGGCGCTCGCCGCGTATTGCCGCGGACTCGACCGTTTCGACCGCGAGATCGCGCTCTGGGCTTTCGCCCCTTGCGCGGTCCTCAACTACAGCGGAATCTACGTGGGTGACGCACCCGGTTTCGTGAACTGGGTATGGCCATTCCACGAGAAGCTGGAGCTGAACGTGCATCGCGTCGCGAACGTCTTCATTGACCGTAACCCGTCCGGAGACCTTGTCAGCGAGGCGTATGTCACGTCGCTGCTGCGCCGCCGCGAGGGCGCGATCCATGTCGACCGGGTCGGGTACGGCCGCTACATCGATCGGTGGGCAGAAACCGATGGTCGACTGGCGATCGTTGAGCGTGATTACGTGAATGATCTCATCACCGAACAAGAAAATCCCGCGAACGCGGCGCGCCCGGTAGCCCCGACCGCCGGGGTTCCCGTCCGCGAGCCGGGTCGGAACCGCGGCGATGCGTCATACCGGCTGCTCACGGGAGCCGCCATCCGACAGCCCTTAACAGAAGGAGCACACTCATGACCGACACCGTCCTGCGTACCCGAACCGACGAGATCGAGGCGATCAAGCAGCTCAAGGCCAGATATTTTCGTGCTCTGGACACCAAGGACTGGGACGCGTTTCGGGGCGTCTTCGTCGAGGATCCCCAGATCGGCCCGATCGAGAACGGCTTCCCCCGACTACCTGCTGGCACTGCGGCCGCCTGAAGCGCGGGACCAGGTCACCAGCGGCACGAACTTCGACGCGTTCATCGAGCGCAATCGGCTGTTCATTGGCCCCCTGATCACGACGCATCACGGGTACCAGCCGGAAATCGAACTCACCGGCGAGAACGAGGCGGCGGGTATCTGTGAGGACGTCTTGGTCTGGAAGCGCGAAGGGTTACCGCCTGCGCGGGACCGGGCACTACTGGGAGACCTACCGCCAGGTCAACGGGGCGTGGAAGATCGCCTCGCTCAAGCTCACCCGGCTCTACGTCTATGTGGAGAAGATCGAGCCACTGGGGTGACCACCCGGCGCGGCAGTTCAAGCGAACTGCCGCGCCCAAGTCCTGACGGGAAGTCGTCAGAGCATGAGGTCTGTCGCGTAGTACTCGAGCGAAGCGATAACCGAAGTCGCATCGTCGCCGGGAACTCTGACCACGAACCAGTCAACACCGGCGTCGGCGAGCGCTGCGAGATACTCTCGGTGCTCGGCCGCTGAGTGATCCGCGAACATCACGCGTGCCTGCGGGGTCAGCACCTGAACCACGACCTCGGCGTCCTCGCCGCGCAGCTCCCGCGCCAGGTCACGCACCTCTCGAATGTCGCCCACGAGCCCGTCGACTCCCGCGATTGCCGCCGTATTGATCCTCGACGCCGCCTCGGAGCCGATCAGCAGCGGACTCCAACCGCCCGACCGAGCCGCCCGATCCCGCGCCCGGCGCCCATTCCCACCGATCCACAGTGGTGGTCCTCCCGGCTGTACCGGCACCGGTCGGCTCACTATCTCACTGGCGTCGAAGTTCATACCCGACCGGCTCACTGGCTCCCCCGCCCAGATCTCCGGGAGCACCGCGAGCGCCTCATCGAGGAGCGTATTGCGTTCCTCGAACGGCACGCCGAGGGCATCGAATTCCGCGCGCAGGTAGCCGGCGCCTACGACGGCCGTTACCCTGCCGCGCGACAGCAGATCGATCGTCGCCAGCGCTTTGGCGACCATGAACGGCCGGTGATACGGCAGCACGACGAGAAAGGTCATCAGGCGCACTCGCTCGGTGATGGCCGCGCAGAACGCCAACGATGCGAGCATGTCGAAAGTCGGATGCCCCGGCGGGCTGTCAATCCATGCCTTCGACGGTGCCGGATGCTCAGTGAACGCGAGGGCGTGGTACCCCAGACAATCCACCGCGCGCGCTATCGCCTCGACGTCGTCCGCCGTACTCACCGCCTCGAGTGGAAACTCCACTGTGTATTTCATACTTCCCCCTCAACTCGGACTACGCACGTGACTGGCCGGCATCTGGCGGTTAGCGCTGGCCGAGGGCCTCCGTCGACGCCTTCGTCGACCCGTAAGCCGCCGCGCGGTAGAAGTTGAACAGCGCGGTCGTGTATCCGCCGTCGACAGTCAACGATTGCCCGGTGATGTATGACGAGTCCGGACCGACGAGGAACGACACTGCCGACGCGATATCCGCCGGCGCGCCGGCCCGGCCGAGCGGGATGAGTGCGGACTCACGAGGCGATTCGCCGCCGGCGAGCGCGTTCTTCATGCCTTCTGTCTGAATCGTGCCGGGGGCGACCGAATTCACACGGATGCCGCGCTCGGCGTACTCGAGCGCTGCGAGCTTCGTGACGCCGTGTGCAGCCGCCTTCGAAGCCGAGTAGGCGCTTACCCCCGGTGAAGCGTGGTCCTGCGACATCGAGGTGATGTTCACGATCGCGCCCCCGCCACGGGCAGCGATGATCGGAGCGAAAGCGTTGATCGTCAAGATGGGGCCGAGCACGTTGACGTGAAACAGTTGGTCGAAGTCGGCGACGCTGATGTCACGGAAGCCGAGCCACGGGTAGATCCCGGCGCTATTGACGAGGGCGTCCAGCTCGGGCACCTGCGCCACGGCCGCTGCCACACTGTCCGCATCGCTCACATCAAGCCGAATCGGCGTGCCCCCAAGCTGCTTCGCGGCCTGCTCGGCGAGTTCGGCTGAGTAATCCGTCACGTAGACGTGAAAGCCGTCGTCGGCCAGCCGCTTGGCGATGCCGTAACCGATGCCTTGGCCAGAGCCGGTAACCAGCGCGTACTTCGTCATCCTTGATCTCCTTTGATTCATCTGTGTTCTGGGGTAGCTGGGCGTCAGGCGACGATTCGCTGTTCGCGCATCGCGGCAATCTGGTCGCTGTCGAAGCCGAGATTACTCAGGATCTCGGTGGTGTCCGCCCCGTGGTCCGGTGCGGGTTGCCAGCGCGACGTGAGCTGCTTTCCGAGCGTGAACGGCGATCCGGGAAGGGTGATCTTGCCGAGTCGAGGGTGGTCATGCTCCACGACATAACCGTTTGCCCGCGCCTGTTCGTCTGCGAGCACTTGCCCGAAGTCCTGCACTGGCGCAAACAAGAGGCCCTTCGTTCGCAGGTAAGTGACCCACTCGACCGCGGTGCGTTCCAGCATGAGCGGGTCGATCGCCGCGTACAGCGCCTCCTGCGAGGTACGGTCGTCGACGTCCCACGGTGTCTGGGCCAGGTCGGCCGCTCCGATCGCTTCGGTGAACGTCGACCACAGCGCGCGGCCCGGGTTCGTCCCGACGATCCACCGGTCGTCCTTGCATCGGTATACCGACAGCAGCGGTGTCTTCTGAATCCGGTCGTACGTGACGATCGGTTTCGAGTCGAGGGCCGCCTCCCACATCAACTGAGCTGACCATAAGAGCGCACCGGAACCATAGAGCGAGACGTGTACGTCCTGCCCCTCTCCCCCGTTCCGCTCCCGAGCCAGCAGTGCCGTGATCGCCGCCTGCGCCGCGGTCTGAGCCGTCAGCTGGTCGACGACGACCACCGGCAGCGGCTGTGGCACCTCATGCCCGGAGACATAGAACATTCCGGCCAGCGCCTGCCCAAGCGTGTCGAACCCACCCTCCTCCGCCAGCGGGCCCTTCGAACCGAAACCGGAAACATTGACATGCACGAGGCGCGGGTTCACGCTTGCCAACGATTCGTAATCGATGCCGAGTTTGCGCTTGGCACCGGGACGAAGATTCGTGATGAAGACGTCCGCGCCCTCGACCAGTTGCCGCAGCACTTGCTTGCCCTGCTCAGACGCGAGGTCCAAGGCAATCGCTCGCTTGTTGCGGTTCGACAGTTCAAACATCAGGTTCCACCCCGGCGAGTCGATCGCCTGGGACTTCAGAGTGAGGGAGCCACCTTCACCACGCTCGGGGTCGCCATCGAGGCTCTCGATCTTGACGACATCCGCGCCCAAATCTCCGAGGATGGCGGCAGCACCCGGCCCCGCATGCCAAACTCCGACCTCGATCACCGTGATCCCCTCAAGGGGACGAGCGGGCATACTCGCGCGCGCCGTTTCTTCGTTCATCATCGAACCTCCCCGCACATGCGGATACTCAGCAGTGGGACTTCCGGGCGTCGCCCGAGATCACTAACATATAAAGCATAGTCAGGATGGTCTGCAACTGGTGCCATCGACATCCCTCTTAGTGGAAGGGCATCGCGATGGAGCGGCGTACCGATTACATGATCTTTGCGGCGTTTGCCTCGGCGTCGACCACGAAGACATCCCTGGGTGCATGGATGCACCCGAGCACCGACCCGGGTTTTCTGAGCGCCGAGTACTACATCGGACTCGCCCAGGAGCTCGAGAACGGCGGAGTCGATGTGCTGTTCTTTGACGACCGGCTGGCAATGCCCGCCTCGTACGGAGCGTCCACCGACCCGGCTGTCGAGCGAGGATCACGGGTAGTGAAGCTCGACCTTGTCGCAATCCTCGGCCTGCTCGCTGGTCACACCAGCCGCATCGGTCTCGGCGCGACGTACTCGACAACCTACGGCTCGCCGTACCATGTGGCCCGCCAGTTCGCGACCCTTGATCACCTCTCGAAGGGCCGCGTGATCTGGAACATCGTCACGTCGTTGAACCAGGACGAGGCCGAGAACTTTGGCACCGACCACCTGAACCCCGACCAGCGGTATGACCGCGCCGACGAGTTCCTGCAAATCGCTACGGGACTGTGGGAATCGTGGGAAGCGGACGCACTCGAGCTGGACAGGACCTCGGGTCGGTTCGCCGACCCCGCCAAGGTGCGGCGCGTCAACTTTGAGGGAAAGTTCCTGTCCTCGCGCGGCCCTCTGACCGTTCCGCGACCGCCACAGGGCTGGCCCGTTCTGCTGCAGGCTGGCCAGTCTGGACGCGGTCGCGAGTTCGCGGGCCGCTGGGCGGACCTGATCTTCACCACCGCGCACAGCGTCGAGGCAGCGCAAGGACACTACGCCGACCAGCAGCGGATCACCCAGGAACAGGGCCGACCCGCCGGCGCCGCAAAGATCCTTCCCGCCGTCATGATCATCACTGGCGAGACCGAAGAGATCGCCAAGAACAAGAACGACTTTTTCAACGCCCTCAGCGACCCGGTCGAACAGCTCATCTTCCTTGCTGAACAGGCGAACTTCGACTTCGAACAGATCCCGATGGATGAAACCTTCGACGACTCGTGGTTCGACCATTTCACCGGCACCCGCGGCGCCGTCGAAGCGTTCGTGAATTCGGGGCGTGCGAAGTTCGGCCCCGACGCGACGCTGCGTGAGATCGTGAAGGCCCGATCCATGACATCCGGCAACCGGTTCATCGGCACCCCAGCGCAGATCGCCGACACTCTTGAGGAGTGGTTCGACAACTACGGCGCTGACGGATTCGCGCTCATGCCCTCCGACACGCCGGGATCGTTCGAGGACTTCGCACGGCTTGTCATGCCCGAGCTCCGCCGACGCGGACGCGTTCCCGAGCGGCCCGAAATCAGTGGCACCCTTCGCGACCGCCTGGGTCTTGCGGATCGGACGAAACGATGAGGTCGCCTGAGTGCACCGTTTCTGAGACGTCCCGATGAGCGAGGTCGAGCTCCGCATCGAGGGGGGCATCGCGACGGTCACGATGAATCGTCCGGATCGGCTGAACGCGATGAACCCGGCGATGCGAGAACAGCTGATCACCGTCTTCGACGAGACCGACGCCGATGACAGAGTGCGGGTGGTGGTGGTAACCGGCGCAGGTCGGGGCTTCTGCGCTGGAGCCGACGTCAGTGGCGGCGGCGCGACCTTCGCGTACGAGGAGGGTGACGTTCGGCTCCGCGACGGAGGTGGGCGGATCGTGTTGCGCGCGTTTGACTCTCTCAAGCCGATCATCGGGGCGGTCAACGGCCCCGCCGTCGGGTTCGGTGCCTCGTTTGTGCTGCCGATGGACTTCCGTCTCGCCTCGACCACGGCGCGGTTCGGCTTCGTCGCGGCCGCACGCGGGATCGTGCCCGATGCGGTTTCCAGCTGGTTCCTGCCGAAGATCGTTGGTATTCCGACTGCGCTCGATTGGAGCCTGACTGCGCGACTGTTCGACGCCGAGGAGGCGCTCAGTCGCGGATTGGTCCGAAGCGTGCACGAACCAGATGAACTCATGGCCGCCGCCTACGAGCTCGCCGAGGAGGTCGCGTCGGCCGCGGCGCCCGTTTCTGCGGCGGTGACCCGGCGCTTGATCTGGCGCATGGTCGGCACCGATCACCCCATGCACACTCATCGGATCGACTCCGCTGCGATCACCGCGCTCGGGCGTATGACCGATGCCGCCGAGGGCGTGAACGCCTGGAGCGAGAAACGCGCTCCCCAGTGGACGATGTCGGCCCAGACTGACCTGCCCACTCTGCCCTGGCCGGGCGAGCCCCTGTTCGAGGATTCACTCTAGGAGATCGCCGTGGTCGATTCGAGAATCGTGCAGCTGGGGTTTGTCGTGACCCACCTCCACGACGCGGCGATGGAGTGGACCCGTCGCTTCGGAGTCGGTCCCTGGTTCTATTGGGAGCATCTCGGTAACCGCGACTACCGCTTCCGTGGTGAGTCGGGAGAACCGGATGTCTCGACCGCGATGGCGGACTGGAACGGCATCCAGATCCAACTCGTGCAGCAGCATGACATGTCACCCTCCCCACACACCGAGTGGCTCGCCGCCCACGGGGGCGCGCCGGGACTGAATCACATTGCCGTGGCGGTGCCCGACTTCGCGGCTGAGGTCGCGCGCCGCGCCACCGCAGGCGAGACGACGCTGTCCGAGGCGGGCACGCCTGCCAACAACGTCTTCTATCACTGGGGAGATTGGAACCTGCCGGCGATCGAACTGAGTGAGCGCCGACCGCCCTCGATCGTCGAGCGCCTCTACGAAGTCGTCGCTGAGGCAGCCCAGGACTGGGACGGGACCGATCCATGGCGACCAATGCCACCGCTGAACTGAGACATCTGGAGGAACCATGGCCGACGTCGATTACTCATCACTGATCCGCCTGGATGGACGCGTTTACGCGGTGTTCGGCACGGGTGCAGGAATCGGAGGCGAAACAGTCAGAGCGCTGACAGCGCTCGGAGCGACGGTCGCGTGTCTGGATTTGGACGGGGACGCCGCCGCGGCGGCAGCGGGAGGCGCTGGGCTGGCGCTCCAAGTTGATGTCTCCGAATCGGGCGCGATCGATCATGCCCTCGACCAGGTCGTCGACAGATTTGGTCGTCTCGATGGCGCAATCGACATCATCGGCGCCGCGCTCTTCAAGCCATTCACCGAGACGACCGACGACGAGTGGGACCGGCAGGTCGGGCTGGTGGTCCGGCACGCGTTCCGGATCCTTCGCGCGGCCGCTCCGCTGATCGAGCGATCCGGCGGCGGTTCGCTCGGATTCGTCTCGTCAATCGCCGGGCTGAATGCCGCCCCGTCCAATGGGACATACGGCATGTTCAAGGCGGCGATGATGTCCATGGTGCGCTCCGCCGCCGTTGAGCTCGGGCCTGCGGGCATCCGAGTGAACTGCGTCGCACCGGGCGCCACGAACACGCCACGCATGCTCGCCACGCAGACCGCGGAGATGCAAGCAATCGCGCTCCGCTCGACGCCGCTGCGAAAGGCAGCGGAACCCTTTGACATCGCCGCTGCACTTGCCTTTCTCGCATCACCGATGGCCGGGCACATTACGGGTCAGACGCTCACGATCGACGGAGGGGTCAGCCTCATGAACTGGAGGGAGCTGACCGCCGTCGGTATCCCCGAAGGCGTAGCGCCATGATCCCGTAGAGTCAGATCTGCACCTCGTCCATTATGCAATACTCACAAAGCTTGTAATGATGGACCGCAATGTGCAATACTGCCCAAATCCCCCCAAGCTCTCCCCGTTTCGGGAATTTGACGACAAGGAAGTCTGCGTGATCCGCACCAAGAGAACACTCCCCATCCTCGGCGCCCTCGGCGTCGTCACCCTGCTCGCCGGCTGCACCGCTGGCGCGGCAACAAGTGCATCCTCGCCGTCGAACGGCGACCTAAACTGGAGCGACGTCGAACCCGTCGAGCTCACCGTCAGCAGCATCTTCCCCGCGGCCAGCACGGCGAGCATCCTGCTGAACGAGTGGATGACAGCCGTGACGGAGGCGACCGACGGCGCGGTGACCTTCGACTATTACGGCGACGGGACACTGCACCCGTCCCCCGAGGCGCTCAGTGCGCTGGCATCGGGCCTTACCGACATCACCTTCGTGAGCAACGGCACATTCCCCGACCAGCTGCCGATCTCGAACTGGGACGACATCGCTGTGCAGGACGCGCTGAACAGCTTCGGGTATCCGAACATGAACGTCGCCGGACTCGCCCAGCAGGTCATCCACTACAGCGGCGACAATGCCGCCCTGCCGGAAATGGAGGCAGCCGGGTTCATCCCACTGCTGCCGATGCTCAGCGGACCCGCGGCGCTGACCTGTTCCCAGCCATTCGAGACCGCAAAGGATCTCAAGGGTCGACAGGTTCGCGTGCCGAACGCGATCGCGCAGGGCGAGAACGAAGCTCTCGGCATGACCGGCGTGTTCACGCCGCCGAATGAGCAGTACGAGGCACTGCAGCGCGGCGTTATCGACTGCGCCGTAAACGCGCCGACGACGGTGCTGAGCGGCAGCCTGCTGGAGGTCTCCCCCTATGTGGCCTTCACGAACAATGCACCGAGCTCTGGGGCGAACTGGGTGATCTCGACCAGCACGTGGGAATCGCTCGCGCCCGAAGTCCAGGAGATCCTGCTCGACATGCGCTATGAGCCGTTCACCAACTTCGCCACGAACACGCTCGACCAGTACAGCGAGATCGTCGTGGCGGCCGAAGAGGCCGGCGGCAAAGTCATCGATGCCTCATCGCTGAACCCGCTGATCGCAAAGTACTGGGCCGGCCGGCCCAGCTTGGCAAGCACCGCCCCTGACGGCGTCGATGCCGAGGCGGCCCTCGCGCAGACGGAACGTGTCGCAACTGCCTGGTGGGACTTCTCTGAGAACGAACTCGGCGTGCCCGTCGACCACGACGACATCATCGAGGTGCTCAGCCAAGGCAGCGACATCATCGACTGGACTCCGTGGACCCAAGCGCTCCGGGACCGACTCGGCGCCGAATGATGACGCGCTGAGGGCTGCGTGCAGAACGCAACATGGTGCGGGACCAGACGGTTCCGCACCATCTTGCGTTACGGCGAAGATCGATTCCAACAATCCTATAAAGCTTGTAGTAGTTAAAAGTATTGGCTGGTAGATTCCGAGGGTCGCGGCAATCTGTGGCGGCACGACCTCATGACATGACAAAGGAGTTCTGTGGTGATTGGTACCAAGAGAGCACTTCCCACAGCAATCGGCGCCCTCGGCGTCATTGCCCTCCTCGCCGGCTGCGCTGGCGGGACAAGCACGGCGACCTCTGGAACGGCGTCCACGGAGGACTTCGACTGGAGCACGGTTGAACCCGTGGAGCTGACGGTTAGCAGCATCTTCGCCCCGGGCGCGACCTCCACGAACCTCATTGAAGACTGGATGGACGCGGTCACCGAGAACACCGAGGGTGCGGTGACATTCGACTACTACCCGACCGCAACCCTGCACCCGGCTCCGGAAGCGCTGTCGGCCCTGTCCTCGGATCTGACCGACGTCACGTTCGTCAGCAACGGATTCTTCCCCGAGCAGCTCCCGGTCTCCAACTGGGACGACCTCGTAGTCCAGCACGCCGTGAACGACTTCGGTTACCCGAACACGAACATCGCGGGCATCGCGCAGCAAGTCGTGCACTACGAGGGCGAGAGTGCCGCGCTGGATGAGATGGCGGAGGTCGGTTTCATTCCACTGCTGCCTATGATCAGCGGACCAGCGGCGCTGACCTGTGCGACGGAGTTTGACTCGGAGAAGGACCTCGACGGCCGCCAGGTGCGCGTGGCCAACGCCGTGGCCCAGGGCGAGAACGAAGCCCTCGGCATGGTCGGCGTCTTCACCCCGCCGAACGAGCAGTACGAGGCTCTGCAGCGCGGAGTGATCGACTGCGCGGTAAACGCGGTGACCACGGTTCTCAACGGCAGCCTTCTCGAAGTGTCACCCTGGGTGAGCTTCCTGAACACCGCCCCGTCTTCCGGTGCCAACTGGGTAATCTCGACCGGCGCATGGGACAGCCTCATTCCGGAGGTTCAGACCGCCATGCGCGATGCGCGGTATGCGGCGTTGAAGCGTTTCGCCGTGGACACGCTCGACACTTACCGTGACATCGTCGCGGCAGCCGAAGAAGCCGGCGGCGGAATCGTCGACCCGGCCAATCTCAACCCGGCGGTGAACGAGTGGTGGGCCGACCAGCCTGACCCGGCGACGGTTGCGCCGGCCTCGGTGTCCGACCCCAAAGCGGAAATCAAGCGCACGAACGCCATCGCCGACGCCTGGTGGGACTTCTCGGTCGACACGCTGAAGGTGGAGGTCGACCACGATGACATCCTTGAGGGCCTGGGCCTCGGCTCCGGTGCTGTCGGTGACTGGGATGCCTGGACTCAAGCTTTGACAGAGGGACTCGGCAAGCAGTAGCGAGCCCCTGCTAGAAGTCTCGGTAACAATGAAGCCCCGGCCATCGGCCGGGGCTTCATTGTTGGAAGTTCACAACGGAAATGCCCAGCTCGAGGAGCCGGGCACCTCCGTTGCACGGGGTCAGGGTACAGCGATCAGAACATCCTCCAGGAGTTCCGAGCCGACAACAGCGATCTCCGCATCGATCCGGTACCCGGTGACCGGGCAGAGGTACTCGCGGAGAACGAACCGGTCGGCGCTCTCAACGTCCGCCGGGTCGAACTCCGGTCCAATGTCGCGCATCCTCGTTTCCCGCACGACAGCGTTTGGCCTGTAGCTCTCGCTCGAACGGCCGAGGTCTGCACCGTTGCTCCACCAGCGGCCGTCAACCGCATGTAACACGTCTCCGATCTGCACGGCGCCGTCGGGTGCCTCGAGCTCGGCCTCCGGCTCTCGCCCGAGGCGTTCCCGGCGCGTGGCGAGCCGCTCCGTTTGTGTCGCCGTGTGGTCGATCCGCCCGTCGGTGATCACCACACCAAACACGCGCTTCGCGGTCTCGGGTGTGCTGAGGCCACCCACGATGTCGGCGAGAACCAACTCCGGGTCGCGCAACAACGGGTCGCCGTAGCCAGCGGCAGCAGGAGAGGTCCACTCGATCACGTCGCCGTCCGCAAACGCGAACATGCCCTTGAACGTAAGGATCTCCTCCTCGCCGGTCACGTCGTCGATCCCGCCGATACCGATACTCTGGCCGAGCAGGTCGATAGCGTCGGTGGCGTGCTTTACCCTCGCCCGCGCGATCGACCCGGGATTGCCGCCGAACAGGCCCTGCCCGTTGCTGAAGCTCTCGTTCACGTACCAGAAGATCTGGCCACCGAGCGCGCCGTGCACGAGCATTGTCTCGCGGAAGCCGACGCCGGCGCGATATCGACCGCTGCCATCGAGGCCGGCCTCGCGCAGCCGCCGACCGAGCAACACGAAAGGCATGCCCGATTCCAGCTGCTCCGCGTTCTCGATGGCACTGTCCGGTATCCACCATTGCCCGCCAGCGTCGACACCGTCGCGGGTTGCGCGACCTGCGAGCGAGCCCATGAGTCCGTCAGTGTTCTGATGGATGAATTGCTGCCCGGCGGAGGTCAGGCCGCCGCCGATCAATGAGGCGAGGTTCGCCGACGGTGCCCCCAGGGTCAGCTCTCGAGTGCCGCTCGTGCCACTGGCGAGCATCTTGCACACCGCCGTCGCCGCGCAGCTGAGCACCTGCATCACCGTCGACACGCCCGAGGGGCTCACCGCCGCTGGGTAGTCCGCGCAGTTGAGTAGCCCCGGAATCGGGCGAATGTCGATGAGACGGTAGGCTCCACCGTATGCTCCGGCGAGGTCGGGGATAAGCTGCTGCGTAAGCACCGCTTCCGCGATACCGGCGAAGCCCGCGTAGGTGAGGTTGATTGAGCCGGTCTGCGGATCGGTGCCCGCATTGTCGACAATGATCCGGTCATTCCTCTTCGTGACGTTCACCTGGTAGGCGTACAAATTTTTATCGCCCGGCAGCGCACCCTCGGTGTAAATGCGGTGTGACCAGCGACCGTCCGGGATCTTCGCGATCCGGTCGGCGAACACCTTTTCGCCCGCGTCGAGCAGTCGGCGCATCACGCCTTTCACGACGTCGGCGCCGTACCGGTCGACGAGTTTCAGTACCTTCTCGCGGGTGGCCTGGATCGCACCGATCGCGGCCCGGAGGTCCATCCGGCTGTAGTGAGGCACCCGTGACTGGCGAACGAACGCGTGCTCCACGTCCTCACGCATCCTGCCGTCTTCGACCAGTCGCAGTGGCGGCCACGAGGACGGGTCTGCAAACGCGTCCGCGGCGGTGGTCACCTGACTGCCCGGCATCGACCCGCCGACGTCCTGGAAGTGCTGTGCGTTGGACAGCCAGCAGAACAGTTCGCCGTCCGCAAACACCGGAGTTACCAGCGATACATCGGACTGGTGTGATGCGCCGATGTAGGGGTCGTTGCTGAGCCAGATGTCGCCGTCGTTCAGTCCGTTCTCGGTGTGGTGCTCGAGGATGTACCTCACGGTCAGCGCGTTCTGGTTCGAGAAGTACTGCACCCCGGACCCGAGGTAGACGAGATCACCGGTCTCGGTCATCATCGACGACTGGAAGTCGCGGGCGACCATTACCACCGGTGACATCGACAGCCGCGCGATGGTGTCGCCGTGTTCGAGGTTGGCGCTCATCAGCGCGTACCGGATGACCTCGTAGGTGACCGCGTCGACGTCCGTCGGCGCCGGGTCATGCATCGTCACCGCGGGTGAGTACTTCGGCGGGTCCGATGGGATGTAGCCGCGCGCGGTGCCGTCCCACGTCACGGATCGGAACGCTACCTCGGTGCTGAACCGGTCGTGCTGGTCGGTGCCTGGTTGGGTGTCGGTGAGGGTCATGCTCGGGTCTCCTGCTTCTGGGTGTGGAGGATGCAGTTGGCGTAGGTGTCGGTTTCCAGCGACTGGCCTGGGGCGACCGCGATGGTGGTGTGCGGCAGTTGCACGAGCGCAGGGCCCTGAATGGTGACGCCCAGAGCGGGCGGACCGTCATACACGTTGGTCGGAATCCATCTCTCGTGCCCCGGCCAGAACACCTCCCGTTCCCGTGCGGGTTCGGTTTCACCGGCTGTCGGTTTGGCCGTCGGCGCGGTTTGCAGCGGCACAGACGCCATCACCCGGATGGTGAAGATCTCCGAGGCGTGCAGCACCGACAATGCGGTAGCGCTGTACAGGCGGGAGTACTCCTCGGCGAACGTCGCCGACAGCGTGTCGCTGAACGACTCGTCGACGGGGCCGGAGGGAACCGGCAGGTTCAACTCCTGCAGGTACTGCTCGGCGTACCGGGCCTGCGCGGTGCGGGTGAGCCGCACCTGCTCCTCCTTGAACCCGGCCGCGACCATCTGCTTCACCGCGCGTTCCTCGAGTCGGCCGATCACGTCCGCCAGAGCATCGGTGTCGAACGGGGCACGGATCGCACATTCCTCCTCGAATACCTCCATCGCGTCGCTCGCCGCGATTCCGTACGCGGAGAGGGTGGATGCGCCGTTACCCATCGGGATCACGACCTGGTCAATGTCGAGCTCGTGCGCGAACGCGAACGCGTGCAGCGGACCCGCCCCACCGAACGCGTACAGCGCGAAGTCCCGCGGGTCCAGGCCCTGCTCGATGGTGCGCTGCCGGATCAGGATCGCCGCGCTGTGGCTGTTCACCCGCAGAATGCCCGAAGCCGCCTCCTCCAGCGAGAGTTCCGCCTCTTCGGCGATCTTCTGCACCGCAGCGACCGCCGCCGCCTTGTCGAGCTTCATCGCACTGCCGAGGAACCGGTCGGGGTCGATGAAGCCGAGCACCACGTCCGCGTCGGTGACCGTCGGCAGGGTGCCGGTGCCGTAACACGCGGGCCCCGGGTTCGAGCCGGCCGATTCCGGGCCGACCCGCAAGCCCCCGCTGTGCTGGTCGACCCGTGCGATGGACCCGCCACCGCAGGCGATGGAGCGCACATCCAGCTGAGGGATCTTGAACGTGTACTGGTCGATGATCTTCTCGCTGGTGAGCACCGGACGCCCGTCGACGAGAAGCCCCACTTCGAACGAGGTGCCGCCCATGTCGGTGGCGATGACGTTCTTGTGACCGGTGCGCCTGGCGATGAACGCCGTGCCGGCGAGTCCGCCCGCCGGGCCGGATCCGATCGTCTGCACCGGACGGTGCCGCGCGGTCTCCACCGGCAGCACACCGCCGTTGGACTGCATGATGAACACCGGGGTCTTCAGCCCGCGCTCCTGCAACGCCGTCTCAAGCGCGCCAAGGTAGCGGCTGGAAGCGGGGCCAACGTAGGAGTTGATCACCGTCGCGACGGTGCGCTCGTACTCACCCAGCCGCGGTGCCGTCTCCGACGAGATGCTCACGAAGATATCCGGACGAATCTCATGCACCAGCTCACGCAGGCGCTGCTCGTGCACCGGGTTCCGGAACGCCCAGATCAGCGAGATCGAGACCGCATCGACGTTCTCCAGCAGGGGCCGGAGAATCTCCCGCGCCGCGTCATCGTCCAGCGCGGCCAGCACGCTGCCGTCAGCCAGCACCCGCTCGGCGACCTCGACCACGTCACGATGCGGCACAAGCGGCGCCGGTTTGTCCGTCGCGCGCACGTTCAGGAGGAGGTCTGCGGCGACTCCGGCAGTGCGACCGCGACCGCGCATGATCTGGAGGGCATCGCCGTGGCCCTTGGTCGCGACAAGCCCGACGCGCGCACCCTTGCGCTCAACCATCAGGTTCGTTCCGATGGTCGTACCGTGACTGAACTCAGACGTGGCAGCGAGCAGCGACTCCAGCGTCTCGCCCGCCTCCTCGGCGAGGCGGGTCAAACCTTCGAGAACACCCTCGACGGGGTTCGTGGCGTGTGTCGACAGCGCCTTGCCGTTGAACACGCGTCCCCGGTCATCGACGGCAACGCAGTCGCTGAACGTGCCGCCGATGTCAACACCGATTGTGTAGGTCATGCGCGTCCGACTCCGGGGGTGATCGGGCCGAAGGCCTCCGAGTTGAGTAGTTTCATTTGCATCATTGCACTCCTATTCATCATTGAACGGTCTCAAAGTAGCCGTCCCGAACCCGGGGGTCAATGATGTGAGCGAACCGGCCGGAGACGGCGTGGTGTATCGCCGTGCTCAGGGCGCGATAGCCCTCACGTCGTCGTAGCCCGCGCTCCAGGCTCCACCGGTCCAGCGCACGCGCGCCGTGCGCTTGGCGATCCGCCACCCGGCGCGGGTGTTGTGCCACGTGTCGAGGTAGTCACCGCTGCGCGGAAGTCCAGTGGCCTGATCGATCGTCAGCCACTTGCTGATGGACTTGACCGCGTCGCCATCGTGAAACACCCAGGCGTTCGTCAGGAGGTGGAACGGCGGATGGACGGCGTCTCCGAGTGCGAGAAACTCCTTCAGTTGAGACAAGCCGCGGTACAGCGGACCGCCCACGCTCGTCACGTCGAAGGACGCATCATCGAGAAAGACATCTGCCAAGCCGGCGAAATCACGCCCATCCATGACATGGCCGTACCGGGCCAGCACCTGCGTGATCTCGAACCGATCCTCGACACTCAGACTTTCATGCATAATCCACAACCATCCCTTTCTTAGTTGCAATGTTTGAAATCATTACGTTCAGGTAGTCTGGCTCGCAACCGTAGTCTCTACGTCGAACCAATGTCGCCAACGTAGGCGCATCAAGGAGGTACCCGTGTCTCGCACGGACCACATGGTCTTCACCGCATTCGTCTCCGCCTCAGCTACGAAGGGCGGGCTGACGTCCTGGATGCATAAACGAGCCGATCGCGGGATCCTGGACGCCAAGTTCTACATCAACCTCGCTCAGGAGCTCGAGCGCACGGGCTTCGACCTCATGTTCTTCGACGATCGTCTCGCGATGCCGGCGGCCTACCAGGGTTCGATCCAGGAGACGATCGATCGAGGTTCCCGTGCGATCAAGCTCGACCTGATCACGATCCTTGGCATGCTTTCCGGGCACACCGAGCGAATCGGCCTCGGCGGCACCTACTCGACGACATACACCTCGCCATTTCACGTGGCGCGCAAGTTCGCGACTCTTGATCACCTCTCGAACGGGAGGGCTGTCTGGAACATCGTCACCTCGTTGAACGAAGACGAAGCGGCGAACTTCGGCACGGAGTACCTCAACCCTGAACAGCGCTACGACCGCGCCGATGAGTTCGTCGAGATCGTGACGCAGCTGTGGGAGTCCTGGGACAAGGACGCGCTGGAAATGGATCGCCTCACCGGACGGTTCGCCAAGCCCGATTCGGTGCACACGATCGACTACGAGGGCGAGTTTCTCTCCTCGCGGGGGCCGCTGACAGTGCCGCGCCCGCCGCAGGGCTGGCCGACGCTGCTCCAGGCCGGGCAGTCAGGACGCGGGCAGCAGTTCGCGTCGCAATGGGCCGACATCGTCTTCACCAGCCAGCACAACCTGGCGACAGCCAGTGATTACTACGCCGGGCTGCAAGCGCAATTCAGCGCGGACTCCCGGCCCTCCGGAACCGTCAAGATCTTGCCCGCAGTCCTGCCCATCGTTGGCGAGACCGAGGACATCGCCGAGGCGAAGGAAGCCTACTTCGATTCGCTGTTCGAGCCGGGCGAGCAGCTGGTGACCCTCTCCGAGCAGGCAAACTTCGATTTCGCGAAGCTACCGATGAACGAGCCGCTGACCGACGAGCTGCTGGACACTTTCACCGGCACGAAAGGCTCTCTGCAGGGGTACGTCAAGGGCGCGCGGCTCAAATTCGGCGAAGATGCGACCCTCAACGATGTCATCGAGTCGCGGCGCAAGCAGGGCGGTGCACGCTTCGTCGGGGATCCCGTGCAGGTCGCGGACGGCCTGGAGGAATGGTTCCAGGGCTATGGCTGCGACGGCTTCGCCATCATGGCGACGGACATGCCCGGCTCCTTCGAGGACTTCGGTCGACTCGTGATGCCGGAGCTGCGGCGACGCGGACTTGTTGCCCAGGACCCCGCACAGCAAGGGACACTCCGCGAACGCCTTGGGCTGCAGCAGCGAGGCTGAAAATCGGACGGCCCGCGGGCCCCACAGGATAGAAAGGCGAGCACGACGTCGTGACGCACCATAAGAAGGGGCCGCTCAGCGGTGTCCGAGTCCTCGAGTTCGCGGGTCTCGCGCCATCGCCGTATGCGGCGATGATTCTGGCTGACCTCGGGGCTGACGTCATCCGAGTCGATCGACCTCCGACCGGAGACGAGATCACGATGGATCCTCGGGTCAACCTGGTCAACCGCGGGAAGCGCTCGGTCGCACTCGATCTGCGCCACGACTCGTCGAAGTCGGTGGTCACCGAGCTGATCAAGAACTCCGACATCCTCATCGAGGGATTCCGGCCCGGAGTGATGGAGCGACTCGGATTCGGACCCGACGAGGCATTGGCAGTCAACCCGCGGCTCGTCTACGGACGCATGACCGGATGGGGACAGGACGGCCCATACAAGATGGCAGCCGGTCACGACATCGCCTATATCGCGGTCACGGGAACCCTGCACGCGATCGGCGATGAGGATCCCGTAATCCCGTTGAACCTGGTCGGAGACTTTGGCGGCGGCGGTGCCTTTCTCGCCATCGGAGTTCTGGCGGCGCTGCACGAAGCGCGAACAGCGGGAACCGGTCAGGTCGTCGACGCGGCGATGGTCGATGGCGCGGCGAGCCTGGCCACCATCATCTACTCGCTGCTGAACGCAAACCGCTGGGAGGACCGCCGCAGCTCGAACCTGCTCGATGGGGGAACCCCTTTCTACTCCGTTTATCGCACCGCAGATGACAAGCACGTCGCCGTGGGCGCCATCGAACCGAAGTTCTTCGCCGAGTTCGTCTCGGGCCTCGGAGTCGACATCCCGTTGTCGGCGCAGTACGACAAAGCGGGCTGGGCGGATATGCGCGCGCGTTTCGCGGAACGCATCATTCAGCGAACCCAGGCCGAGTGGGTCGACACGTTCGAGGGGACCGACGCGTGCGTCTCCCCCGTTCTCTCGCTCAGAGACGCACCCACCGACCCGCACGTGCGCGAACGCGGCACGCTCATCGAGACGGATGGCGCAATCCAGCCGGGTATCGCGCCGCGGTTCCCCGCCTACAACCTCGTCCCGCCGCCACCGGGCAGTTCCCCACTGCCCGGTGCGCACACGCGTGAGGTCCTCACCGAGCTCGGCATCGCTGACATCGACGAGTTCATCGCTTCCGGGGCAGGAACCGAAACAGACAGCCGGACGTCAACGTCGATGTCCATGACGGCAGAATCGAGAAGCAATGACTGACACCCAAGTGACAGCTGGCGCCCTCGAAATGGCGCGCGAAGCCTACCGCCGCGAGCGAGAAAAGCGGGTTCGCGACGAGGGAAACGAGCAGTTCATTGACACCGATGGCGTGTACTCGGACTTCCAGCGCGACCACTACGCGGATCCGGACTTCACCCGCGACCCGATCACCGAGACCGTCGAGGTCGTCATCGTGGGTGGCGGCATCGGCGGTCTCCTCGCCGGCGCACGGCTGCGGGAGGCGGGCTACAACACGATCCGGGTGATCGAGAAGGGATCCGACTTCGGCGGCACGTGGTACTGGAACCGGTACCCCGGCGCTCAGTGCGACACGGAGTCATATATCTATCTGCCGCTCCTGGAGGAGCTCGGCTTTGTCCCCAGTGAGAAGTACGCGCATCAGCCCGAGATCCTCGACCACCTCCGGTCGGTCGGTCGGCATTACGGCCTCTATGACGGCGCCCTGTTCCAGACGACGGCGACCGACATGGCCTGGGACGAGGCCGAGGCCGAGTGGGTGCTGTCGACGGACCGCGGCGACCAGATTCGCGCCAAGTACCTCATCCTGTCGACGGGCGATCAACACAAGCCGCGTCTGCCCGCCGTGCCCGGTATCCTCAGCTTCGCCGGAAAGATGTTCCACACGAGCCGCTGGGACCGCGAGTACGCCGGCGACGACCTCTCGGGCTTGGCCGGCAAGCGCGTCGGCGTGATCGGCACCGGAGCGACCGGGGTGCAGGTGATCCCGAACATCGCCGCGCACGTGGGAGAACTGCTCGTGTTCCAGCGCACGCCCGCAACGATCTCGGTTCGGGACAACAAGCCGACTGGGCCGGACTGGGCCTCTGCGCTCGAGCCGGGTTGGCAACACCGGCGGTCAGCGAACTTCACCGCCTGCGTCACGGGGGTCGCGGTCGAGAATGACCTTGTCGGTGACGCGTGGACCCGCACCATGATGGAGCTGAATGCCGCGGCTGCGGGGAAGACCGATCCATTCTCCGCAAACGAGCTCGTCGACTTCGCGATCATGGAGCGGATCCGCTCCCGCGTCGATGAGTCGGTGCGCGACCCCGACGCGGCTGCGGCCCTAAAGCCCTTTTACCGGTTCAACTGCAAACGCCCCACGTTCAACGACGACTACCTCCCCGCGTTCAACCTGCCCAACGTGCGGCTCATCGACACTGGCGGCCGCGGAGTCGAACGGATCACGCCGGACGGCATCATTGTCGACGGTGAGCTCCACGAGCTCGACGTTTTGGTCTTCGCGACCGGATTCGACGTCGGCACCGCGTACACGCATTCCCGCAGCTTCGATCTGGTCGGGCGCGGTGGCGTTCGGCTCTCGGAGCGCTGGGCGAACGGCATGCGCACTTTCCACGGCCTACACGGGCGCGGGTTTCCGAACTGTTTCTTCCTCGGCTTCACTCAGACGGGGTTCTCTCCCAACTTCACCCACACCCTGAATGAGCAGGCCTCCCACCTCGGTTACCTCCTCAGCGCTCTGCGAGAGCGCGGGGTCGGCGTTGTCGAGCCTTCGCAGCAGGCAGAAGACGAATGGGTGCGGACCATCCGCGAGGGCCGTTCTCCATCCCAGCTGAAGTTCCTCCGCGAGTGCACGCCGAGTTACACCAACGGTGAAGGCAAGCCCGACGATGAGAACCGGTTCGTTGCCGGACGCTACCCGGGTGGGCCGATCGAGTTCTTCGCGGTCCTGGCGCGATGGCGTGAGGCAGACAGCCTTGAGGGCCTCGAACTGACTCCTGCGGGCACTGAACGCGGCGAACAAGACCAACAGACAAGAGAGCCAGCCATGGCTCGTTACACGGGAGCACCTCAGTGAGCAGACAGCTGCACCTCAACACCTTCATCAACGCCGTGGGGCACCACGAAGCCGCCTGGCGATTGCCCGAGGCCGTTCCCAACTGGAACCTGGACATCGAGCACTACAAGAACCTGGCGAGGATCGCCGAACGCGGCACGCTCGACTCGATCTTCTTCGCCGACATCCAGGGGTTGATCTCGAGCCCGAGCCGCCGGCCCGGAGAGATGCTCGATCCGGTGGTGAAGCTGACGGCCCTCGCCGAGGCCACCGAACGGATCGGGTTGATCGCCACGGCATCCACCACGTTCGACGATCCGTTCAATCTCGCGCGACGCTTCTCGTCCGTCGACATCGTCAGCGGTGGACGGGTCGGCTGGAACGTGGTGACCAGCATCGCCAAGGAGATCGGTCCGAACTTCGGGGTCACCGAATTCCCCACTCCGGAGGAACGGTACGAGCGCGCCGACGAGTTCCTCGACGTCGTGCTGAAGCTCTGGGACAGCTGGGAGGATGACGCGCTCGTCGTCGACAAGGCGAGCGGCGTCTACGCGGACCCCAGCAAAGTGCATCGGATCGACCACGACGGCAAGTATTACTCGGTGCAGGGCCCCGCCCTACTGCCCCCGACCACCCAGGGACGACCGATCATCGTTCAGGCGGGGTCATCCGGTCCCGGCATCGCGTTCGCGGCAAAGTACGCCGAGGCGGTATTTACAGCACAGGGCACGATCGAAGAAGGACGCGCGTTCTACGCCGATCTCAAGTCCCAGGCGGCCTCCAATGGTCGCAACCCCGAGCACGTGCTGATCCTGCCCGGAATCGTAACGGTCATCGGCGGAACGGAAGCCGAGGCGCACGCCAAGGCCCGCGCGCTCGACGAGCTCATCGTCCTCGACCACGCACATGCCCAGCTCGCGGATCAGACCGGGGTGCCGGTAGAAGACCTCGACCTCGACCGTCCGCTCCCCGATCACATCCGCCGCCCAGAAGAGATCGTCGACGGACGCAGCCGTTACGAGATCACCATCGAAATGGCACGTCGCGAGAACCTGACCGTCCGCGAACTGCTGATCCGACTGAACGGCAGCCGCGGGCACCAGAAGCTCATCGGCACGCCCGAGCAGATCGCGGACGTCATCGAGACATGGTTCACCACCGGCGCATCCGATGGGTTCAACGTCATGCCCGCGACCTTCCCGGACGGACTCGAAGACTTCGTCGACCACGTCGTGCCCATCCTGCGGCGCCGCGGACTGTTCCGCAGCGCCTACGAGGCCACGACACTGCGCGGACACTACGGGCTTCCGATGCCCGAATCCGTGCACTGACCCGGCACACGCCACACCACCAATCAGAGAGGGTGATCCCCGAATGGATCGAATGAGCGGCAAGGTCGCCATCGTTACCGGCGGCGCGCGCGGACTCGGCGGCGCCGCCGCATCCGCGTTGGCTGCAGAGGGCGCAAGCGTTGTCGTTGCGGACATCCTCACCGCCGCAGGTCAGGAAAAGGTCGACGAGATCACCGCCGCCGGCGGCACGGCCCGGTTCGCCCTTCTCGACGTGCGGCATGCGGACGCGTGGGCGCGGGTAGTCGACGAGAGCATCGCGGCGTATGGCGGGATCGATGTGCTCGTCAACAACGCGGGCATCGCACTCCCCCGAACGATCGAGGACGCGACGCTCGACGAATTCAAGCACGTCATGGACATCAACTTGTACGGGCCCTTCCTGGGCATCCAGGCGGTGCTGCCCGCCCTGATCGCGCGCGGGTCCGGTTCGATCATCAACGTGTCATCCAACTCGACCGAGATGATCGTGCCGACGACCACCTATTACGCGGCCAGCAAGGCCGCACTAGCCAACCTGACCAAGACGACCGCGGTCCATGTGGCACTCAAGGGCTATGAGATCAGATCGAACTCGATCCATCCCGGACCTCACGCGACCGCCATCCTCGAAGCTCCAGAAGTCGCGCGGATGCCGCACATCCAGCAGATGCGCGAGACGGTCCCGCTCGGACGGTTCGGCCGGCCGGAGGACTTCGGCAGTCTCGTAGTCTTCCTCGCATCCGATGAGAGCACCTACATCACGGCATCAGAGTTCTTCATCGACGGCGGCCTCTCGCGGGTCTCCTACACGAACGCGCGGGGATGACACCATGACGCAGCCCACATTCGTCCACGACCGCCCGGCCCGCGTCGGTCTCATCGGTGCTTCCGCAACCGGGTGGGGACGACTCGCGCACCTTCCCGCGATCGCGTCGATCCCGGGTCTTCAGCTGACGGCGGTCAGCACCACTCGGCAGGAATCCGCGCGGGCGACCGCCGACGAGTTCGGTGTTCCGGAAGCGTACGACAGCCCGGACGCGCTGATCGCATCGGATGCTGTCGATCTGGTGGTCGTCGCGGTGCGGGTGGAGCACCACCATGAACTGCTGCACAAGATCGCTCGGGCAGGAAAGCCCGTGTACAGCGAGTGGCCATCGGGCTCGAACCTGCAGCAGACGGTACAGCTGCGAGATGCGTTCGCTTCGGCTGGGGTCCCAGCGATGACGGGGCTACAGGCCCGGTCGACACCGGGTATGCGCTACATCCGGGATCTCGTGCAAGGCGGTTATGTCGGGCGCGTGCTCTCCACCACGCTAGTCGGCGCCGCTGTCCCCTGGGGCGACGTGGTCGCTCCTGGCAACGCCTATCTTCAGGACGATGCGCTCGGCGGCACGATGATGACGATCCCGTTCGGACACAGCATCGACGGAATCTGCAGCGTCCTCGGGGAGGTCACCTCCATCTCGGCGATGACCGCCATCCAACGACCCGTCGTCCGCCTCGAGGGAACCGACAACACGGTTCAGAAGACGACACCCGACCAGCTACTCATTTCAGGCCAGCTCGCGGACGGAGTAATGATCTCTGCGCACTATCGGGGCGGACGAACCGCGGGAACATCACTGCGCTGGGAGATCAACGGCACCGACGGCACCATTGTCGTCACAGCCCAGACCAGCCTGCAGCTGAGCCCGTTGAAGATACGCGGCGCCACGGCAGGAGAAAGCACCTTGCACGAGCTCGAAATTCCCGCATCCTACGTGCGTGCCGATCCCTCGTTGCCCTACGTCGCCGCGACGGTAGCCGAAGCGCTTCTTGTCGTCGAGAGCGATCTTCGCCACGGCACGCGATTTGCCCCCACCTTTGATGACGCAGTGACACGCAAGGTGATGCTCGATGCCTTGCGCCGCGCCGCCGATACCGGCATCACCCAACATCTGGTCTGAACGGCGATCGTCACAACCGGCGGGGAGCAGCGTGGATCTTTCCTCGGAACAATGCCGTAACCTCACTATCCTTGATAGAATTGACGCTGAGAACGGGGAGCTTCCACACCGATGTGACGAAGCAGCACAATTCACCCGAATGCGTGAAAGGTCAGTCAATGAAGATCGTCGTGGATCGAGACAAGTGCGTAAGCCTGGGCATCTGTGAGGGGCTAGCACCCGACATTTTCGTCTTGAACGACGACGGCGAGCTTGAGGTGGATGAGTCGACGCCCGTGCCCGAGGGGGCGCTTGAATCCGTGCGCAGCGCCGTCAGTGGTTGCCCTGTCAACGCGCTTCGGCTCGTGGAGGCCGATTGAGCCCGTCCGGGGACACGGCGCGCCGGGATAGCGGCGTGCCGGAGCCGGTTCAGTCCGTGGAGACGGAGGGCCTCGCGTGGGGGGTCCGCTCGAGCTTCCGCCGTTATGTACAGCGCGTCGCGCACGGCGACGAAACACTCGACGGCGGCGGCGGCTTGCTTCCGGACGGACGGTTCTATTTTCCCGTAGACACGGTGACCCTCTTTGACAGCGATGCCCACAATGCTGACATCGCGTTCTCCGGGGGCGTCCGGTTCCTCGGGCACGCCGGCATGATCGACTTCCGACTCGGAGAATTGACACTCGACCTCACCGCCGGCCGAGGGATGCTGCGAAGCGGTTCCACGGTTGGAGTGCGGGACCTGGCCGAGGTCGAGGTCACCCATGCGTGGGCCGACGATTCGGTGGCCGGGCTTGTGCTGGCGAGTCGGCTCGCCTCGGGAGCAGAGGACCTGTTCGACGATGTCTATGCGAGCGGCGTGCCGTTCGACGACCTGGAGGTCAGGGTCTCCCTCCGTCGCTAAGCGACGCGGGAGACCCTCCTGTCACTCGGTCTGCTACTCGGTGGTCCAGACCGAGCCGGTGTCGACCGACTGGATGATCTTCATGTTCTTCCATGCGCGGCGAGCACGGAGCGCGACCAATGCAGCTCCGTAGACCGCTGCCACCGCAAGGCCGGTCACGGTCACATTCTTCGTGAATTGGATTCCGGAGTTCATCGTCATACCTCGTTCGCTTGCAGGATCATCTCGAGTTCACCGTCGATTGGCAGCCCCGCGGGTTCGCGGTCGACGGGAATGACGACGGGCGGCCGATCGGAAGACCGAACGATGCGTTTGCCCCGCCACGCGACTCGGCGAAGCAAGCGCGTCGCCAGACCGTAGACAATTGCGCCATCCGACCACTGGGTAATGATCCGTCCGCTGGGAGCGGCGTAGTAATTGTTGACCCCGTCGAACGAGGTGCCCTTGAGCCGGTCCTGGAGGATGACGTTGTAGGCCTCGGAGATGGCCTCGTCGACATAGAGGGCGGAGAAGCGATTCCGTATCTGGTGCTTGATCGCTGCGACGACCCATCGGCACTGTTCCTCGAGGTGCGTCACGATCGCCCCACCGTTGGTGTTCGGTCCGTACAGCATGAAGAAGTTCGGGAACGACGGAACCATGATCCCGAGGAACGCCTTGTCGTCGCCCGCCCACGTGGAATGCAGATCGATTCCCTTGTCGCCGGTGAGATTGAAGGTCGAGGCGAATGACGACTTGAACCCCGTGGACATGACGAGCACGTCGATGTCGTGATGCGTCCCGCTCATGTCGACGAGTCCGTTGGGGGTGACCGAATCCACCGCATGGGGGACGAGTTCGACATTGTCGCGAAGCAGCGACGGGTAGAAGTCGTCGGTCAGGATGGGGCGCTTCCCGCCGAAGGGGTAGGACGGGGTAACGAGGTCGGCAAGCTCGGGTCGATCTGCGAACACTTTCGCGACGTAGGCGCGTGCCGCGCGCTCCGCCGCGATGTTCTGCGGGGTGCCCGGGCGCCAGGCCGCGTTGCGGAACTGGGACTTCTCGCGCTGGATCAGCATCCCCCAACGAACGAGCCTTTGGGCGATCGGATCGTTCAGAGCCTCACGCTCGACGGGCCCGAAGGTTTGCGCGCCCTTGGGGAGAACCCAGCCGGGTTCCCGCTGGAAGAGCGTCACCTTGTCGGCAATCGCTGCGATGTTGGGAACGATCTGCACCGCCGTGGACCCCGTGCCCACGACCGCCACTTTCTTGTCGGCCAGGTCGATTGAGTGGTCCCAGCGCGACGTGTGGAACTTCTCGCCTTCGAACGTGTCCAGGCCCGGCCAGGTGGGATAGCGGGGGTCGGACAGCAGCCCGACTGCGCTGATCACGATCTCGAACTGGCGCTTCGAGCCGTCGCCGAACGTCACGGTGTACTGCTGGGCCTTGTCGCTCCAGTCAGCGCGCTCAACCGTGGTATTCGTGTGCACGTGACGGATGATGTCGTGCTTCTGGGCGACGTACTCCATGTACTCAAGGAGTTCGGCCTGCCGCACGTGGGTCCGGCTCCACCGGTAAGGCTCGAACGAGTAGGAGTACATCACCGAGGGCGTGTCAACCTCGGCACCTGGATAGCGGTTGTCCCACCAGACGCCCCCGATGTTGGGGGACTTCTCGAAGACCTCGAATGAGTCAATGCCCGCCTTCTTGAGCAGGACGCTGACCCCGATGCCACCGAAACCACCGCCGATGATTGCGATGCGTGGGGTTGAGCGGTTACGCGAGAACTTCATTGTTACTCCGAATTTGATATATCGAAACTGATTACGATATTTCAATTCTACTTGGGACAGCCCACCACGTCAACGACCTAGCCAGCCGTTTAACGAAGAGTGCCGGCGCGAAAGATTCAGGCAGCGTCTTCTGCGATGAACCGTTCCAAGCGGAAGGCGCGGATGGCGTTCTCCGCGAGGAACTTCACCCGAACCTCGTCGGTCAGATTGAGGTCGTCAACCTGGCGCAGCGGACGTTCCATGTCCAGCAGCGGCCAGTCGCTCGCGTAAATGCAGCGGTCTTGCCCGTATCGAGACAGAAACTTCGTGAACCCGGGTTCGAAATGCTTCGGCAACCGAGCGGACGTGTCAATGAAGACGTTCTCGTGTTTCCAGGCGACGTGGATCATCTCCTCGGTCCACGGCGTTCCGACGTGTCCACACACGATCGTGAGATCGGGGAAATCCAGTGCGACTTCATCGATGTAGAGCGGCTGACCGGAGCGGGAGGGATAGTACGGACCAGTGCCGCCGACTTGCGTCTGGACCGCGAGACCGAGTTCCTCGCACTTCGCGTAGAGCGGATAGAACCACCGGTGCGTCGGATCTGCCCAGTGATAGAACGGCTCAAGCTTCATCGCGCAGATCGGATAGTCCCGGGCGAGGGCCTCCAGCTCGCGCACGGCCTTCATGATGCCGTCCGTCGGGTCTACCGAGACAACCCCGATGAGGCGGTCGGGCCATCGGTCAAGGCTGTCCAGGACGATCGAGTTCGGCATGACCGGGCCGCCGGAGATCAGCGCGAGGTCGACGTCCGAGGCATCCAGTTCATCGATCATCTCTTCGAGCGGAATGCCCTGCATGGCGCGCGACTCTCCGTACCGTTTGAAGACATTCGCCGTGCGCCATGGCAGCCCATCGACGATTTCCTTGGTCCACGGTTGGATCCACGCGTCCACGACCTTGGGTCGCCGCGGAATGGGTCGTCCGGTGCTCATAGTTCAGGTACCAGCTTGCGCACAGCTATGAGCCCATCGAACGCACGGACGACGCTTGGATCACGCGGTCCTCGATCCGCGACAGTACGACCTTCTGCGTCGAGCGGATGTGCCGCCGTGAGAAGTCTTCGGCGGCCGGGCCATCGCCCGCCTCGATAAGGTCGAGAAGCTTGTAGTGAGCGTCAATCGTGGCGACTCGGCGATCGTGATCGGGGTACTGCCCTTCTGCGGTGAGGTGTTGTGCCCATGCCTCCTCCTGGGCGTCCCAGAGTGCGACGAGGCCACCGACGATCATCTTTGTCGGCTCGTTGCCGCACAGGTCGACAACCGCCGAGTGGAAGCTCCTCGCCGAGCGGGTGAACGGCACACCTTCGCTGATGTCGCCTTCTTCCTTGGTCGTGTCGAGGATTGCCCGAAGCTTGGGCACGATCTCCTTGGCCCGCTTGGGGTTCTCCGCACACAGGCGGGCGCACACAGGCTCCAGCGTCGCAACCGCGGTCGCCAGTTCGTGCACTCGCGTGCCGGTCGACTGCAGGGCTAATCCGAGCGTGTATCCGAATCGAGCCTCACCAGGCTGCTGGACCATCGCACCGCCGACGTTTCCGCGACGCACCACTACCAGACCCTCGGTCTCGAGGATGCGCAAGGCTTCCCGCAGGGACGGGTGGCTGATGCCGTACTCCTCACGCAACTGATCCTGTTTGGGCAGGGCTCCGTCCGGGAAATCTCCGCGCAGGATGCGCCGCCGTATCTCGCCAGCCACTGTTTCCGCGACTCGCACCTGCTGAATGCCGGTTCCGCGAGTAGGAACTCGATCGCTCAGGGTCATGACATTGCTCCTTCGCAACGAGGGCGGGGCGGGCATACGTGCATAATCTGTTCCATCTCTGCCATTATCGTCACTATTGCCCGGAAAGCGGTGTATAGGCGCGCAAAAGGTGATTTCCCAATCGGCCGGAAGTAGTGCCGCGTCGCTCGCACCGGCGCGGCCGCGTTGTCATGCGGACGCCGCGACCGGCTGGAATGCCGGCAGCACTTCGTTCGCGAACCGCCGGAGTTGGTGCTCGATCCTCGCATTGTCGCCGGTTGACCAGTGGTGGTTCACCACGAGCGCGTCGATCTCGACCTGCCCCTGGAGTTCGCGGATCTGCTCGATCACCTGGTCCGCCGTCCCAATGATCGCGCATCCCTGGGCGGCCTCTTCCAGGCTCGGGGTACGCCCGGCGAGGATCGCATGGTCGACCGCGGACGCGGCCAAGCCAGGTCCGAGCGCGAGCTTTCCCCGGCGGTTCTCGAGGAAACCAGGAAGCCAGGTTTCTTGGAGTTCTGCGCGGCTATCAGCGATGCACACGCTGCGCTGCAACCACAGACGCGCCGTGCGGCCGTTGGCCTTGGCCGTCTCGGAGTACAGATCGATCGCCGGCCGATACTCGTCGACGGTCTGCACCAGGCCACCGAGAATGCCATCGGCAAGACGGCCGGCGCGTCGTACGCCGACGTTCGCTTTCGTTCCGACGATGACGAGCGGGTGAGGCTGCTGCACCGGGCGCGGCTCGACTGTCACGTCGTCGAAGTGGAAGTGCTTGCCGTGGTAACTCGCAGACTCGTTGCTCCACACCGCATCGAGCACCTCGAGCGCCTCGGTCAAGAGTGACCCGCGATCCTCAGGGTTGCGGCCGGTTGCGGCTAGTTCCGGCGCCCGGTATCCCGCCCCGATCCCGACGAAGGCACGGCCATCGGACACCTGGTCCAGCGTGGCGATCTGTTCCGCGATGTCGAGGGGGTGATAGGCGGGGAGGACCAGCACGCCCGGGCCGAGCATGATCCGCTCGGTGCGTGCGGCGACCGCAGCCAGCAGCGTGAAGACCGCCGAGGGGTTGCCCCTCACGAAACGGTGATGCCCCACCATCCCGATGTCGAAGCCGAGGTCGTCCAGCAGGGTCGCCCGGGTCATGACGGCTTGCGTGACGTTGTCCGGACCGGGGATCTGCAGCAGTTCACTCGCGAATTTCATGGGCCGCTCTCTGTTTCGATGGGGGCTATTGAGTCCCGCGCCATAGGAAGGCAGAATACAACTAGTATTCTAATGATAGCGAGGATAGCTGTGGCAATGATCGAAGTTCGAGGCGAAATCGACGCGCCCCCTTCCGCAGTCTGGGCGCTCCTGGGCGATTTCGGTGGTGTGGCGAGCTGGAATCCGTTCGTTGAGAGCGCCGAGGTCGAGGGCGATGGCATCGGCATGACGCGCGTCATCACTGCACACGGCGGCGCTCGCATCGAAGAGAGCCTCGAGGGCAGAGACGCCGACGCGCGGCGTCTCCGGTACTCCGTGCGCACTGAGGCGGGCGCTCGATCCACGGCGGACATACGTCTTGACGATGATGGTGCCGGCCGAACGATCGTCACCTGGCAGTCCATCCGTGAAGGTGAGATAAGTCCGGAGCAGGAGGACGCCATCACTGCGACGCTGCGCTCACGAATCGACGCGCTCGCGCAGGCCGTCTCGGTGTCATGACCCGACTCGGGTCGAACAATCGTGGGCCTCTCCCACGAACAAACAGAAAGGACGATGCAATGACGCACCGATCAACAACGGAGAGCGAAAAGTGACCTTCGTAGGGCTGGCCGTTCCACAGCTGGGCAACCTCGTGGATGTGGGCCTCATCCGCGATTACAGCATTCGTAGTCAGGGGCTGGGGTTCGACTCTCTCTGGGTCCAGGAGCATTTCCTCTTCGCGACCGATTCACTCTCGGCCTACCCGCAGCGTTCTGGGGGAACGCAGCGCTCCGTGTATGAGTCGGTGTATTCGCCACTGGAGACGCTCGCGGCCATAGCAGCATGGGCACCCGGCATCGGCATTGGAACCAGCATCCTGGTCGCCGGCTATCACCACCCGGCGCCACTCGCAAACCGGCTCGCGACGCTCGCGCAGCTGGCCGAAGGGCGTCTCATCGCCGGGTTCGGAGTGGGTTGGTCACGCGAGGAGCACATCGCAGCGGGCGTGGACCCATCCACTCGGGGGAAGCGTCTCGACGACTTCATCCCTGCACTGCGTGCCTGTTGGGACGAGGACCCGATTCGCCACCAGTCCTCGACGTTCGAAATACCCTCGGGGATCATGCGCCCGAAGCCGCCGCAGCCTATCCAGTTGATGTCCGGCATGTGGTCGGAGGCGGGGCTGCGCCGCACGGCACGGGACTTCGACCTGTGGAATCCGGGAGGTCCCGCGATGTCGCTCGACGATGCCGAGGCGACGCTTGAGCGGATCAACTCCTGGCGCGCCGACGGTCGCCCGCCGGTTCGCATGGTGTATCGGATCGCGACCGAATCGACCGCTGGCGTCAAGCTCGGCGTCGATGGCGTCGGCGACGTGATCGCTGACGCACGACGTCGGGGCATCGAAGGAGTCATCGTCGACACGAACTTCGACACGTCGATCACGGATGCCGCCGGGTGGCTCGCCCAGTTGGAGGAGCTGGCCGGGACGCTGGCGTGACGACCGGAAGGGCCCTCACCTGGCTGGGTTCTGCGGGCCTGCGGATCGACCTTGACGATGGTCGGCGAATCTACGTCGACCCGTGGCTGGACAGCCCGGCCTTCCCTGAGGGCGAGCGCGACCCTGAACGCATCGATGCAATCCTGGTCACGCATGCGCACATCGATCACGCAGCCAGCGCTCCCCTGCTCTCGGCACGCTACGGTGCGCCGGTGTACGCGCAAACGGAAGTGAGTTCATGGCTCACGTCCCAGGGCGCTTTTCCGGGCCTGCCCCTCGGGATGAACAAGGGCGGCACGGTCGAGGTTTGCGGGGTGGAGGTGACGATGGTGCACGCCGAGCACACTTCATCCGCGGACGGGCACTCGATCGGAACCGCGTGCGGCTTCGTGCTCGAGTGGGGCGATGGCGACTGCGTGTACATCGCGGGAGACACGGATGTCTTCTCCGATATGCGCCTGATCGCGGAGATCTACCGCCCCAGGCTGGCAGTGCTTCCGGTCGGCGGGTTGATGACGATGGGGCCGCGTCAGGCCGCTGCCGCCTTCGAGCTTCTGGGCCGGCCGGATGTGCTCCCATACCACTGGGGGTCCGCGATGCTTCAGGGTACGCCTGATCTCCTGCGCGAGCTCGTACCGACGGGGTGCGCGGATCGGATCTTGTCGGTGGCGCCCGGTGATCGAGTGGCGTTGCCTGGCCTCATCCGCCCTGGGGTCGGATGACGTCAGCGTAGGTATCGGTCCCCATGACGCTCGGAATGAAGGGGGCAAGGAGCGTCAGCGTGCCACCGCCGGCGGCAACGTCATCGCCGACTCGGGCGAATGTGTCCGCCCACTGCGTCATCGGGTCGCGGTCCAGGAACCAGAGGGCGGTGAGCCGGCCTCCGTTGCCTGCCACTCGCGCCAGCCCGGCGAGCACGTCGGGTCTCAGCCGAGGATCGGGCGGGTTGGTGCGGAACACCATCGCAGAAGTCACATGCCCGCCCGGGACAACGGAGGCGGGAAGGTAGTCGTCGACCAGCCAGCGCTCGAGCGCGGGACGCTCCTCGGCGCTGTCGGCGTCCACCAGACCGACCACGAGGCCGGGGGCAGGGTTCATGAGGCTGAAGACATCTCGTGGCACCTTGTCATCGCGATACACGGTGCCCACGTGATCGGTGAACGACGTGTACACATGGTCTCGGTCGGCGAAGATTCGTCCCTCTGTACCGAGGCGCGCATTCATCCCGGCGAGCCAGTCGGTCGTCTCCTGCAGTCGGCCCGGTGCGATCCAGTAGGTGGTGAGATACGAGCCGTCCGCGACGTCATCCACCACCGGTGTGACCGCGGGGTAGCGCAGTTCGGCGAGTTCTCGCGTCGCCGTCCATCGACGGCCTGCGAAAATCCACGGGCAGTACAGTCCTCCCGCCCAAAAGTGGTCGTCCTCGTACCAGCGGTTGTAGTCCCGCTCGCGTCCGCGGCGTGGCGAGACGAGGGTGATGAGCGCATGACCTACACCGACGTCGATCGGGCCAGTCAGCGGAGTAGGGCGTGTGTCGTTCATGTGCGATCCTCGGTGCTCCGGGTCGCGCGGGCGATAACGTCTGCCGCGGCCTCGCGGCAGACGGAGGCGTAGGCGACTCGGCCGATCCGCCGAACTCGTTCATGGTCCGGAGCCTCTACCATGATGACGAGTTCCTCGGCAGGCGCGTTCTTGCGGACCGCCCGAACGACGTCTGGGACACCGCAGACGCCTTCGCCCGGGGGCAAGCGGCGCGCAATGCTCTCATGACGCAACAGCGCAGTTCGTTCCTCGACGGTGGCTGCTGCCGGGATGAGCTCCTCCTCGGGCGGCCCATCGCACACCTGCAGCCAGATGGGGATGCTCCGCGCAAGCTCCGAGAGCAGCGCGACATCCTCCCCGGCGCGGCCGAAGTGCAGGGTGTCGAGCGTGATCCCGCCGCCTCCCGCGTCTGAGATGAGGTCTGCGACGACGCCAATCGAACTCACGCCAAAGTACGACACCGGCTCCAGGTGGGGCGTGATTTCGAAGTCTCGTCCTTGAGCGACGAAGTCTCGGAACAGCCGGCGTGCACTGGCCATGTCGGCACCGCGGGAGAACGAGCTCAGGCGAGTAATGCCGCACGCGGCCAGGGTCGAGAAGCTCTTAGTCCACGCCGCGTTGTCCCCCTCGAGATCGATGATGTCGGCGCCGTACAGCGCGATCCCGCGTTCCCGAGCGTGCGCGCGCACCTGGCGGGCTTCACCAGGGGTGAGCGTCGGACTGTTCGTCGCCGGATCGATCAGCCGCACGCCGACATGTGTGTAGCCGGTCTGGGCGGCGAGATCAATGAGCGCAAGCGGGCCCAGTTCGGGAAAGGTGAACCCTTCGAGTCCCACCTGGATCACGGCTGTCATGACAGAGGCTCCGAACGCTGGATTGGCCGCATCGCTGGTCGCGGGCGACGCTTACGGACGACGGTGGCGAAGTGGCAGGTCCCGCTGCTGAAGAAACGCGAGAACGGCGTCGGCACTCCCCTGGTACCACTCCCGGTAGGTCTCCTCGGTGAATCCGCCGCTGTGTGGGCTGAGGATGACGTTGTCCAGCGCGGTGAAGGGATGGCTGGCCGGGAGCGGTTCAACGCCGAACACGTCGAGCGCAGCACCGGCTATCCGTCGATCCCGCAGGGCCTCGACCAGGGCCGCTTCGTCGACGAGGGGACCGCGGGACGTGTTCACGAGGACCGCCGTCGGCTTCATAAGCGCCAGCCGGCGCGCATCGATAATGTGCCGACTGGACTCAGACAGCACCAGGTGCATCGTGACGACATCGCTGCGCTCGAGCAGTTCGTCGAGTTCGACGGGTTCTGCGCCGCCTTCGACGGCGTCCATCTTCGAGAGGTGCGGGCTGTATGCCAGCACCTTCATGCCGAACGCGTGGGCGAAACGAGCGATGTAGCGGCCGGTTCCGCCGAGACCGACGATCCCGATGGTGCGTCCATAGAGCGCCGGGAAGACGCCCGTTTGCCACCTGCCCTCTCGGATCGCACGGTCCTCAAGCAGGATGCCGCGCGTCGCGGCGATGATCAGCCCCCAGGTCAGCTCGGCCGTCGCGACGCGGGCATGCGCGCCGTCCGCGGTGGCAGCGATCTCGATACCGCGCTGTCCCGCGGCGGCGAAGTCGATCACCCGGTTGGACTGGGACGTGGCCACGAAGAGCCGCAGCCGCGGCAGTCGATCCATCAATGACGCGGTCAGTGGCAGCCGTTCACGCATCCCGCTGATCACGTCGTAGTCGGCGAGCGCCTCAACGACCGCATCGTCGTCGGTGAACGCATCCGACAGGAAGTCCACGTCGGCCAGTGCCTTCACCGCGGACCAGTCCGCAGACGTCTCAGCGATGTCGAGGTAATCGTGGATGACTGCGACCTTGAGCGGCCGCCGCCCGTCGTCGGTTCGCGCCAAGGGGTGTCTAGCTGTCACGGGACCTCCGTCGTCCTCCGCACTCTTCTGTGAATGCCATCCTTAATATACTTGAAGCACTAGCGCAGACATCGAGAGATGGGCAAATCATGGTGACAACGGTTGTGGTCGGAAACCCGAAGCGGAACTCACGGACACGCGCGGCCGCGGAACGAGTGGCCGAGGCGCTGTCCGGTCGACATGCGGATCATGTGATCGAGGTCATCGATCTCGGCCCTGCGCTGCTCGAATGGGGTGACGCCGGTATCGCGGCGGCGGTCGACACGGTCGCCGGCTCTGACCTCGTCGTGATCGCCAGCCCGACCTACAAGGCGACGTACACCGGGCTGCTCAAGACATTCCTGGACAAGTTCGCGGGCGCGACTGGCATGCACGGCGTGGTCGCCGCCCCTGTGATGGTCGGGGGCGCATGGGACCACGCGCTCGCCGCAGAGCTGACTCTGAAGCCTGTGCTGGCGGAGTTGGGAGCGACGACCGCGCTACCCGGCCTGTTCCTTCTTGAATCGGAATTCGAGTCTGACGGCCGCATCGATGATTACGGACGTCGCTGGGCTCCGGTCGTGGAGCGACTGACGAGAGCCGCACCGTGAACTCTCCGCTAGCTCTAAGGGGCTCCCCACCCGTAATGGTGGAGAGCCACATCGGCTGAGGACGAGCGATGCACCCTCGCTACAGGGCGGCGGCACCAGCCTCGGCGACGGTCTGGTCCTGCTCGCCGGAGCCGCCGCTCACTCCGAGTCCTCCGACGACGACGCCGTCGCGCAACAGGGGAACTCCTCCGGCGAAGATCGCGACCTTGCCGCCGTTGGTGGTGTGGATGCCGAAGAACTGCTGGGTGGGCTGCGAGTTGTCGCCCAGATCTTTGGTCTGGATGTCGAAGGCGCGCGAGGTCCACGCCTTGCTGATGGAGATGTCGACGCTCCCGATCCAGGCGTTGTCCTGCCTCACATGGGCGATGAGGTTTCCTCCGCCGTCAACGACGGCGATGTTCATCGGTTGTCCGATCTCATCGGCCCGCTTCTCAGCGGCGGCGATGATGGTGCGGGCATCCGCAAGGGTTAATCCGGTCATGGTGGCGCTCCTTCGGTTGTCGTGCGTGGTGAGTCGAGCGGTGTCAGGCGGCGAGGTAGCCGTTGGGGTTGAGCACGTACTTCGTGGCGGCGCCCGCATCGAACTCGGCATAGCCCTGAGGCGCCTCGTCCAGCGTGATCGCCTTGGCGTTGACCGCGTCGGCGATGTGCACCTTGTCGTGCAGGATCGCCATCATGAGCCGACGGTTGTAGCGCATGACCGGGCACTGTCCGGTGGTAAACGACAGCGACTTCGCCCACCCTGTGCCCAGGCTGATCGAGAGCGACCCGACCTTCGCGGCATCATCCACAGCGCCCGGGTCCCCGGTGACATACAGACCCGGGATGCCGATGGCGCCGCCCGCGGCGGTCGCGCCCATGAGCGAGTTGAGCACGGTCGCCGGCGCTTCCTTGGCGTGGGCGCCGTGTCCTTCGCTGCGCGCCTCGAAGCCGACGGCGTCAACCGCGGCATCCACTTCGGGTACGCCCAGGATCTGCTCAAGCTGGTCGGGCACCGAACCTTCCCCGACGTTCACGGTCTCGCAGCCGAAGCTGCGCGCCTGCGCGAGCCGGTCCGCGTTCAGATCGCCGACGATCACGACGGCGGCACCGAGCAGCTGCGCACTGGCGGCCGCGGCGAGACCGACGGGGCCGGCGCCGGCGATGTAGACGGTCGAGCCCACTCCCACGCCGGCGGTGACCGCCCCGTGGAAGCCGGTCGGGAAAATGTCGGACAGCATCGCGAGGTCGAGGATCTTCTCGAGCGCCTGGTCGCGGTCCGGGAATTTGAGGAGGTTCCAGTCCGCGTACGGCACGAGAACGTGCTCGGCCTGCCCGCCGACCCACCCTCCCATGTCGACGTAGCCGTATGCGCTGCCAGGTCGGTCGGGGTTGACGTTCAGACAGATCCCGGTCTTGCCCTCCTTGCAGTTGCGACAGCGGCCGCAGGCGATGTTGAAGGGCACCGAGACAATGTCGCCGACCTTGATGAACTCGACATCCGGACCCACCTCAACGACCTCGCCGGTGATCTCGTGGCCGAGCACCAAGCCCGCGGGCGCCGTCGTCCTGCCGCGCACCATGTGCTGGTCGGATCCGCAGATGTTGGTCGCGACGGTGCGCAGGATCACGCCGTGCCGGATCTTTCGGCCGATGTTGGCGGGGTTGACGCCACGGCCGTCATGCAACTCGAAATCGGGGTAGTCCGTGTCGATCACTTTCACGACACCGGGTCCCTCGTAGGCGACCGCTCTGTTTCCAGACATCTTTGTCCCTTCGTTTGCGCGAGCGACCCTCGTGATAGCAAGATCGCTCGACTTCGTGATGGTTGTGCGTTTTGTCATCTGCTCCGCAAGAGGTGAAGGCGCTCAACAGGCTCGTCCGCGATCGCGGCGTCTTGGAAGTGTGCGCCGGGTGGCACGTCTTCAAGTCAGAGATACGCGTCGATCCGAGCAAGGCCAAGGGGACCGACAAGAAGTGGGGTTGGGCAGCGAACGTGGCCGTGCGCGTCAGCTCTACCCGGCGAGAAGGCGAAGTTCCCGTTGCGATCATGGCCCTCACTTTCAGCGGGCCCAACGAGAGTGTTTCCGGCGAGGCCCTCAACCTCATGGAATCAGTCGCCGATCGTTGGCACAAGCCCGGGGACGCTGCATCCGACAACCGGTAGTCCGCGCAGTACACGCCCAGAGCATCTTCACAACAGAACAAGGGAACTTGGGTTCACCCGCTCGCACGATTCCGCTCGGACCGTTCGGGCATCAACGGGCCCCCGCACGGCGAGCCAGATCGAGAGCGGCTTCGACGGCCCGCGATGCCAGAGTGAACGCCGTGGGCAGAACATCCGATAACGACTATCCCATCAAGCAGAAGACCCCCTCGCACCCCCGTCAATACGGGGAAGTAGGGGGTCTGACTCTGGCTGGCATGGCGGGTTGTTCTGAAAACTCGGAAACCCTTGCGGTTACTGGGCACTTTTCACCCCGATTCCAACACATCCTCCGTCAGTGTGCAGAAAATCCTCCGCTTGCGACGAGCGGTATATCGGTCGCAGCATTGAACACATCAGTGCGCCTCCCCAGGCTGCGTCATCCGGCGGCCTGGCAAGGGCGAGGTGGACTCGACGAAGCGCGTCAACTGCGCGGTGAAGACGTCGTTGTCGTCGCCCGCGATCATATGACCTGCGGAGGTCACCTCGACGGTCTCGGCATGCGGGATGAGTTCCTGCATCTCCCGAAGTCCTTCTTCACTGACGATGTCGGAGTGCGCACCGCGAACCAGCAAGGTCGGCACGCGGATGCTCTGGGCTGCGCGTTGGGCGCGCTCCTGTCGGATCTCTCGTTCCGGTTCGCTCCCCACGCGAAGGAACTGAGGGTCCCAGTGCCAGCGCCACCGGCCGTCCTCGCGTTGGACGAGATTCTTGCGCAGCCCGTCGAGCGTTTTCGGACGCGGGCGGTGAGGGTTGTACGCGGCGATCGCGTCCGCGGCCTCTGCGAGGGTGGCGAATCCATCGGGAGCGGCCGACATGAAACTTTGGATCCGCTCCACGCCCACAGGTTCGAGACGGGCGACGATGTCGACGAGCACGAGGCCTCGAGCGAGCGGTCCCCGCTCCCCCTCCGCGATGAGCGATGTCATGCCGCCCATCGAGGCTCCGACGAGCACCGGCGGCTCTCCGATGAGGTCGATTACCGCGAGCGCGTCGTCGACTTGGACCGACAAGGAGTAGTCGCCGTCAGTTGCCCATCCGCTATCGCCGTGCCCGCGGGCATCGAACGCCCAAGCCGACCAGCCGGAACGCGCCAGTCGTTCCCCTGTACGGTGCCAGGAGTGCCGACGCTGGCCTCCGCCGTGCAGCAGCAGGACGCTCCCCCGCGGCTCGCCGCGCGCCGCCCAGTGGTCTCCGACCAGCTCGATCCCGCCCGAATGTGCAAGCACAAGCTCGGGCCCTACGCTCACCTCCGTCATAGGCATCAGCGCCCCGTGACCTTGCCGGTGAGCTTCGCGATCGGGGCGAGCACCAAGGGCCTGGCGGCGATCCAGCCGCCGACGATGATCAGCAGCGAGACGAAGAAGATCCAGAACCCGGCCCAGTTGACCACGTCGGTGCCGCCGAACATGTGGTTCAGGTTCCGCAGCGCTCCGGTGGCGAACACCAGGGCGACGTGAATGATGATGAACGCCACGAAGTACAGCATCACCGGGAAGTGGATCGCCCGCGCCCACTCGACCGGGTAGATCCGGTTCAGTGTCTTGGCGTTCTTCGGCCACATTCCCGACATCCGCACCCCGGTGATCGCCGCCAGCGGGGCTGCGACGAAGACGGTGAGGAAGTACATGATCTGCTGCAGGCTGTTGTAGTTCACCCAGCCGTTCTCGGTCGGCCAGTTCAACGACAGGTACTGCAGCATTGCCGAGAGGGCGTTCGGGAACACCTCCCAGCTGGTCGGCACGATTCGCATCCAGTGCCCGGTCACGAACAGCAACACGACGAAGGCCACGCCGTTGAGCAGCCAGAGGATGTCCAGCGACTGGTGGAACCACAGCGCCAAGCTGATCTTGCCCTGGCCGTTCTTTGACCATCGCGGTGTCCAGAACGCGCCCGGCCGTTTCTCGGTGCGCACCTGCAGCCCGGAACGGATGATCAGCACCATCAGGAACACGTTGAAGAAGTGCTGCCACTGCACCCAGGCCGGGAACCCGGAACTCGCCCCCTCCGGCAGGTGGTACTCGCCGGGATAGGTCGTGAGGAAGTCCTGCATGAACGGCAGACTCCGGAACCAGGCCGCGGAGACCACCACGACCATCGCCGCGAACATCAGCGCGAAACCGCCGAGGACCGCGAAACCCAGCAACTGCCCGCGGGTGTAGGCGCCGAACCGTCCGGGCTCCCGTGCCGGCACAGGTGCTGCCGGACGGGGGCGGGTCTGCGCTGAGGGACGCGCCGGCGTGGTCGGGCGGGGCGTGGTCGGGCGTGCCAGCGGGGCGCGCACCGGCCGTTCCGCAGCGGCGACGGGAGCGAGGGCGGATGCCGCGGGCGCGGGTGCGATCTCCTCCAGCGCCTCCGGTGTCTCCGGTGCGGTCGGTGCCACTGCCTCGGATTGTGCGGCGACCTGTGCGGGTGCGAATCCCGCGGGCGGCCACGGCTCGCCGCCCTTCGCGCGCGGCAGTCCGCGACGGAGGGGACGATCGGATGCCCCGGCAGCCGCAATCGCGGCGGTCGGCCGTACAGGCACGGCCGGAGCCTGCGCGGCCGTGATCGGCTGCGCGTCCGGAGTCGACGTGGGGGCAGCCTCCTGCGCCGCAGTGGCGGCGGAGACGACGGCGGGCACGGTTACCTCGCCGGCCGGCGGCCACGGCTCACCGCCCGGAACCCGGGGCAGCCCGCGACGGATTGGCCGCGTGCCCACGACCGGAGCGGCCGTCGCAACCGGCTCCGCTGCGATCGGCGCCGCCGCGGCCGGCTCCGTCTCGCTGTGGGTCAGCGTTTCTGCAGCCAGCGCCGATGCGGCCGGCTCAACCGGTGCGTCGCCGGCGGGCGGCCAGGGGTCACCGCCGGGCCACCGCGGGAGACCTCGGCGTATCGACCGCACGTGTGTTGCCATTGCCCGCTACGCCTTCTTCGCGTCGAGGGCAGCGATCAGCTGCGGCACGACAGTGAACAGGTCGCCGACGACACCGAAGTCCGCGATCTCGAAGATCGGGGCATCGGCATCCTTGTTGATCGCGACGATCGTCTTCGAGGTCTGCATCCCGGCCCGGTGCTGGATCGCCCCGGAAATTCCCAGCGCGACATACAGCTGCGGCGCCACCGAGACGCCGGTCTGCCCGACCTGATGCGACTGCGGGATGTAACCCGCATCGACCGCCGCACGGGACGCACCGATGGCCGCGCCCAGGGTGTCCGCGAGCTGCTCGACAAGCACGAACTTCTCCTCGGAGCCCAAGCCCCGCCCACCAGACACGACTTTCGCCGCTCCCCGCAACTCCGGACGGCTGGAGGCCTCGACCACCGCGTCGAACGACACGATGGATGCCGCGGGCTTGCCCGATGCGGTCACCGACAGTGTCTCGACGGTGGGGGTGCGCGCCTCGGCGCGGGCGTCGATCGAGCCCTGTCGCACCGTGATTACCGGGGCACCCCAGGTGACCGCGGAGTCGACGTTGTAGGCGCCGCCGTAGACGGAGTGGTGGGCGACGATGCCCTCCGCGTCTCGGGAGACACCGATCGCGTCGACTGCCAGGCCGGATCGGGTGCGGGCGGCGAACCGGCCCGCGACATCCCGCCCGGCGATCGAGTTCGAGATCAGCACCGCGTCAGGGCGCACTGCATCCACCGCGGCGACGAGCGCATCAACCACCGGCACGGTCAGGCTTGTCGGGTCAGCGGTCTCGGCGACGACCACGTTCGCGGCGCCGAGAGCGCCCGCGGCCTCCGCCGCCGCACTACCGGCACCGGGCGCGGTCACCACCAGCGCCACCGGTGTGCCGACCAGGGCGGCCGCGGCGACCAGGCCCGCCGCGCTGCCCGCGAGCCCGCCAGACGGGGTGAGCTCGACCAGGACAAGAATGGACTCTGCTGCGTAATCGGTCATGATTTCGCTCCTCACACCAATCGGTTCTGCAGGAGGAACTCGGCGAGCTTCTCGCCCGCATCGCCCTCGTCGACAATCTTCACGCCCGCATCACGGGCCGGCTTCTCCGCGATCGCGATCACGATCGACCGCGCCGACTCCGGGTCATCCGGATCCACGTCCAGGTCGGCCAACGAAAGCGTCTCGAACGGCTTCTTCTTGGCCGCCATGATCCCCTTGAAGTTCGGGAACCGCGCATCCGGCAGCGCCTCCGTGATCGACACCAGCGCGGGCAGCGGCGCGCTCACCTGCATCGTGCCATCATCCGTCGCGCGAACCCCGGTCACCGCGTCCGCGGCGATCTCGATCGAGGTCAGCGACGTTGCCTGTGGCACACCGAGCAGCTCCGCGACCATCGCCGGCAGCACCCCGCCGGTGCCATCCGTGGACAGGTTCCCCGCGATCACGAGGTCGAACCCGGTGCGCTGGATCGCCGCGGCGAGCACCTGCGCGGTCAGCCCCAGGTCTGCCCCGCCGAGCGCCTCGTCGGCAACCTGCACCGCCGACGTCGCGCCCATCGCCAGGCCCTTACGCACCGTCGCCGAGGCGCTCTCCGGCGCCATCGACAGCACCACCACTTCGGTGTCGGCGTTCTTATCGGCGAAGCTCAGCGCGACCTCGAGCGAGCGCTCAGCAATCTCGTCCAGCACCACCTCGCCCGCGCCACGATCCGCGAGACCCGTCGCCAAGTCGAGCTTACGATCCCCATATGTGTCGGGGACCTCTTTAACCAGCACGATGATCTTCATTGACATCCCCTTACGCCGCCGTGTTTCCAAGGGCGACTGTCTGTTGCTGCGCTTTCAGCAGCGCGTTCTCTTCCCGCTCCTCGAACGACAGATACCGGCACCCAAACGGCGACCGGGTGGCGGCTACAGAACGCGAAGGATCACAGCACACCCTTGGCCGCCGCCTCCACAGATGCCTGGTGACATCGATTCCATGGCCGGTACCGTGGCGAACTGGCCGTTGAATCTCACGAACGGTGTCCTGGAGTAGCCGGCGATGATCGCGGTCATGCGCTCTTCCCCATCTGCTGCTGAAGCTCAGCGCTAACGGTGAATGGGGCTCCGGTGATCGCACGCAGTCCCTCGATTGATTCGCCAGGGGCAATGTCGGCCAGGGTGAGCCCGGCTGCCCCCACGGTGAAGACCGCCCGGTCGCTGATGATCCGGTCAACGACTCGCACCCCGGTAAGGGGCAAATCGCACTCGGTGACGATCTTCGGGCTTCCGTCTTTCGCTATGTGCTCGGTGATCACGATGACATACGGTGTGCCCGCGACGAGGTCCATCGCGCCGCCCATGCCTTTGACCATCTTGCCCGGAATCATCCAGTTGGCTAGGTCGCCGAACTGCGAAACCTGCAGGGCGCCGAGGACCGCTGTCTGTACATGACCGCCACGGATCATGCCGAAGGATGTCGCGGAATCGAACACACTCCCACCGGGAAGAACCGTGACCGTCTGCTTGCCCGCATTGATCAGATCTGCGTCTTCCTCACCGTCGAAGGGGAATGGGCCCATGCCCAGTAGTCCGTTCTCGCTCTGCAGGGTTACTCCCACTCCGTCCGGAAGATGATTCGCGACGAGGGTGGGGATGCCGATCCCCAGGTTGACGTACTGGCCGTCCTCCAGCTCCCGGGCCGCGATCGCGGCCATCTCATCACGAGTCCACATGCTCACGCCTCCTCACGGACGCGCACGGTCCGCTGCTCAATGTCTTTCGTGCGGTTCGACACTTCGATCACCCGGTTCACAAACACACCCGGGGTCACAATCTCCTCGGGATCGAGGTATCCCTCGACGATCTCTTCCGCTTCGGCAATCGTGAATCGGCCGGCCGCAGCGACGAGCGGGTTGAAGTTGCGCGCTGTGAGGCGGTAACGCAAGTTGCCCTCGACATCGGCACGATATGCCTTCACCAGCGAAATGTCGGCGACGATCCCCCGCTCGAGGATCGCTCGCTGCCCATCGAAGGTCGCCTCAGGCTTGCCTTCCGCGACGGCGGTACCGACCCCGGTCACCGTGTAGAACGCGGGGATGCCCGCCCCTCCAGCCCGGAGTCGCTCGGCCAGCGTTCCCTGCGGCACGAACTCCACTTCGAGGGTACCCGCTAGGTATTGTTCGGCGAACAATCGGTTCTCCCCGACATAAGACGAGAGCACCTTACGAACCTGTCCGGTCTCCAGCAGCAGGCCCAGGCCCTTACCGTCAACGCCCATGTTGTTCGATACCAGCACGAGCTCGTTTGCACCGCTATCGCGAAGCGCCTCGATCAAGTTGGTCGGGATGCCGCTCAGGCCGAACCCGCCGACAGCGATCGTCATCCCATCACGGATGCTCTCAGTCAACGCCTCGGCGGCGCTACCCCAGACCTTTGAGACCACCGGCTACCTCTTTCGTCCACGATGTGGTCGCTCCGCCACCGAAGCCGACGTAGCCAGCCCGGCAGCTAGCCCGGCATAATTCCGGTCAAGGTTGGCCCGGACGGCCGCTGAAATCTCTTGCGATCCTTCGAGGCGCCTGAGCGTCTGCTCCGCCATCCGGAGGTGTACAGCGTCCACCATGACGCCATCCACAGCACCGACACCAGCCGCCGCGACATCTATTACCCGCCGGGCATGTTCGACCTCCTCGCCTGAAGGGCGTTGCGCCTCGTGCACGACACCGACCTGTCCAGGATGGATGCAGATCTTGCCGATGTACCCGAGCGCCCGCCCTTGCGCGGTTTCGGCCGCAAGACCCTCGTGGTCGGCCAGCTGCAAATATGCTTGGTCGAGCGCAGGCACGCCAGCAAGACGAGCATGTAAGGCAACCAGCGTTCGGGCAACGGCCACCTCGTCCCCTTCCTTCGTCCGAATGCCACCGAGGTCGCTGATGTAGTCCTCGGCACCAAAGTACACGGCGTCGAGCAGTTCACTCGCCAGCAGCGAGCGAGAATCCGCTACCCCCAGCGCCGTTTCGATTCCGCCCAGCACATACGCGCGCGGGGCTCCCGGTCGATCCAGCCTGTCGCGCACATACAGAAGCGGAGCAATCGCCTCGGCCTTTGGGACCACGACGCCGGGCACGATGATCGGGATATACGGACCCAACGCCTCGAGGTCGTCTACATGCCACGGTGTGCCGGGTGCATTCACTCGGATGACGACGATCGACACCACGTCGGCGAGAACACCGTCACCCAAAGCCGCCGCGAGGTCACGCCGTGCGGATGCCTTGTCCTCGGGATGCACGGCATCTTCGAGGTCGACGACGACGAGGTCGGGGCGCCAACGGTCTACCTTTGCCAGCAGGTCGAGCTTGGTCGCGGGGACGAAGAGCAGCGAACGGGGCGCCCTCCAGCGTTCATCGGACATAGTTACCTCCATGTGAACCGCGGCGCCGGGCCCGGCTGGACGACACCGTCCAGTTCGACGTACGTGGCCCGTTCGCGCAGGACGGGATCGGTCTGTGCTTCCGGCAGCGACAGCACGGGTGTCACGCACGCGTCTCGATCTGCGAAGGCTACGCGCCAGGTGTCGAAACTCTCCTCGTGGAAGCGACGCGTGAATATTTCGCGAAGCAGCGGCCATGTCGCCCGATCCCAGCGATCCGGCAGCTCGTCCTGGCCCAATCCGAGCCCCTCCAGGAACGCGTCATAGAACTTTTGCTCGATGGCGCCCACAGCGACGAATCGCCCATCTGACGTCTCATACACGTCATAGAACGGCGCACCGGTGTCAAGCAGATTCGTTCCGGGAGTCGGCGACCAGGAACCGTCAGCGAGCCGGCCAGAGACGCTGCCCAGGAGAGCGGCGACTCCGTCGGTCATCGCGGCGTCCACCACCCTCCCTCGCCCGGACGTGCGAGCATCCACGTGAGCAGCAAGCATGCCGACGACCAGCATGAGGCCCCCGCCAGCGAAGTCGGCAACGAGGTTGAGCGGCGGCACCGGTCGCTCGCCCTCGCGGCGGAAGAGGTCGAGTGCCCCGACTGCCGCCAGGTAGTTGATGTCATGGCCGCCGCTGGAGGACGCCGGGCCGCGCTGCCCATGGCCTGTCACTCGACCGTACACAAGGGATGGCCGCAGGCTCAGGCAGGTTTCGGGGCCCAGGCCAAGCCTCTCCATGACTCCCGGCCGGAACCCTTCGACCAGCAAATCGGCTTCGCGAATGAGTTCGAGAGCCGCAGCCTTGCCCTCATCGGACTTGAGATCAAGTGCTCGCACTTCCCGCCCGCGATGGTACACCTGCGCGCCGGCGCCAAGCCCCATGTTGCCCCGTGGTGGACCGGTCACCCGAATTCCGACCGCTCCGAGGTCGGCGAGCATCATCGCCGCGAAAGGTGTCGGGCCGAGGCCGTCGAACTCCACGAAACGAACGCCCTCAAGGGGTTGGTGCGCAGGCGATGTCATGATGTCACCACAGCGCGAGCCATCTCCTGGAGATCCTGACGCTTCACCTTCGGCCCGTTGGGTCCGTCTACGCTGGGGAAGCTTTCGACGACGATGACGGCAACTGGCGCTTTGAAGGCTGCCAGGCCCGCACGGCACGCCGCCAGCACGCGCTCCTCGAGGCCGTCTTCAGCATCGTGGTTGCTGCGTACGATGAACGCCACGGGCACGTCTCCGTGAGGCGGGGAGAGGACCCCCACCACCTGGGCGGCAGCGACACCGGGCACCGAGGTCAAGAACTCCTCGATCTCCCCCGGGTCCACCAGAAAGCCACGAATCCGGAGTGAATCCCTCAGCCGTCCGAGAAAGACGACGCGTCCTTCCGCTGTGATCTGCGCGAGATCCCCTGTATGGAACCAGCCCTCGTCGTCGAAGGCATCAGCGGTGGCCGCGGGGTTACCCACGTACTCTTTCGCGACGACAGTGCCACGCAGGAGCAACTCTCCACTGGCCCCCTCGGCACACACACTTCCTGTGTCGGGGTCGACCACGCGGGCCTCTGTCATGCGGTCTACGAGCGGTCCGCCTGCACTCGCACGATGCGCAGGGGGAGCGCCCGGCGGGTCAACCGCGATGAACGGCAGCGCCTCCGACGACCCGTAGGCTCCGCTGACCTCGAGGTGCACCAAGCCCGGGCGAGGGCTCACCAGGTCCGCGGTGTCCTTGCCACTGAAATTACCGAACGTGGCGCTGCGCCAAGCAGCGGCGCGGGCGGGATTCAACTCGGGGGAATCCAGGATGGAACGCACCATGTCATCACCGCCGTGGAAGTGGGTCACCCGGTGATCGCCGACCGCACGGGCGATCACGTCGCCGTTGAACGTGGGAGCCAGGAGAAGGCCGGCTCCCGCTACGAGGGTCGCGAGCGAGATGCTCAGTCCCCAGGCACCACAGATGGGCAAGGCACACAGGACGACATCACCGGGATGGATATCGAGCCTCTCTCCTGCAGCGCCCAAGCGAGTCATCAAGGAGCGCTGCCCGTGTGCGACGGTCTTCGGAGAAGACGTCGTTCCGGAGGAGAAGAGTAGGTTCAGCGGCCGATCGGGGTCGAGAGGAGCGGGCACCCGAGGCTGTCGTTGCGCGCCTAGCTCTTCAAAGAGGATCACGCCAGGGCGCCCCGTCGGATGCCCCAGCGGTACCTCAATAACCCTTACCTGATCGCGGTCCGCCTGGTCCGCAAGCGCGGCATCGAGGATGCCCGCCAGATCCAGGCCGAGAAATCCGGTTGCCACCACGGCTGCGCGAACCGGATTGACCGACAGGATGCGCGCGACCTCCGATGAGCGGTACTTGGTGTTGATCGGCGCGACAATCAGCCCCGCGCGCGCAGCCGCCAGCTCTGTGACCAGCCATTGCGATACATTCGGGAGGAATACAGCGATCGTATCTCCGACGCGCAACCCAAGCTCGGCAAACCCCGCAGCGACGCGCTCTGACTCTTCCAGCAGCTGCCGGTAGGTTAAGACGTGGCTGGCGCCTCCGGCAGCATCCAGCGTTGACACCGCAGTAGTACCCGCGCCGACCCGCTCCGCCGTCGCGGCGATTGCCTCTACCAGGCCGCGGACCATCAGTAGCCTGTCCCGCGTTCCAACCGCAGCTTCCCGACGCGCTCGAGCACCTCGTCACTCCCCACACCGCGGCGAGCGGCAGCTGTCGCCCATTCGGCGACCGCGTCCGAAATATCCCACTTCTGTGCTGAAGACGTCGATCGAGCATGGGTGGTCGCCAACATTGCGGCAACGAGTTCTGTTGCTGCTTCATCGGAGACAGCAGCGACGCTCAACTGGTGCAACTCCTCGTTTGAGGAGTCGCCTGCCCTTGCGAGCGCCTCAGCGGCCACGAGGCGTACTGCGACCTGCGCGATCCGATCCACTACGACGTCTTCCCCCAGCGCGCCATCGGCCGTGGCGAGCCAGCGAAGCCACAGCTCATACGTCTGCCGCGTCCAGTCCAGCACCTCGTCGCCGCTCGGCGACGCCGCTTCTTCACTCGAGAGGGCCTTCGAGACGCGTGCCCGCTCAAGCCGCCCAATGATGCGGCGCTGAATCTCCGAGGTTCCTTCATAGATGGTCGTTCCGCGGACGTTGCGATCAAGCGCCTCGATCTCCTGCCCCGCCAACACTCCACGACCGCCGTGGATCTGCTGGGAGTCGTAGATGGCAGCGGTGGCCATTTCTGTCCCATAGAGCTTCGCCGCCGAAGCGAGCAGCTGCGACAATTTGCCCTGGTCGGCGAGAGTCGCCGCAGCGCGCACGAGCGCTTGACCGGCAGTCATCCGCGCGGCACTGCGCCCGATCAGCACTCGAATGACCGGGTGATCCAGCAGCGGCGCACCGAAGCTGCGGCGGTCGCGTCCAAAGTCCAGAGCAAGGTCGATAGCCCGGAGTCCCATGCCGACAGCATAGGCACCAACGGAAGGCCGGTAGGTCTCGAGGGTACCCAGAGCGGCACGGAGCCCCTCTCCCACCTCCCCGATGCGCTGGGAGTCGGGCAAGCGGCAGCCGTCGAGGTCTACGTAGCCCATAGCGTGTGGCGCTGCCAGCTCGAGGCCTCCCCGTGGCGTGAAGCCAGGGGTTCCCTTCTCGATAACGAAGGCAGTGATTCCTGATCCGCGCTCCAGCCCGTCGGTTCGCGCGAACACGACATAAACGTCTGCGTCGGGCGCACCTGAAACGAACATCTTCTGGCCGTCAAGCACCCATTCGTCACCATCCCTGCGAGCGGAAGTACGCATGCCGAGAACATCAGACGAGCAGTGCGCCTCCGAGAGCGCGAAGGAGAACAACTTGCGACCAGCAACAAGGTCGTCCAGATACCGTGACTTCACGTCTTCGGAACCCATCGCGACAATCGCGCCGGTTCCGAGTCCCTGTAGCGCAAACGTGAGGTCGAGGAGCGGCGAGTAATAGCCGAACATCTCTCGCACGACGCAGAGCGTGCTGGAATACCCAGGAGCGGCACCCCCGTCCACCCCCAGCTGCAGGGCGAAGAGCCCCTGCTCCGCCATCTGCTCGACCAGCGGACGACAGGTCCGCTCGTGGTCCACCCAGGCGTTGGCTGTTTCCAGCAGCCCGCCGTCGACCGCCTCTTGCACCCGTTCGCGCACCATTAGTTCATCCATGTGACACCTCCATAAAACATACTACTCCGTAGGTTGTCTGAAATAGCGACGAATGTAAAGCGCATGCTTCGGTCAAGAACTATTCGGCCTCGGCCTGAGCGGCGCGCAGCGCGTCCCGGTGATCAGGGTGCGCAACGCCGATGAGCGCTTCGCAGCGCTCGGCCTCAGACAGGCCGCGCAGGTCCGCGACGCCCTGCTCTGTGACGACGACATCAATGACGTGGCGAGCAAGGGTGACCGGATCGCCTGGACCGATGCGCGGCACGATTCTGCTGCGAGAACCCGCCGTGGATGTCGTCGCAATGACCGTGAGCCCGCCGCGCGACAGCCGAGCCGACTCCGCGAAGTCCTGGCTGCCCCCTACCCCGGATATATGGCGCCCCCCCACCTGTTCTGAGGCAACCTGGCCAGAAAGGTCGACTTGGGCTGCCCCGTTGACGGAGATCAGGCGCTCGAACCGCCCCAGATGCAACACCGAGTGTCCGATCTCCGACGGAAGGACCTCAACCAGCGGGGAGTGGTCGGCAAACTGCATCAAGCGGCTGGTGCCCATCAGCTCCACGGCGCTGATGATCGGCAGGACGCTCGAGTGCGACTGGGAGGCGACGACGTCGATCATGGCATCGCTGCCCATTCCGACGAAACCCACGTCTTCGTGCCCGGCGAGAAGCGCAACCAGCTGCTCCGGAACCGCTCCGATGCCGACCTGCACGACTGCTGCGGGCGGTACAAGCTGGAGTACCTGCTGGGCAATACGGTCTGTTTCGGCTGTGCCACGCGCACTCAGGTATTCGGGCATCGGGAGCTCAGAGTCGATGATTGCGGCAAAGCGGCTCTGGTGTACGAGTGAGTGGGGCCCGGTGCGCGGGACCGCCGGGTCGACCTCCGCGATTGCGACGGCGGCCGTTTCGATCGCCCGTCGCGGGTAACTGACGGATGGCCCAAGGCTCACATAGCCGTTCCTGTCCGGCGGGGACACGCGGACGAGCGCTACCTCAGGAGCGATGCGCTCAAGAAACTCGGGAATTCCGGAGCCACGCAGTGGCAGGTAGTCGACCTGCCCGTTGTCAATGAGCTGACGAGCGCGGCCCATCGGATGCCACGTGCTCCAGCCCAGCCGGCCCGCCTCAACTGCGTCGGCGAGTCCGCAATCCTCCAGGAGGAGCCCTGACAATACGTGAACGTCAGGCTGCACGCCCTCTGGGTCCGTCGCCAGCGCGGTCAACAGGGTCGTCGGTGTACCGCAACCCGGCGAGACGACGATCCGGGCGCCGCGGGGCACGAATCGCGACAGTGTGTTGAGCGCGCTTGTCATGCGGAGTCCGTTGAGGCGGTCAGGTGCCGGTCGAATGCGAACGACGCGTGCCACGAGTTCGCCTCGCGCGCAGCGACGTCGGAGCGCAGCCGCAACGCCAGGGCGTCAGGCCCCCCCGACTTGGCGAGATCCGCGGCGAGTGCCGCACGCGCGGATTCGAGATCATCGACGATTCGGTGTGTGAGCCCGGCATGAAGGTCCTGCGCGGAAAGCACCTCGCCCCAAGACATTCGGCTCCCGGCAGCGCCACCGGCGCTTGCGAGCACGGCGGCCAGCCCTGGGACCACGGGCACGGCACCCCAGGCGAACGTCGTTCCCGCCATCGCAAGCCGTAGCCGGCCCACTGCGTATGCAATCAGCGCCGAGCCTTCCACATGGCCGACTGCGCAGGTCGCGACCGCGGCGTCACGGATCGCTGTCGCCAGGGGGGTCACGTCCTGCGGCAACTCGTTCGTATCCGACACGACCAAGAGGTGGGACCCGGGCTCACGGAGCGCTGCGGCCAAGTCGCGCAGGTCGCGTCGTTCGCGAACACCCTCCAGGGTGTGCACAATCACTGCTGATTCGTCAGTCAAGATAGTCACTGTCCCTTGAATACTGGGGCGCGTCGCTCGAGGAACGCGGTCACGCCCTCGTTTGCGTCGTCGGTCGAAAGCACAGCAGACAGCAAGGCCTTCTCATACCGAAGGGCGTCACCCAACGCCATCGATTCGGCGGCACGGAGCGCAGCCTTAGCGGCTCGCGCGGCGTGGGGCGCGGATGCGGCGATGCGCCCTGCCAGCGCAGCCGCTGCCGCAGCAAGCCGTTCTCCCGGCACAACCTCGGCAACGAACCCACCGCGGTACGCTTCCCAGGCCGAGAACTGTTCCGCGCCGAGAACGACTTGCGCGGCCCGAAATCGGCCAACGGTGCGCGCCCATCGTTGCGTGCCACCGGCTCCCGGAAGGATGCCGAGGCGAATTTCCGGCTGCCCGAAGACCGCGTTGTCTGCCGCCACGACGAAGTCAGAGGCAAACGCAAGCTCGCATCCGCCGCCCAGCGCCGGGCCGGCAACCGCGGCCACTATTGGCTTTTCACACGCAAAGATCCGCTTCCATGCTGCATCCTTGTCTCCATGGAGCAATGCCGTGGGAGGCGTCTCCAGCAGTTCGCGAAGATCGGCACCTGAAGCGAACCAGCGGGGGCCGCCGGTCAGGATGACGCACCTTACGGTGTCGTCACGCTGTGCCTCCTCCAAGGCCTCAGCCAGGGCGAGCACCATGGCGGTATTCAATGCGTTTCGGGTTTCGGGCCGGTCCAGCCGAAGCGTCCGCACGCCACCGTCGTCCGCCACGAGCACCGGAGAAGGGGTCGGATGTTCCTCTATCATGGGCACATCCTACTGCGTAGGATGGAATCTGCGCAGCACCGGTATTGTTGCGGGGTCTCCGAAAGAGAAACGAAAGGGGTCAGCTTGAAAACGACCGACAGGTCGCCGGCGCGACCCGGAAGCGGGGCCGGCGGACGCGCGGAGATTCTCCGAGCAGCGGCCGACGCCTTCATGGAGCTCGGCTACGATCGCGCGTCGATCGACGAGATCGCAGACCGTCTCGGAGCGACAAAAGGCCGCGTGTACCACTACTACCGCAGCAAGGTCGACATCCTGCTCGACATCCATATCGAGATGCTCGGGTTGATGATCGGCGAGATCGAAGTCCTCGCCAAGAACGATGACCACTACCTCGTTCGTCTCGAGAAAATGGCTCGGGCACACGCACGCCTGATGATGGAGAACCTCGCGTTCGCACGGGTGACGATGATCAGCACCGCGATGCTCGACTTGGCTCAGACAGAGAAACAGCGCGAGACGGTGCGGTCAATCCGCCGAACACGTGCCCAGTACGAGTCTCACTTCCGAGACCTCATCCAGCTCGCCGCCGCGTCAGGCGAACTGCGCGACCTTGATGTAGAAATCGCGGTGCGGGCGTTCCTGGGAACGATCAACTGGGTTGGCATGTGGTTCCAGCGCAGCAAGAACGCACCCTCCGACGTACTGCAGATCGCCGAGGAGCTGGCGACGTTTGCGGTGAATGGGCTCAGGGCCTGACCACGTCGCCGCCCACGGCTCCGATCAGAACAGCTCCCAAAGCCGCTCGCGCTTCGCGAGGCTGGCGGCTTCCTGCTCCTCGATGATCGCGCCTGCGCGCATCACATAAGCGCGGTCAGCGACCCGAAGCGCCTGTGTGACATTCTGCTCGACAAGCAGCACGGCCACCCCGGTCGTCGTGGCGATTTCGCGTATATCGTCCATCATCCGCTCCACGAGGAACGGCGCAACACCCAGGCTCGGCTCATCGAGGATCAGCAGACGCGGCGAAGACAGCAGGGCCATGGCCATGCTCAGCATCCGCTGCTCGCCGCCACTCAACGCCTCAGCACGCTGTGCACCGCGGTCGCTCAGAACCGGGTACCGCTCAAGCATCTGGGCTCGGGTCCTCTCCAGGTCTTCCTTGCCAACCCGCACTCCGGCAAGCTCCAGGTTTTCCCGGACCGTGAGATCCCCGAACACGAAGGCTTGCTCGAGGACAAGACCGATCCCGATCTTGACGCTCGCAGCCGCGCCATGGTGGGTAATGTCGTCGCCGTCGAGGCGGATGCTGCCATGGCTGACTGGCTGAAGCCCTGCGATACAGTGCAGCGTTGTCGACTTGCCCGCGCCATTGTGACCCAGGAGGGCAACAACCTCACCTCCGCGCACGTCCAACGAGATACCGTGGATCGCCTCGTTGCGCCGGTATGACGACCGAAGGTCGCGAACTTCCAGGTGCGTGTCGCTCATGTCATACTCTCCTCTTTCGTTCCCCGGCCGAAGTAGATCTCTGCCAATCGGGGGTCAGCCATGAGCTCTTCCGGACTTCCTTCTGCGACGATCTGCCCGAGCTCCATGAAGTAGGCGTGGTCGGCTACAGCACGGATCACGTCAAGATTGTGCTCCACGAGGCACACTGCTTTGCCCTGCTCCGCGAGCTTCATGATGAGTTCGAGGATTCGCTCGACCCATGCCCGATCGACGCCAGAGGCTGGTTCATCCAGGAGCAGCACGTCAGCGCCTGTGGCGACAAGACGCGCGATGCTGACGAGCTTCTGGTCACCGTAAGAGAGGCTCTCCACCGTTATGTCGGCTCGATCGGTCATCCCCACGAACTCGAGGCACCGCAGCGCTTCCGCCGTCGTCTTCTTCTCGTCCCGCCGTACCGACAGGGGCCTGAACAACAGCGCGAAGACACCTTCGCCGGACTGATGAGGTACGGCCGAGCGCACATTGTCCAAGACCGTCAGCTTCGGGAAGAGCCGCACATCCTGGAACGTACGAGCCAGTCCCCTCTGCACCCGCTTGACGGGAGCTAGCGACGTGACGTCCTTGCCGAGCAGTGTCACCTCACCCGTGTCTGGGGTGATAAAACCGGTGAGCAGGTTGAACACTGTCGTCTTGCCCGCACCGTTCGGCCCTACGAGCGCCGTGACACGGCCACTGCGCAGTTCGATGTCCAGCTCCTTGGCGGCCAAGACACCACCGAAGGTCTTGCTCAGGCCGCGACCCTGCAAGAGGATACGGTCCTTTTCCACGAGTGCGTCGTCCGCCGGAAGGTCCGCCGCGACGGTCTCGTCAGCGGGTTCCAACTCGTAAGGAGGCTTTGGCCTGATCCGGCGGAGCAGGCGTCGAATACCACCCTCACGCACGAGCCCCTCCGGGCGCAGGAGCATGAAGAGGATGAGCATTACGCCGTACAGCAGCTGACGGATCTGCTCCGCGTAATCGGTTCCGAAGTCGAAGAACCTGAGCACCTCAGGAATCCCCACCAGCAGCACCGCGCCGACCACGACACCGACGACGCTGCCGGAGCCTCCCAGCACGATGAACGCGAGGATGAAGATCGACTGATCGAGCGTGAATGTCGCCGGATTCACGAAGGCCGAGTATGGAGCGTAGATTCCTCCGGCGAGACCGGCGAAGGCCCCCGATATCGCGAATACCTTGAACTTCATCCCGACGATGTTGCGACCCAGCGCGATGACAGCGCTTTCATTGTCGCGCATAGCGCGGAGGTTGCGCCCAAACGGGGACCCGCCGATACGGGCCGCGATCAGCATCGCAATGATGCCCGCCACGAGAATATAGGGAAAGAAGTCCGTCGGGTCCAGCAGTCGTTCTCCGTTGACGACGGGTCGATCGATCCCCGTCAGGCCCGTCGTGCCCCCGGTCAGGCCGCGCCATGAGGTCAGCATTCCGTGAACCATCATCTGGAGTGCCAGCGTGAGCAGGATGAGATACTCACCCCTGATGCGGAGTGCGGGCAGCGCCGAGACGGCAGACGCTACCGACGTCACCACCATTGCTGCCAGGACACACAGCAGCGGCGGGAGATCGGTGTGGACAGAAAGCAGAGCGGCCGTGTATGCCCCGACACCGAACTGCGCGCCGGCGGCAAGCGTCATCAGGCCCGCATAACCGACTAGCAGGTTCGTTCCGAAGGCGACGATGATGAGAATCAGCGCCGTGTTGGCAACGTGTATCCAGAAGTCCATGTCAAACTCCTCTTCCCGAGAGTGTGAGTCGACGCCCGAAGAAGCCGCTGGGTTTGAAGATCAATACCGCGAAAAGCAACCCGAAGGCCACGATCGAGTTGAGGTAGCCGGGTAGGAAGAGGCCACCGATACTCTCGGCGAGACCGAGCGTGAGCCCACCGAGCGCAGCACCCGGGATGCTGCCGATCCCGCCGATGAAGACGCCGATCGCCGCCGCGAGCACCAGGTTCAGCCCCATCGTCGGGGTCGCGACATCGCCGACCGCGAACAGGACGCCGGAGAGGCCGGCGAGGGCGGACCCGACAAAGAAGACGCCGATGAAGATGTGCTGCGGGTCCACCCCCACCACGGAGGACAGCCGTGGATTGGCGGCTACTCCTCGCACCATAATTCCGACACGAGTGCTGTGCAGCACGTAGAGCACGAGCAACACCGCGACCCACGACACCGCGATGACGATGACATCGACCATGGTGAATCCCACCGGACCCCAGGAGAACTGCTCCGTCGGAACCCCTTGGATCCGCTGGGCACCAGGCCCCCAGCCGATCCAGATCAAGGCCTCACCCACCGCGAGAACTCCCAGGGCTGCGAGGAAGATCTGCAGCACTCCGGCGTGACGCCGGCGCAGATTGCGGTAGATCGAGATTTCGACCAATACTCCGAAGAGTCCTGCGACGATCATCCCCACCACTGTCGCAAGCGCCAGCGGCAACGGTCCGGCGAGAACCACTGCCGCGTAGGCGCCAACCACGAACGAGATGGCGTGTGCGAAGTGGAACATCTTTGTCGTGGAGAAGATCAGGCCGAAGCTGATCGCTGCAAGCGCGTAGAGGCTCCCGTCAATCAGGCCGTTGACCAGCAGCTGTGGACCCGCGTCGAAATTCATCTCAACCCTTCGTCGGGTGGGTCACTACTTCGACCCAGCAAATTCCGCGATCGGCGCGAGCACGCCATCCTCGACGCGGTAGATGGAGACAGGCTTGGCCACCGTGCCGTCATCCCTGATGATCATGGACTCTCCGTAGAGGCTCTTGAACTCGTGTGAGTCGGCTACGAGCGCTTCGATACTGGCAAGCAGCACACCTGATTCTGTGGGATTCTTCCCATCCTTCACGGCCCGCCGCACGGCGTCCGCATAGACATACTTCACGTGCTCGTAGTAGTTGGCTGCGAACTGCGTGGGCTCCTCATCGAACTTCGCCTTGTACGCCTCGACGAACTCCCCCGTGTGCGGGCCACCGACGCTCGGGTCGAATCGGTCCAGAATCGCGCTGTACGACTTGATCGCCTCAGGGCCTGTGATCGTCAGGACATTGGGCGTGTAGTCGCTGCCAACGATGGGAATGTCCAGACCGATCTTGTGGGCACCACTGATGATGTAGCCCAGGTCGTCCCCCCATGAGCCGACAACGAGCATGTCGGGCTTCGCCGACTTGATCCGTGCCAGCTGCACACTCAGGTCCGTCGCGCCGACGTCGTGACTCTCCTGGGCGACGACCTCACAGCCGAGCCTCTTGCAACTTGACGTGGCCTCCGTATTGACGGCACCACCGGCTTCGTCGTTCCAGGCGATGACGGCGACCTTGGAGGCATCCAGCTCGTCAACGGCGTAGTCCATCAGGAGGGGGTACATCGTCGCGGTGTTGGCAACGGTGTTGTACAGGCACTCTTGCCCGATGAGGTCAGCACCGATCGCACCACCGTTGAGAACAGGGATCTCACGCTCGCACGCCATGGGTCGCACCGCGAGGGTGGGGGCGGTGAACGAGCTCAAGAGGGCGTGGGCCCGGTCGACCGTCAGCATCTTCTGGGCTGCCGTGACAGCGCTGTCCGGGTTGTTGGCGTGGTCTTCTTCGATGAGCTCGAAGCGGAATCCCTCGACGCCACCCTCCGCGTTGATCTCTTCTGCCGCCAGCCGGGCACCCTGGGTGATCGCGTCGCCGTAGATCGCCGACGGTCCGCTCAGCGCAGTGAGCACGCCGATCTTGATGGTGTCGTCGCCCGAACCAGCAGCGGAATCACCGCCGGACGCGCCACAGGCCGCCAGCGTCGTAATCGAGAACGCGGCAACCAATGCCACCGCAATTCGCTTCTTTGCTTTATGCATTGACATACTCCTTTGAATGTAATTTCACAACAGAAAACAACAGTTCCTCACGCCTGAGCGTTCTTGCGTCGGATGGCGGAGGCCAGCCGAATCAAATGGGGGGACGGCCGGTAGCGATCATCCCCCGTGATGTGCTGAAGTCGGCGCAGGCCGTGCAAGATGCGCTCCGGTCCCATCTCCTCCATGTAAGCGAATGGACCCCTCGCGTGGTTCATTCCCAGGACCAACGCTGCGTCCACCCCTCTTGCCTCAGCAATTCCCTCTGCAACGAGAGCGCACGCCTCGTTGACGAGGGCGTGACCGAGCCGGTCGACGATCAAGCCCGGTACGGCCGGCACATGCACCGCCACTGCTCCGAGCGCGGCGACTACACCGTCCATCTCCGGCGTCGGCGCGATACCTGCGACGTCGTCGTCGACAACTTCTACCGTGACTTCACCGGCGCGGTCGTGCACGTGTATCCATCCCACGCCGGAGGGAAGCAACTCGATCCACCCGCCGTCTGAGGAGTCCACGACAACCGGGCCTTTGGCACGAAGCGACTCGATCGCACGCAGGTCTTCGACTGTAGCCGACGACGTCCGGTAGACGATGACGTGGTCTGCATGCGGAGAATCAATGGCGACTCCTCTGATCTGTTCAGCATCAGGGCCGACGACGACCAACTCCGCAGGTGTCGCCTGTGGGGTGATGCTGACGCGGGCGCGCCCCGCACCGGGAGTCTCACTGGCGTAGTCGTAGAAGCCACGGCCCGTACTGCGGCCAAGGAATCCCGCGCGCACCAGGCGACGGACGACGGGGATCGGGCGGTAGCGAGGGTCGCCAAACTCACGCAGCGCGGACTCGGATGCGACCAAATGAGTGTGCAGGCCGGCGACGTCGATCGTCTCCAACGGGCCCATCCGGTGCCCGAGCACGCGTCGTGCGAGCGCGTCGACAACTGCGGGATCGACCCCTTGGCTGAATAGGATCTGGCTCTCGTAGTAGAGCGGCCGACAACAGCGGTTCACGATGAATCCCGGCGAATCGTCACAAAGTACGCCGTCTTTGCCGAGAGCCTCACACAGTCGCAGCGCACGCTCGGTGATCTCGTCGGATGTCTCCGCACCGCGGACGACCTCGATCAGGCGCATCTTGGTTGGGGGATTGAAGAAGTGCATGCCGACAACCTGCGCGGGCCGGCCATACTGGCGCCCCAGATCGCTGACACTGAGCGAGGAGGTATTCGTCACGAGCATGGTCCCGGGCTCAAGAAGCTCAGCGAGCTCGGTCAACAGACGCGACTTGATCTCCGGGCGCTCCGAGACGACCTCGACGACGACATCGGCGCCGCTGACGCACTCCTTGAGTCCCTGCACGGTTCGCGGCACCAGGAGGTCGCCGTCCTGCGCCACCTCGCGCGCCAAGTGCTCCGAGTTGGCCGCCACGAGTTCGTGGGTGGCATCCGTGCCCACCACATCGGCTCCAGCCGCGGCGAATACCCGGGCGATCCCACGCCCCATGACGCCCAGCCCGATTACCGCAACGCGGAGACCATCCAGGGGTCGCTTCTCGGGCGTCACCGCGGCACCCGTTCCAGCACAGCGGCCGCGCCCTGGCCGCCACCCACGCACATGCTTGCTACTGCGTACCGGGAGTCAGTTTCCTCCAGTTGACGCAACAGCGTAGCGATGAGGCGGCCCCCGGTCTCGCCGGTGGGGTGGCCCAGCGCGATTCCGCCACCATTGCGGTTGACACGTTCTTCATCGAGGCCGAGCGCTCGCACGTTCTGCACGATCTGCGCAGCGAATGCTTCGTTGATCTCGAACAGGTCCACGTCGGAGAGCGAGATTCCGGCGCGCGCGAGCGCCTTGGGGATCGCCTCGACAGGGCCCACGCCCATTTGCTTCGGATCCACTCCGACGGCGGCGACCGATCGCAGTGCAGCTCGTGGTCGCAAGCCGAAACGCTTGACCGCGTCTGTGCTCGCCAGGAGAATGCTCGCTGCGGCATCCCCCATCTGGCTGGCATTGCCGGCGGTTACCGTGCCGTCTTCGCGGAACGCCGCCGCCAGACGAGAGAGCTTTTCGACGGTGGTGCCCGGTCGCACTGTCTCATCCCGGCTAAAGGCGCCCGAGGCAGTGTCGATAGTGACGACTTCATCACCGAAGCTCCCGGCCGCCCATGCTTCTTCGGCACGCTGATGACTACGGGCCGCCCACTCGTCCTGCGCGGCGCGGCTGATGCCGTACTTTGCAGCAACGTTCTCTGCCGTGAGTCCCATTGACAGTCCGCTCAACGGGTCCTCGCCGTCTCGCCAACCATCCTTGAGCGTGATATCTCGGGGCTTCGCGCCTTCCCAGCGCAGCTTGTAAGAGCCGTAATACGGCATGGAGCTCATCGAGTCAGCCGCCGACACCAGCACGATGTCGGCATCCCCGGCAGCGATGGCCTGCTGGGCCGCCCACACAGCCTTCAGTCCCGAGGCACACGCCATGTTAACGGTGTGCGCGGGAGTCGACTCCGCCAACCCGCTCTTCACCGCGATCGTGCGCGCAGGGTTGGGGCCGTTGCCTGCTTGGTGCCGACAGGACAGTACGACCTCGTCAATCACGGCAGGATCGATTCCCACACGTTGGAGCAGGAGTTGCGTGGTCTGCACCGCGAGATCTGTCATCGGCACATCGCGCAGCGTGCCGCCGTACTTGCCGTGCGGGGAGCGAAGTCCGTCTACAACCCAGGTCGTCATGATGTGCTCCACTCGCGCTTGATCTCTCGACCGATGACCATGCGAATCACTTCGGAGGTACCCTCGTAGATTTCGGTGGCTCGCTGATCGCGGTAGAGACGCTCGACGAGCGTGGGTCGCACGAAGCCGTCACCACCGAAGATCTGCACCGCCGCATCGACCACACGATTGGAAGCCTCGCTCGTGTGCAGCTTGGCGACCTGGCCCAGCATGGCGGTGTCTTCCCCAGCGTCCCATGCGCGCGCGGCCTCGTACATGAGGACGCGACCGGTAGTGATGTCGGTCACCATGTCGGCCAACTTGAACGAAATTCCCTGGTTGTCGATGATGGGTCGCCCGAAGGTGAACCGCTCTACTGCGCGTTGGGCGGACGCGTCGTATGCCGCGCGTGAGATGCCGAGCGCCTGACCGGCCAGCGTAATGCGCCCCACCGCGAGCGTCGCCAGTGCGAGTGAGAGGCCGCGCCCGCGTTCCCCGAGCATGGCGTCGCTCGGAACCCAGGTGTCGAGCTTGATGTTCGTCGTCTGCGTGCCCCGGATGCCCATCTTGTCGAGATAGGTGTCGACGACGACGCCCTCAGCTTTGGCATCCACCACGAACGCGGTGATTCCGCGACTTCCCGCTTCAGGATCCGTCTTGGCAAAGATGATGAATGTCTCGGAGGCGCCTCCGTTGCCGATGAACCACTTTTCTCCGCGAATGCGGAAGCCCTCGCCCTCCGGAAGGGCGGTCGTCGTGATCGCCCCCGCATCCGAGCCGGCACCGCGCTCGGTAAGGCCAAAGCTGATGCCCTTGCCCTCGGTGGCGAGAGGACGCAAGTAGCGCTCCTTCTGCTCGGGCGTGCCCGCCAGCCGGAAGGGCATTGTGCCGAGCAGGTAGACGGCGAGAATCCCACACGTCGCGGCGCAGCCATAGGCCACTTCTTCCAACGTTGCACACAGGGCGGTCAGACTGGCGCCGCCCCCGCCGTATTCCTCGGGAACGAACATGCCGGCAAGCCCGGTATCAGTGAGCACCTTCACGCTCTCCCACGGGTAGCGAGCGGTGGAGTCCAGCTCGGTTGCCAGCGGAGCAAAGTGTGTAGCGCTCGCCTCACGGGCGATCTCTTGCCAGCGCTGCGCATCTGCGTCGAGTGATGGATTCCAAATTACGGACAAGTTCGATCTCCTTTGACCTGAAGGCCATACTACTGAGTATGTTGGCACGGAGCAACTCTCCGCATGGGACTTCAACGACGAATCAGGCGTTGAGACTTGTGGCTCGTCGCCGGGAGGCTGCCGGCTGCGACCGGATCGATGAGCGCACGTATGCTCAGCCGCTGCTTCAGCTGGTCAGCCAACTCCTCGCCGACCTCAGCAGCAGAACTGGCGTCATCCTGGTCACCAGGAGCGATCTCGACCTGGACGCCTATCGCGTTCAAGTGACCGGTTTCAGCATCCCGAACCGAATCGTCGACGATTATCACGTACTCGCCCGTGCATCTTGGGTGTGCGCGAACGATCTCTTCGACTGCGCTGGGGAACACATTGATTCCACGCACGACAAGCATGTCGTCGACCCGACCGCGCACACCGCCGACAAGTCTGGACGTGGTGCGACCACACTCGCAGACGGAACGCTCCATCGCGACGACGTCACCGGTGGACCAGCGAACGAAAGGATGAGCTTGCTTGTCGAGATGGGTGAGAACGAGAAGCCCGGGCTCCCCGTCTGGTAGTGGTTCCAGGGTCGCGGCATCCACGACTTCCGCGTAGGCGTAGTCCTCAAAGAGGTGAAGGCCGTTGCGCGCGGTGCACTCCCAGGCAATGGGTTGGAATTCCAGGCTGCCGTAGGCGTCATAGACCTTCGCATCCCACATGTCTTCGATGAGTTTCCGTGTCGCGGGAATACTGCCGCCCGGCTCCCCGACAATCACCATGCCAGTGATGGGCAGGTCCCTCGTCTGCATGCCGTTCTCTTGGGCGACACGCGCCAGGTGGACCGCGAACGACGGTGTCACCACGGTGAACGTGGCACCGAACCGCTTGATTGTCTCAAGCTGGCGCAGTGAGTCGGCGTTGCCACCGGGAATGCTCATGGCACCGACGCGCTCAAAACCGGCATGGGTCCCAAGGCCCCCGACAAACCATGCAAAGCCGACCAGCGAGTGATAGATGTCCGTGTGCCGCACACCGAAGGCATAGGCCCCGCGTGCGTAGAGGTCGGCCCACCGCTCCAGGTCCAGCGCGGTCCACGCGACGGGAGTCGGAGGGCCGGTCGTTCCTGAGGAGAAGTGCACTCGGACGACATCCTCTGTCGGCACCGCGAGGTTGGTTCCCAGGGGCGGTGCATCCTCCAGGCTCGCCTGGTGCTCCGCTTTGCCCATGAGAGGGAGCGCCCGGAGGTCGTCGAGCGAGTTCATCGAAGCAGGATCGAAACCGGCGCTCTCGAAGCGGGCACGGTGAAAATCGCTTCGCTTGCCCACCGAAACAAGTTGTCCACGGAGGTGCTCCAACGTCCAGCGTTTTCGCTCCTTCACATCGAGCACCTCGCACGCATCGAGGATGCCCTCTCGGTATGGCGTCAGCATGCGTTCAGCGCCGCACTGCTAGCCCGGCCATGGCGGGAAATACTTCAGCCGCGATTCGCTGCATACTCTCGAGCTTGCTATCCGTTGTCCCGCCCATAGTGAACAGGACGTTGTCGACGCCCAGCGCCTCATACTGGCGCAGCACCTGAGTCAGGTCATCGGGGGATACCGAGAGCAAACGCTTCTCCCAGGCAGGGACGTCCGGATCGATGGTCCGCTCGACGAGCTCGAGCGGGATGAACAGGGCCGTCGTTGACGGTGTTGGGCGGCCCGCAGCCTCGGCGTGCGAGGCGATGGTGTCCATCGAAGCCCTCATCATCTCCGGTGATGCACCGAACATGTGCGGGAACCAGCCGTCACCCGCATTCCCGGTCCGACGCAGAGCCGGAGGTTTCACCCCGCCGACCCAGATCGGAACGTGCCGCCCCTGCCATGTTCCCGGCGCGAAGTAGATGTCTTCGATCTCATAGCGCTCGCCCTTGAACGTCACCGGCTGCTCCTCGCCGAGGGCGAGTTCGAGTAGCCGCAACGCCTCGTCTGTGTCCTTGCCACGCGTGCGATAACTCATTCCCAGTGCGTCGAACTCCTCGGCGAGCCATCCCACGCCAGCGCCAAATATGAATCGTCCCTCCGAGAGCTGATCCACAGTCGCAATGGATTTCGCCAGCAGAGACGGATGCCGGTACGGAACGATGCACACGGAGATGCCAAGCTGCACACGCTGAGTCACGGCCGAGAGATACCCCAGGGTGGTGAACACCTCGTAGAACGGCCTCGCCCCAGGGACAGGGAATTTCCCAACTTCATTGAAGGGATACTCAGACTCATAGGTGGCCGGCATTGCGACATGGTCCGCAGTCCAGACCGAGTCGTACCCGAGATCCTCCGCTGCTTGCGCCACATCGCGGCACGCTGCTGCGCTGGCGTTCCATCCCATCTGCGGTGCCATTACTCCGTATTTCACGATGCAACTCCTCATTTCGATGAAAACAACCTACGGAGTAGTATGCTGGCTTATGACGCTCATGACAAGGAGGACGTGAATGTCGATTCGCCCACTCGCTGACGGTTACCGATGTCAGCGCCTTGCGTTCGAACGCTTTGGCCGACCTAGCAGCAGCGTCATCTGCATGTCGTTGCCCGCCGGGAACGGGGTGCCCGCCAACCGGCGCAGGCCTTCACATGCTCTCCTCACCCCCGCCCTCCAGAGAAAGAGATAGACATGGATTTCACTCCCAACGAAGACCATCAGGAGATCCGCCGGGCAGTCAGGCAGGTCTGCGCGAAATTCGACAGCGCCTACTGGCGCGCCTGTGACGCCGAACACCGCTTCCCCTGGGAGTTCTACAACGCCATGGCGGATGCCGGCTGGGTAGGGATCGCGATCCCGGAAGAGTATGGCGGAGGGGACGCGGGCATCGCCGAAGCGTCGGTCGTGCTGGAGGAGGTGGCGGCATCCGGTGCCGCGATGAACGGTGCGAGCTCCATGCACCTCTCCGTGTTCGGCATGAATCCTGTTGTGCAGTTCGGGTCCGAGGAGATGAAGCGGGCCTATCTGCCCCGTGTGGCCCGCGGAGAACTCCACGTCGCCTTCGGGGTGACCGAGCCGGACTCCGGCACCGACACGACGTCGATCACAACGCGCGCGCACCTGGAAGGCGACCACTATGTTGTGCATGGGCAGAAGGTCTGGACGACCAAGGCGCAGGACTGCGAGAAGGTGCTGCTCCTCGTTCGCACCACACCTCTTGAAGAGTGCGTCAAGCCGACGGACGGACTGACCCTTCTCTTCGCCGATCTTCAGCGAGACGAGGTCGACATCCGGCCGATCCCGAAGCTCGGTCGAAACGCCGTGGCATCCTGTGAGGTCCGGTACGACGGACTCAAGGTCGCCGTGTCCGACAGGGTCGGTGAAGAGGGCCAGGGGTTCAAGTACCTTCTGCACGGCCTGAACCCGGAGCGGATCCTCATCGCCTCCGAGGCCATCGGAATTGGTCGCGTCGCGATCGAGACGGCCTCGGCATACGCGCGGGAACGAATCGTCTTCGGCCGGCCGATCGGTCAAAACCAGGGCATTTCATTCCCTCTCGCCGAGGCCCACATGCGCCTGAACGCAGCGACCCTCGTCGTGCGCGAGGCCGCATGGCGATACGACCAAGGCCTCGACTGCGGAGCCCAGGCAAACACCGCGAAATTCCTCGCGGCGGATGCAGCGCACTACGCTGCCGATCGAGCGATGCAGACGCACGGCGGATTCGGCTATGCGAAGGAGTACAACGTCGACCGATACTGGGTGGAATCACGACTGATGAAGATCGCGCCCGTTTCTCAAGAGATGGTGCTGAACTACATTGCACAGCGCGAGCTCGGTCTTCCGCGTTCTTACTGACAACCACGAAGATACGATCTAAGGAGTTACAATGACCGCGCCCCCGACCGGCCGCTGGTTCGAAGAACTGAGCGTCGGAACGCTCGTCGAGCATGGAGTGACCCGCACAGTCACCGAAACCGACAATGTGCTCTTCACGACCGCCACGATGAACCCCCAACCGCTGCACCTGGACGCCCACTTTGCGGCGGGCACCGAATTCGGCAGGCCACTCGTCAACAGCATGTTCACGGTGGCCCTCGTGGTCGGGCTGTCGGTGTACGAACTCACGCTCGGGACCACGGTTGCCAACCTCGGGTTCAAAGAGGTCCTGTTTCCCAAACCGGTCTTTCCTGGCGACACGATCAACGTCGTCACTACGGTCACCGATGCCCGCGCCTCACAATCTCGGCCGAGTGCGGGGATCGTGACATTCGAGCACCGCGGCTTCAATCAGCATGGTGAGGTGGTGTGCATAGCGACACGAGCCGCCCTCATGCACCGCCGACCGCAGGAGCCAATGGAAGGATCACAAGAAAGCACGAGCCCATGACAGCAGTCTCAATCGTCGAGGTGGGCCCGCGCGACGGGTTGCAGAACGAGCCGAGAATCGCGCCAACGAGCGCGAAAGTCGACCTGATCGCCCGACTCGTCGCAGCCGGAGCCACGCGCATCGAGGTGGCATCCTTCGTGCACCCGCGTCTGGTTCCGGCGATGGCCGATGCAGAAGACGTCATGGCGCGGGTGGAGCGGAACCCGGCCGTGCGCTACATCGGTCTCGCCCTGAACGAACGCGGTGCGCGACGAGCGATCGATGCCGGCGTCGATGAGGTCAATTTCGCCATCCCCACGACGGAGGCGTTCGCGATGGCCAACCAGAACACCACGCGTGAACACCTGCTCTCCGAGCTCGAGCTGATCGGTGCCGCCACAGCGGACGCGGGCATCGCGCTGAGCGTGACGATCGCTGTCGCGTTCGGCTGTCCCTTCACGGGGCGAGTCGATCCGGAGAACGTCGGCGCCATGGCGGCGGCCGTCCAGCAACGCGCCGAAATCGACGAGCTCGCCATCGCGGACACGATCGGTTGCGGCGTGCCGTCGCAGGTACGACAGTTGTTCGCGCTGAAGGAGGTGCGAGCCGCACGTCGGCTGCGTGCACACTTCCACGAAACGCGTCACACCGCGATCGCCAACGCCTTTGCCGCACTCGACACAGGAGTGGAGGCGCTCGATTCCAGCGTGGGCGGCCTGGGCGGATGTCCCTTCGCGCCCGGCGCCGCCGGTAACGTTGCGACCGAAGACCTCGTATGGGCGCTCGAGTCCGCCGGGGTCACGACGGGGATCGACGCGGAGGCCGCCACCGCGGCCGGCCGCATGATCTGCGACGTCATCGGGGTGGGACCGCGTTCGGGTCTCGCACATGCGGGCGTTTTCCCCCCTCTGCACCCCGCCGCTGTGCCGAAGCAACAGGTCCACCCCGGCTGTTGAGGGCAGGCGCGCAGCGCTGGAGACAACACGCAGCAAATCATCGTGGGCGTCCCAAAACGCACAAGGCGCGCTCTGTCCCCGTCCCAGAGTTCCTCCTCCACCTGCTTGCCCAAGCGCGCGAAGGGACGGATAGGGACGCCCCGCTGCTAGGCGATGGGACCGACTACGTACGCCTTCGGGGAAGTAGGGGGTCTAACTCTGGCATGGCATGGCCATGGCGGTACCGGTGGGATTTGAACCCATCTTGGCCGGCGCATGGTGCTCGTGTGGATTCGTCATACCCCCGTCAGGACTGGGAAGTAGCGCACACTTACTCACGCCTCTTCACGTCAGATCACAGCCTGTCCTGCACCAAAATGCACCACGGGGGCCATACCGGGTGAAGCTTCGCCCCGCGTCGATACCGCCCAATTGATCGTCTGGCCACCACACCTCGCAATCATCGGACCAGACTTTGATGATTCCGGCGTCCTAGTCAAACTCCGGTCAGAGGAGCTGCAGGTGGATCGTCGCGCTAGTGTCTCAATGCCCGTCTCGCGACCTTGGGGGAACGCACTTGACCGATTCGAAGACTCCGCCCGTTGACAACCCGATCAAGTCCTCGAACGAGGACGTCCTCGGCCGTGCGCTCGTTGCACACGATTTCGCTCGCTCAATTCGTCAGATTGACGCATCGCAGGGCATCGTCATTGGTGTGCTCGGCGCTTGGGGCCATGGGAAGAGCTCCTTCGTGAATCTGATGAGGGAGCAGTTCGCCGAAGAGCCGGAACTGCCGGTCATTGAGTTCAACCCCTGGATGTTCTCAGGTACTCAGCAGCTTACGGACGTCTTCTTCCGCGAGATCGCCGCGGAGTTGCGCCTCAAAGACACGACGAAGTTTGGTGCGATCGCCGAGGGCCTTGATAAATACGGCGATGTGCTCAGTCCTCTCGCCGTGATTCCATGGTTCGGGGGCTGGTTTGACCGCGCGTTCAATGCGACAAAGACCGCGGCGGCATGGTGGAACAACCGAAAGAAGGGCAGCCGGACTTTTCGCGACATCGTTACCTCTGCACTGGAGCAGCTCACCCACCCCATTGTCGTCGTGATCGACGACATTGACCGACTGACGACCGCTGAGATTCGCGACATGTTTAGGCTCGTGCGGCTCACGGCGAGCTTTCCCAATGTTGTCTACGTGCTCGCGTTCGATCGGCTACGTGTCGAGCAGGCGTTGACCGAAGATGGGGTGCCGGGACGGTCGTACCTCGAGAAAATCGTGCAGCTCAGTTTTGACGTGCCCGCGATCCCTCGCGAAATTCTTCGCTCGCAGGTCTTTGAACGGCTGAGCGCGGTTCTGGAGGACGTCGAAGATTTCCGCTTCAATCAAAGCGCGTGGGCCGACGTCTACTTTGAAATTGTCGAGCCGCTGATGAAAAGTTTGCGGGACGCAACGAGGCTCGCCTTATCCGCGCGACCGACGATCCGGGCGCTTGGCGGCGAGGTGGAGACGGTCGACCTACTGGCACTTGAAGCCATCCGTGTGTTCCGCCCGGAGCTGTTCCAACAGCTGCACGCGTGCCGCACGACACTCACGGAGACGCATGCCCCCTTCGCACGCACGGAAACGGGACGCGGCAAGGCCGACATGGAGAGACTCCTCGACGTTGCCGGTGAGGATGCCGACCTAATCCGGCATCTCGTCCGTCGGGTCTTTCCCGCGGCCCTCTTCTACACCGAAAACACTAGCTACGGTTCAGACTTCCTCGACACTTGGAAACGCGAGCACCGGGTGGCTCACATTGCGTACCTCGACCTGTATTTCAGTCGAACGGCTCCCGACGAGTTGGACGCCTTCCGTCACGCTGAGCGAGCGTACGCCCTGTTCGCCGACGCCGATGGACTCGGCGCCTATCTCGACTCGCTACAACCCGAAAAACTCGAGGACGTCATTTCGGCGCTGGGGATGTTCAAGGACGAATACCCCGCCGAGGCTGTTGTTCCCGCGTCAGTGGCACTCCTCAATCGAATCAGCAAAATTCCGGAACGACGTGGACGGGGCGTGTTCGACAGCATAAGACCGGACAGCCTCGTTGCCCGGGTCGTTCTCCGGCTACTCCAACGACTCGACGACGATGCAGCGAGGGAGCGTGCCGTCCGCGAGATCCTGCCTCGAGTTGCATCATTCTCCTCGCAGGAAATGCTAATTCGCGACGCAAGGAGTGGGCTGGTTTCGGAAGAGGCAGCCACCGAGTTGGAGTCGAACCTAATCGCGCGGGTGCTTCGAGAGCACTCTCCCGTCCCGCAAGACGAATGGGCCCTGCTCCATGTGTACCATCTGGTCGCAGAACACGAAGGCGACGCCTACGTTCCGCCGAGCTTCTCTGATCCCGTCGAAATTCGAGCCCTTATTCAGTCCGCTCGATCTGTGGCCCGGTCCCAGTCGATCGATTCCAGAACTGTCCGGGAAGAGGAACGGCTCGTGTGGGACAGTCTTCTTCGCGTGGTTGGCGGTGAGGAAGCCCTCAACTCCGCAATCGTCCTGCTCAGGCAATCAGACGGGGACGTGCCGCTGGTCCAACTCGCAGAGAAGTACGCGGGCGGGTGGCGACCAAAAGAGGTCTGACCCTGCTTCGGCACGTGTTCGTTCACGAGTGGGGACTTTGGAGTGCTCTTCACCACAGTGAGCCATGAGGGCTTCCGCACCACGGGAGATGAGATGAGCTAGCGGCGTGTGCGACAAGCCACGATCGCTGCGACTTGCGACCAAGTCGCAGCCCGGCGCTGGTTCAGAACTGCTCTGAGCGCTGGCGACTAAGCGCCTGAGTCACGTTGTCCAGGTCGTTGGGGAACAGCGCCGCGTAGGTGTCGAGGGTAACCTTGGCCGACTTGTGACCGAGCATCCGTTGCACTACCTTGACGTTCGCGCCAGCGCTGATCGCTAGGGAAGCCGCGGTGTGCCTCAGGTCATGAGGCGTGACACGACGGAAGTCAGAATCAGCAGCCATGCAGCGCTTCACAGCTGCGGCGAACCAGCCGTTCTGCGCCTGACCTGGTCGGAGGAAGCTGCCGCCGTCGGCGTCCCACAGGCGCGCGTCGTGCGTCTTGCCTGTACACGCGGCAGCGACGTCGGCGTCGAGAAAATCCGGGAAGGCGACCGTGCGCCGCTCGTGAGATTTCACACCGCCGAGGATGTGCTTGCCGTTGACCTCCGCGACGGCTTCACGGATGTTCACCCTCCGCCGTGCGACGTCGATGTTCCGCACCCGCAGCGCTGTTGCCTCGCCCCACCTCAGGCCTGTGTAGGCGAGGAACCGAATCAGGTCGGGGTAGCGCGAAGAAACCGCCAGCGCCTCGACCTGCATGTGCGTAAGGAACACTTCATCAGGGATCGGCTTTTTCTTGATGATGATGCCCCGTGCCGGGTTCTTCGTGACGCGGTTGTCCTCGATTGCATCATCGAAGATGCCGGCGAGCAAATCGCGCGCGCGTGCCACCGTCGTATGCGAGCGGCTCTCACCGAGCTTCGTGAGCCATGCCTCAACGTGGCGCTTGGTGATCGCTCCGACCGCGTAGCCATTAGAGCGATCTGTTCGGCGAACACCCCGGCGTCGCGCGAGCTGGCGGCGCGCTGGTGGGATGTTGCAGCGAAGGCGTCCTGTGCTTCACGGCTGATCTTGCGGGTGGCGTTCCCGTCATCGGTCGCTTCGCCCATGATCAATTTCTCGAACGGGTCCACCAGACCGTCATAGTTAATGGAGTCTTCGAGTTGCTGGCTGCCGTACGGGTTGGCCTTGCGGGAGCCGAGCAGCAGGTGCGGCGCGTTCGTCATCGACTCCTGGCCGCCCGCAACGACGACCCGCGCGTCCCCGGCACGGATCAGGCGGGCGGGATCAATGAGAGCGGTGAGGCCAGAGAGGCAGAGTTTGTTGATCGTCACCGTGGGCACATCCCACCCGATCCCGGCGCCGATGCTCGCCTGGCGGGCGGGCCCCTGGCCGCTGCCGGCTTGAATGACTTGCCCCATGATCACGGCATCGACCGCCTCCACGGGTATTCCACCCGCCTCGAGCGCCGCCTTGATGGCATGCGCGCCCAGTTCAGGAGCGGTGATCGAAGCGAGTGATCCGTTGATTTTTGCAAACGGGGTGCGGGCACCGCTGATGATGACCGCGGAGGGGTTCTGAGTGCTCATGCTTCCTCTCTCACGAGTGGTGGTGGCGTTCGTCACGGTTAGATGCTCTGGACGCCGGCGAGCAGCTGACGGGCCATCACAATGCGCTGGACCTGGTTGGTGCCCTCGTAGATCTGGGTGATCTTGGCATCACGCATCATCCGCTCCACCGGGAAGTCTCGGGTGAATCCGTAGCCGCCGAGGAGTTGGACGGCATCCACGGTCACTTTCATCGCGACGTCGGAGGCGAAGGCTTTAGCGGCCGCTCCGAAGAACGTGAGGTCGTCGGAGCCGCGCTCGGATCGACTGGCGGCGGCATAGGTCAGCTGTCGCGCTGCTTCGATCTGCATGCCCATGTCGGCAAGCATGAACTCGACGCCCTGAAATTGGGCGATCGCCTTACCGAACTGCTTGCGCTCCTTGACATAGCCGAGCGCGTAATCGAGCGCTCCCTGTGCGATGCCGACCGCCTGGGCAGCGATCGTGACGCGCGTGTGATCCAGAGTCTGCATTGCGATCGCGAATCCGTTCCCTTCCTCGCCGATGATCCGGTCTCCGGGGATCCGCACGTCGTCGAAGTAGACCTCGCGGGTCGGTGAGCCCTTGATTCCCAGCTTCTTCTCCGGAGCGCCGAACGAGACTCCCTCGTCGGATTTCTCCACGACGAAGGCGCTGATTCCCTTACTGCCCTTGTTGGGGTCGGTCCTCGCGAGCACGGTGTAGTACTCGGAGACACCGGCATTGGTGATCCAGCGCTTGACACCGTTGAGGATCCAGTCATCGCCGTCGCGCACGGCGCTCGTTTTCTGGTTGGCCGCGTCGCTTCCCGCATCCGGCTCCGACAGGCAGTAGGAGAATCCGCCCTCGCCGCGGGCCAGCTTGCCGAGGTACCGGGCCTTCAGCTGCTCGTCGCCGCCGAGCTGGACTGGGAGCGAACCAAGCTTGTTGACGGCGGGGATGAGGGAGCTCGACGCGCACGCGCGCGCGACCTCCTCGACCACGATGACGGTCGCCAGCGCATCGGCTCCAGCGCCGCCGTACTCCTCCGGAACGTGCGGCGCGTGCAGGTCCGCCGCGAAGAGGGCGTCCGCGGCCTCCTGGGGGTACCGCGAAAGCTCGTCCACCTCGGCCGCGTAGGGCGCGATCTTGGCATCCGCGATGGCACGGACCGCCTCGCGGATCGCGCGGTGCTCGTCGGATAGTGCGTAGAGGTCAGTCATCAAATCGCTCCAGTCGTGGTCGGAATTATTGGCTATGTGGTGAGGTCTACCGGTTCAGGGGAAGCTAGGGGTGCCGAGCAGCGTTGCGCGTTGCGCTAATCGCTCTCCTGCTTCTGCGGTGCTGTTGAGGGATGCGCCCGCGTACTTGCTCTCGCGAAATGCTCTACCGTTAGTCCGTTCGGAAACCCCACGACTGTCGAGGTAAGGAGTGATCCCGCCGAGCGCCCACGGGAAGTTTGCGCCCAGGATCAGTGCTTTATCGATGTCGTCAGCCCGCTCGACGACACGTTCTGCCAGCATCAGGCCGATCTCGTCGGCAAGCGCATCGAGAATGACTCCTGCAATCTCCACGGCGAAGGCGGCACTGTCTTGCCCACTCTTGCGTGCGGGCAGGAGCCGAGCAGCCTGCGCGGTCAGGGTCTTGTCACGCTTTAGCACCGCGCGTTGGCCGTCTGCGACCACCTTCGCCAGCCATACGGGTGAGGCGAACCGTTCCGGATACGCTCGCTGCATCGTCTCGTTCACGTGGAGCTGAATGCCCGGCCCCACGAAATCGAGGAGCCGCAGCGGACTCATCGGCAGTCCGAGGAAGTCAATTGCGTGGTCCACCACCAGAGGGTCCGCACCGTCGTCGATAGCCCTCAGCACTTCGTCGTACAGGCGCGCTAACACCCGGTTGACGACGAAGCCGGGAGTGTCGGCCGATACGACCGCTTTGCGCTTGACCGTGTCGGCAAGGGCCAAAACCGTCGCCACGGTGACGCCGTCGCTTTGCCGCCCACGAATGATTTCGACGAGCGGAACGGTTTCGACCGGGTTGAAGATGTGGAAGCCGATGAAGCGCTCGGGGTGCTGCAGAGCATCCGCCATGTCGGAGATCGACAGCGAGCTGGTGTTCGTTGCCATGATCGCGTCGACGGCTACGTACTTCTCTGCTGCGGCAAGGGTTTCTTGCTTGACCCGCATATCTTCGAAGACTGCCTCGATGACGAAATCGGCTCCGGCGATCGCGTCGAGGTTTCCGCTCGACGAAACAAGGGCTCCGAGCTGATCTGCATCCGCCCGATCGAGCTCGCCTGATGAGACCGCCGCATCGAGCTGGTCGAGGACAAGCTGCCGCCCGCGAGCAGCGCGTTCGTCGTCGAGGTCGGTCAGGACTACCGGGATCCGGCCAAACCGAACCAGCAGAGTAGCGAGCTGACTTGCCATCAAGCCGGCGCCGATGACGGCTGCGCTTCGAACAGGCCGAGCTTCGCTGCGAGTCGCGGCCGCCGTCACATCGGCTGGCAGACGGGAGCGCGAGCGAGAAAGACCATACGCGTGCAGGCTGGCCTGGCCGGCATCGCTGAGGAGCAGTTCAGCGAAGGCGGTCGCCGTTGCTCGTTCGGCCTCGTCGAGGTTTTCGTCCAGTACGGCAGCGATGCGCTCGACGGTCTGGGCCGGCCCGGCACTGACGGTCGGACGCGAGCGTGCGAAGTCGGCGCGTACCGCGTGCATTTGTGCCGTAAATTCCCTGCGATCGCCCGAGACGGCACTTTCAGGTCGTGCCGAGTCGCGCGACTCGATCAACCGGGCTACTCGTTTGGGCCACGACTTGTCCCAGTCCTCCGCCAGCAATACGTCATCTATAACGCCGAGGCGAGCGGCGTCCGCGGCCGTGAGCGTCGACCCCCGGCGGGAGTCGCGCACCGCGATGTCGTATGCCACTCGCGGGCCGGCAAGGCGGGTTAGCCTGTCAATGCCGCCCCACCCCGGCATGAGGCCAAGCCGAACTTCGGGCAGGCCGATCGCGCGGGTATCGCTGCGAGCGAGGCGGTAGTCAGCGAAGAGCGCGAGTTCGAGAGCGCCGCCTAGCGCGTAACCGGTGATCAGGGCGACGGTAGGCACCGGGAGCTCGGCGAGCCGTCGAAAGGCTCGCCAGCCTTCGCTTCCGATTCGCTCGGCCTCGGTGACGTTTCCCGCGGATGCCAACTGCGTGAGGTCTGCACCGGCTCCGAACGAATGTGCGCTCCCCCGGAGGATTACGGCTTCGATGGCAGTTTCGGCGCCCAACGCGTCGATGTCGTCGAACGCTCGCTGCAACGCGTGTAAACGCCCTAGGTCCCAGGTCACTGGTTCCGAGCTGTACGGGTTTCCCAGGTTCACAACCGCCCACCGGGCGCTGCGTTCAGGCAGGACTGGGTAGTCGACTGAAACCTGTAACGACGTTGTCATCGGGAGCGAGCCTTTCATTTTGACCGAGCTTGGCATGACACTCAGTCGCAAGTCAAGAGACTCCGTTTCAAAAAAACTAACGCGCGGTGACGAGCCGGGCCGCAGCATCCGCGTAGATTTTGCTCATGGCCCGTAATGAATCACCTGCAGCGCTATCGGCGCCCGACATCGCGGCGGTAGCCATTGAACTGTTGGCCGAGCGGGGCTATGACGCGACCAGTGTCGGCGAACTCGCTGATGCGCTTGAGGTGAGCCGGAGCACGTTCTTCCGTCGATTCAAGACCAAAGAAGACATTGTGTTCGCCGACCACACCTATCTGCTTGAGCGCCTCGCAAATTCGCTGGCAGATGACACGGCTGATCCATTCGCGGCGGTGAACGCGGCGTGCTTGGTGGTTCTCAAATACCACATGGCGCGACCCGAGTCCACGCTCAAGCGCCACGCGCTGCTGCGCAGCAACCCATCGCTTCGCGAACGGGAACTTGTCATGTCGCATCGGTACGAACGGATCTTTCGGGACCACCTGAAGTCACGGCTCCAGGACGACGGCGATCAGAGTTGGGTTGCGAGCGCGTATGCGGCCGCCGCTGTGGCCGTGCACAACGACGCTCTTCGAGGCTGGTTCGAGGACGAGTCGATCGAGGTGGCTGCGATCCTGCAGCGCCAGCTCGGGGAGCTTGCACAGGCCTTTCGTTCGCGAGTGTCACCGGCTGGGCAGCAGGCAGCTCGCGTGGTCGTGGCCGTTTATGATCCGAGCGCGCCCGCCGAAGCGATCCTGGACAGCATCCGGGGCGCCCTCTCGCCGACCGATGTCCGGATTTTCCGAACTTGAAACGTCGTGACAGTGCGCCATCTGGACCCAGGGCATCAGGAAACACCACTTGGCAGAGTCGCAGTGCGATAACGGCCATCAGAGAGGACAAGCCATAGGCGCGCCTGATTCAAGCGCCGGTGAACACCGGCGGGCGCTTTGCGATGGATGCCGCGATACCCTCCTGCAAGTCAGCGCTGTCGAGCAGCATGGTCTGCGCGATTGCTTCCTCGTCGAGCGCCGCAACCACGCGCGAGGCGATGTCGCGTCGCATGGTCGACCGAATGGCCTCGAGCGAGAGCGGGGCCGAGAGGGCGACCTCGGCGGCGAAGTCGATCGCCGCTGCCAGGGGGTCCTCAGACATCCGGTCGGCCAGGCCGATCTGCAGCGCCTCGTCTGCACCGACGTTGCGTCCCGTATACAACAAGTCCAACGCCTTCTGCTGCCCTACCACAGCTGGAAGTGTCACCGACAACCCGAAGCCGTGGTGGAACCCGATCCGCGCAAAATTGGCGGTGAGGCGCGCGTTCGGGGCAACGACGCGAAAGTCTGCGGCGAGCGCCAGCCCCAGACCGCCTCCCACTGCAGCCCCCTGCACAGCGGCGACGATCGGCTTGCGCGTCGTGAACATCGCCGTTGCCGCGCGGTACACGCGCCGCAGCCCGTGCCTGTCGATGCCGCGCAGGTCAGCTCCTGCACAGAAGTTCGTACCCTCTGCACACAGCACGACCGAGCGCACCCCGTCCTGTGCATCGAAGTCCACAAGCGCCCGGGCAATGTCTCGCAGACCACCCTCGTCGAAGAAGTTGTGCGGCCCGCGAGTCACCTCGACGATGCCGACGCGCCCGTCAGCCCTGACACGAACGTTTTCCGTCATAGCCATTCTCTCAATCTGTTGCTCACGTTGGGCTACTCACCACGCTGCGGTAAGCAGTGCGCTCAATTCGTTTCGGTCAGCGACGCGAGGTACGGTCGTCGCCGACCAGTCGTCGAGCACGTGACTGATTACCTGGTCGAGCGCTTCGTGCTCCACACCCGCGTCACGGAGACGTCGGGACACGCCGCTCTCGAAAAGCATCCCCTCGACGGCCGCGATCCCCGATTCGGGATCGCGGGCCCCGGACGGATCGAGTACTTCGGAGACGGCGCGAAGGCCCCTGTCCGTGTGCCCGAGGTTGAAACGCATCGTGTGTGGCAGCATCATCGCCTCGATCACGCCGTTGCCCACTCTCGAGCGGGGTCCGAGGGCGTGCGAGATGGGCTGCGCCAGCCCGGTCCCCACTACGTCGCTCGCTTGACCCGCGAGGAGAGCCGCGAGCATCAAACGCACCCCGACCGCGCCGTCGACATCGTCTGTGATACGCGGGAGCCACTCGCGCAGCATGTGAAGGGCATGCCGCAATTTTGCCTCGGCCAATGGATCGTCGACGCCCGATTGCAAGCCGTCGATCGATATCGCCAGCGCGTTGAGCGCCGAACCGAGAACGAGTCGGCCCGGCGCCGTGGACGCGACCAGCGGATGCATGAACACCCCGGCAGCACGCGCCTTCGGGTCGAACAGGGCGAATCGTTCGCCGGTCTCAGGATCGCGCACGGCGGCTCCCGCTTTGGCGAACGCGGTCGTCGGAGTTGACGGCACGATCCACTGGGCGATCTTCGGTGCAGAAAGGCGCGGGCTGATCAACGATCCGCCGTCCCGCCGAGTGCTCAGTTCCCTGATGGGCTTCCTTTCTGCACTGACGATCACGGCGGCACGCGCTGTGACGACGGCCGATCCGCCACCCAGTGCGACGACCGCATCTGCCTTACACTCGTCGAGAAGGCGTGCGGCGGCGACGACCGACAGGATCGGGCTGTGCTCGCGAGCGCCGGCGAATCGGCCGGCCAGGCGGGCGCCGATCGCTCCCTCCACAAGGGCCATCGCCCCCGTTTGCCGCTCCATCGAAGCGCCGCAGATCAGTACGACCCGCTGGCTCTTCGTACGCTCGAGCTCTTTCGTCAGCGCTGCGAGAGAACTGTTACCCGCGTACGTGCGGTAGGCGGGCGTCACATGACGCACTGATACAGAATCCACTGGCTGTTCTCCGTTCCTGTCGCGTATGCCGCCTGTAACCGGTCAGCCGTGCTGCGCCTGCAGTTCGAGGTAGTCCTCAATGCCGTGGTGCCCCATCTCGCGGCCAACGCCGGAGAGTTTGAGGCCACCGTGCGGAGCCCGCATGTCGATGGGCGTTCCGTTGATACGCACGCGGCCGGTGCGGATGCGCGAGGCGACGCGACGCGCATGATCGCGATCGGGTGCCCAGACTCCGCCGGCCAGACCGAAGTCCGTGTCATTGGCGATGCGGATTGCGTCCTCTTCGCTGTCGAACGGAATGATCACGACGACCGGTCCGAACACTTCCTCACGGGCGATTCTGTCGTCGTTGGTGCCCGAGAACACCGTAGGTCGCACATAGTATCCACGGTCAAGCCCGGCCGGCCGTTCGAGGCCGCCGACAACGAGCTTCACACCGTCGTCGAGTGCGCGGGAAATGTGGCCACGCACGCTCTCGTACTGATCGTTGTTCGCGAGCGGGCCGAGCTGCGTGTTCGCGTCGGTCGGGTCGCCAATCACGAACGACTGAGCTTTCGCGGCGGCGAGCTCTTCGGCACGCTGCAGCTGATCGCGAGGCACCAGGATTCTGGTGAGGGCTCCACACGCCTGGCCCGAATTTCTGAACGCGTCTTCGATCCCGCTCTCGATCGCCTCGGCCAGGTCTGCGCCGGCAAGGATGATATTGGCCGATTTACCACCGAGTTCGAGTGCGACGCGCTTCACCGAGCGGGCAGCCACCTCCATGACCCGCATTCCAGCACCCACCGAGCCGGTGATCGATACCATGTCAACTCCGGGGTGGGCGACCATGGCCTCCCCCACGACCGAGCCTGAGCCGCTCACAATGTTTAGCACTCCCCTCGGCAGCCCGGCGTGCTCGGCGAAACGGGCCAGCAATCGCGGCGCAAGCGGGGCGACTTCACTCGGCTTCAGGACCACGGTGCAGCCTGCTGCGATCGCGGCTCCGACCTTGAGGGTGACCGAGCGGATCGGTCCGTTCCAGGCACCGATCGCACCGACGACCCCCGCCGGGATGCGGCGAACCGTCGCCTCGCCGATCTTCTCTTCCCAAACCACATCTGACAGGGCGTCCGCGAAATTCCGCAGATCCTTGACGGTCGTCGCAACAGAGGCGCGCTGCGCCCACGAAATGGGTTGGCCGATCTCCTCGACGATGCATGACGCCACTTCGTCGCCGTCGCGCTCCATGGCATCCGCCATAGCGCGCAGCACGCGGGCGCGTTCCTCGATGCTCGACTGCGACCATCCCTCGAATGCCGTGGTGGCGGCGAGGACCGCCCGATCGACGTCCTCCGCGGTACCGCGGCGCACTTCCGCGAACACTTCCTCGGTCGCCGGGTTGACGACCTGACGAAACTCGTCGCCGCTGGCCTCGACCCACTCGCCATCGATGTAGATATCGTTGTGTCGGATCATGTGTGGATGTCCTTCCATTCGTATGTTCGGTGGAAACTTCTGGCCCTGCGCACTGTCAGCCCACAGCGAAAGTAGCTGTGGTTGTCAGGCCCAGATCGTCGGGTCGATGACAGGTTTGATCTCGGTGAGATTCTGCATCCCTCGGATCGCGTCGGAGACCCCGCCGAGCCCGAATCTGTTGCTGAGGATGCGATCGAAGTCGAACTCGTCCTGGCGCTTGCTGAGGAACTGCATGGCCTTCCAGTAGTGCGAATCCGACGCCGACATCGAGCCGATGACGGACAGCTCGTTCTTCATGATCTTCGAGGGCTGGAATTCGGACTGGTGCGGGCCGACCTGACCGCCGACCAGAAACCGGCCGCCGCGGCGCACCATGTCAATGCCCTCGCCGAACGCGCTTCGAGCTCCTGACCACTCCATGACGATCTCCGCCCCCTGACCACCCGTGAGCTCGCGAATCGCCTGCACGCGAGCTTCGGGTTCCGGCAGGTCGATGACCGACACCACGTCGGTGGCGCCCCAGTCTTTCGCCAGCTGCAATCGGGACTCGGGTGCACCAACCACGATGATGCGCTCGGCGCCGGAGCGCTTGGCCAAAGCAGTCGCGAAAAGGCCGAGCGGCCCGGCTCCCTGAATCACGACGGTCTGCCACGGCTCGATACGACCCAGCCGTTCATAGGCGTGGATTATGGTGCGGAGTGCGCAACTTCCCGCCGATGCCCACTCGGGCGAGACGTCGTCGGGAACCTTGACCTTGCGCGACGTGGGGTAGACGTAGCAATACTCGGCGAAGCCGCCGACCAGATAGGGGAAGTCTTCGCAGTTCGTGCCGTAGTTCTTACGGTTTGGGCAGAGATTGGGCTGTTCGGCGACCGTGCAGTGGTAACACGTGCCGCAACGCCCCTGAGTGAAGACGATTCTGTCGCCCAGTGCAACGGCGCCGCCGCCGGAGAAACCGATGTCATCGCCGTTCATCGCAACGACGACGCCGGCCATTTCGTGGCCTGGTACCACAGGCAAAATGATCGGCCGGATACCCCCCGCGTGCAGTGAGCCATCCCAGACGTGGACATCGCTGCCGCACACCGTTCCTGCCTCGATTTTCACGAGGATCGCGCCCGGCTCCAGCTCCGGTACCGGAAGTTCGCGAACCTCCAGGTCCGTTCCGAACTCGGTGATGACCGCGGCTCGGCTGCTCGTCGGAACCTCGAATACCGGCATGAAGAACCTCTCTCGTCATGAATCCCAAGGGGGCGCCGAGATCGGTGACGACGTACTCCATCGCCACCGGGACACAAGCGCCTTTGCTTAAGTTCTCTGTTGACCGCACACCAGAGGTCACGCAACATAGAATATATTCTATTCTACGAAGATGTCAATCCCGAGGACTGACTGCACCCCCAGACGGGAGCCGTCAGTCCTCTGCGTGCTGAGATCGCTCCCAGCCTGCGACGTTTTTCCTGCGGATGTCACGGTGGTGTTGCATCAGGTCGATCACGGCCTCGGCATCGCGGGCGGCGAAGGAGTCGAGCATCTTCCGGTGTTCAACATTGCCTTCGGCGCTCGTCACTGTGCCAACGACAGCGTATGGCTGCGCCGAATCCCAGAGGTAGTTGAGGAAGCGGATGAGCCGTCGAGAGCCGCATCTCGCGAACGCGACGAAGTGGAACGTGCGGTTCAGCTCAAGATATTCCTGCCGCGACTCTTCATCGAGCTTCTCGTCCATCTGATCGACAAGTTCGATCATCTCGGCGACGTCTTCGTCGGTGAGACGTGGAACTCCACGACGATACGCCTCGCTCTCGAGAAGTTGCCGCAACTGGTAGATGTCGTCAAGATCGTCCGAGCTCAGTTCACGCGCGAAGTAACCGCGTCCTCCCTTGTGCACGACGAACCCGGTTGCGCTCAACGAGGACAGCGCCTCCCGCACGGGAATATGCGAAAGGCCATACATTTCGGCCAGGGTGGTCGGCGAAAGCCGGGCGCCCTGCGCGATCGCCCCGCTTGCCAGGTCCATCTTGATCCGACGCGTCGCGTAAACCACGAGTGTTTCGGGACGCTCCGTGCCGCGCTCCTGCTTAGCAGCCATGGCGATATTCCTCTCCGCGGACGCACTGTTCGAGCGCCGTCTAGAAATATACAGTCTACTTTGCGCCGCTGTAACGCTCATTCGGAGGCGATTCCGCCGATGCCGCTTCGAGCAGCCGTCGAATATGCCCCACGAGTTCCTTTGGCTGGTCACTCTGGATGGCGTGGCCAGCTTCAGCCACCACTTCGACGCGCACCTGCGGCCCGGCGTCCTGAAGCCGCTCGAGCGCTTCGGACTGGACGAACGTGCTGAGCGCGCCGCGGAGGAGCAGGGAGCCGCGCGGGAGCGCAGCGACGGCATCCCACAACAGCTCGTTCCCGCCGTCCGCCTTCTCCGCCGAACTCCGGTTCGCATCGAAGCGCCAGCGCCACCAGCCGTCGGGGTCCTGGACGGAATTGTGGATCACTCCACGTGTCAGCGAGGCGCGTGACCGTCGCAGGGCAACGCTCACCGCCTGATCGATCATCTCGTCGCGCGTCTTGTAGCGCCTTGTGCCTTGCGCTCTCAGCGCGACCAAACGGTCGCGGTCCCGGTGCGAGCTTGTCGACGGGAGCTCGGGAAGAATGTCCACGAGCATGGCCCGCCGCACGAGATCGGGCCGGCGTGCAGCCAAGGCGATGAGCGTGAGTCCGCCGAGTGACATCCCGACGATCAATCGGGCATCTGGAGCGACCCGGTCGATCACGCAGGCGATCGCGTCGACATTCGTCGACGCTGAGTAGTCATGGTCGACGCGCCAGCTCGAGCGCCCGTGCCCGGGCAGATCGACGGCGAGTGCGCTCTGCCCGAACTCCGCGGCAACGAGATCCCAGGTGTGGGCATTCTGACTGCCTCCGTGAAGAAAGACCACCTCGGGATTCGCGTCTCCCCATGCGATCGCGCTGACGGGCCCGGAAGCACAGTCGATGCTGATTCTCCTGGCCGATGGCACGGCATCCAGAGGTTTCCCCAGTTCGGCAGCGACCTCGGAGAGCAGTAGGAACTCCGATTCATCGCTCCCATCGTGCGGCTCAATTGGCTCAGACACGGCACTCATCCTCTCGGATCGACGCGAGAAGAAGCGTCGCCGCGCAGAGCCGGCCGACGTGTGTGCTCCAGGTGGGCGCGCAGGTCGCGGAAGTGCCGCTCGGCGGCACCCTCGTCGTACATCGAGGTGTCCGCCATCGAATATCCGTGCGGCGCACCGGTGTACACGTCCTGCGACAAGTCGAGACCAGCCAGCTGGCAGGACTCGACGATCGTCGCCATCGCCTGGGCCGGCATCGAGCGGTCCTGATCCGCGTGACGGAGCAGGATGCCGGCGCGGGCCGTCGCTAGACTCAGATGAGGGCTGTCATCCGCCCCGGTCACCAGCGCTCCACCGTGAAAACCGGCGACAGCGCCTACGAGGTCGGGATGATCCCCCGCCGCTCGCAGGGCAAGCCGCACCCCCATGCAATAGCCGACGACGGCAAGGTCGTCCGATCCGGTCAGTTCCCGGAGTACCTCGAGGTAGCGGGTCGTGTCCTTCCGTGACAGGTCGCTCGTGAGCGCATCCATCCGGGGTACAGCCCCACGGAAATACACCTCCCGCTCCCCCGGAGCACGGAGATCGGTGTGCGGCGACGTCTGCTCCACCGTCCCGGAACGGTAGAACACGTTCGGCACGAGGACGGCGTAGCCCCACGAGGCGATGCGATCCGCCATGTCGAAAATTCGCGGACGCAGTCCGATGGCGTCCATATACATCAGCACGCCGTGCGAAATCCCGGTGCCTCCATCGGGCCGGGCGAGCCAGGCCTCCACGGGCCCGTCTGATCCGTCAATCGTAACGAGAGCCATGCGTCCCTCTCCTTCGTTCAACTCGATTCAGGATAAAGTGCCCGATTCGGTTGCCGAAAAGTAAAATAGAATATATTCTCTACTCTAACAATCATTTGTGGAGGAAGCTATGACACTGACTGAGACAGTACCGGCTAAGTTCGAGCAGGAACTCGCAACGGCGCGATTCACGGATGACATGCTTGCCGAGATGCGGGCCCTCATTGGAACCGAACTACGCACCGAAGGGTCGGTCAACAACGAATACGCCGACCGGCACGCGATCCTGCGCTTCTGTGAAGGCATCGGCGACGGAAACCCCTTGTGGACAGATGAGGAGTATGCGGCTGGTTCTGTGCACGGCGGCATCATCGCTCCGCCGACATTCATCTTCGCCTGCCTCGGCTCCGTGCAGGTCGGCTGGCGCGGGCTCGGTGGCTTCCACGCCGAGACGAATCTCGAGTTTCACAAGAGGATCCGGCTGGGCGACAAGATCACGGCACGCATCGTCTTCGACGGATTCGACGGGCCCATCGAGGCAAGCAACTTCGCCGGGCGCCGGATCAAGGATTACCTGCGTCAGGAGTACCGCAACCAGGACGGCGAACTCGTCGCCACCTTCATCTGCTCACGCATGCGCTTCGAGCGCAGCGAGATGCAGGCAAAACGTGAGACCCGCAAGATCGAATTGCCACACCCTTGGAAGGCTGAGGAGATCGAACAGATCGAGCAGGACATCCTCGCCGAAACCCCGCGCGGAGCCACCCCTCGCTACTGGGAGGACGTGGCCGTTGGCGAAGAACTCGACGTCATCACCAAAGGCCCCATCGGTCTGACCGACTTCATTGCTTTCGTCGCATCCGGGGCCGCTCCGATTCCCCGCATCGCCGCACACGGTGTTGCACTGCGACGGTACGCGAAGCACCCGAAGTGGGCGTTCCGTGACCCGAACACCCACGCTCTCGAGCCCGTGTACTCCGTGCACTACAACGACTACGCCGCCGGCCTGCAGGGCGCACAGATCGCCTATGACGTAGGAATCCAGCGCACCTCCTGGGGTGTCCAGCAGCTCACCGACTGGATGGGCGACGCGGGCTTCCTGAAGAAGGTGCACGGCCAGTACCGCGCACACGTCTACCTCTCCGACGTCGTTCGCCTCGGTGGCACCGTAGTCGAGAAGTACATCGACGAGGACGGCGACCACGTCGTGAAGGTCGAAACCTGGGCCATGAACCAGCGCGACAAGAACGTGATGCCTGGATCGGCCGTGGTGAAGCTCCCCGTGCGAGAGGACGCGAGCGCGTGAGTACGACGACCTGGGGGACCGAGATCGAAACGGTTGCCGTCGGTGACCGCTCGTTCCGCATGTATGCGAAACGGCCGCGCTCGCTCGGCTCGATCCTTGAATTCGCGAACAGGTGGGGCGACCGCCCGCACATCGTGCAGGGAGAGCGCGTGTTCTCCTTCACTGATCTTCAGGACGAGGTAAACGTCCGCGCTCGCGATCTCGTGCACCGCGGTGTGCAACGCGGGGATCGCGTGGTCATTCTGGGGTGGAATAGTCCGGAATGGATCATCAATTTCTGGGCCACAGTCTCGGTCGGTGGCGTCGCCGTGCTCGCGAACGCGTGGTGGACCGGCGTCGAGCTCGCCGAGACGTTCGATCGCATCGCTCCCCGGCTGATTCTTGCCGAGGAGCGTCTCGTCGACCGCATCGGGGGCGACTACGCGCTCGCGCCGTGGTCTGTCGATCCGTCCGAAGCTCCGGACGTGGCATTGCCTCCGCTGGGAGACGAGAACGACGATGCCGTCGTGATCTTCACCTCGGGCACGTCTGGCAGGCCGAAGGCCGCCCTGCTGTCGCACCGGTCGCTCCTGTCAGGGCTGCAGATGCTCATGCACATCACCCGACGGTTCCCCGACCAGATCGAGGACACCGCGGGCGAGGCTGCGCTGCACACGGGTCCCATGTTCCACGTCGGCGGAGTGCAGACGCTGCTGCGTTCGGTGTGCGTGGGTGACACCCTCGTGATGCCCGCTGGCAAGTTCGATCCCGCGGACGCGCTGCGCCTCATCGAGGACTGGAAGATCCGCCGCTGGAGCGCCGTGCCGACGATGCTCAGCCGCGTGATCGACCACCCCGACGCGCACACGCGCGACCTGACAACGCTCCGCTCGCTGACCGTCGGCGGCGCTGCGGCGCACCCCGAGCTTCTGGAACGCATTCGCACCGGGTTGCCCGGCGTCCAGCCCCGCATCGCGACGGGTTTCGGACTGACCGAGAACGGGGGCCAGGGATTCGCCGCTTCAGGCAAGGACACTGTTTCGCGGCCTGGTTCGACCGGGCGGGCACTGCCCTGCGTCGAGGTTCGCATCGCCCCTGCGGCAGACGGCATCGATGGTGAGATCCTCCTGCGCAGCCCCACGCAGATGACCTCATACATCGGTGAGGACGAGAACCCGATCACGGCCGACGGCTGGCTGCACACGGGCGATCTCGGGCGGGTCGATGACGATGGCTACCTGTGGATTACCGGCCGATCGAAGGACATGATCATTCGTGGCGGTGAGAATATCGCGCCGGCCGCCGTGGAGCGTGCGCTGTTGCGCCTGCCTGAGATCGACGACGCCGTCGTGTTCTCCGTGCCGCATGCCGACCTCGGCGAAGATGTGGCCGCGTTCATCGTCGCGCCGACCGAGCCGGCTCCCGAGACAATCCGCCAGCAGTTGCAGGGTGTGCTTGCCTCATTTGCGATCCCGGCTCACTGGGTCGTTCAAACCGCGCCGTTCCCACTGAACCACGCCGGGAAGGTGGAGCGTGCGAACGTGATCGCCCAGGGCAGGCAGAGACTCGGCTGACACGCGGCTCCCGGCATCGAGGGGCCTGAGCACGGTGCACCCCACCAGCTCGGGCCCCTCGCTCGTGCCGTAACCGGTGCAGCGAGTGCGGGCAGTGCTCTTTCGAGAGCCAGGCACGTCGATGAGGCCCCTCACGTCGCGTGAGTCTCATCGACGGGTTCAGTGAAATCGGACGACCTCAGAGAGATCGGCGCGCTCGGTGCGATAGGAATTTGCCGGGTGGTCGGTATCGGCGTAGCCGAAAGACACCGCCAACAGCACATTGCGCGAGTCATCGATCGCGAAGTACTCCCTGAGGAAGGGCGCCAGTCGGGCGAATGCCGCCTGGGGAATCGCGGCAATGCCGAGCGATTGGGCAGCAAGCAAGAGCGCGCCGATATAGATGCCCGAGTCCACGGCGCCATAGACGGCCTGCTCCTTGGCGGTAGTGATGATCGCGATGTGGGGTGCGCCGAAGAGTTCGAAGTTTTTCGCCGACTGGCGCGCACTGGCTTCACGATCGCCTTTTGCCACGCCGACGGCATCGTAGAGCTGCCAGCCGCTCGCCCGGCGACGGTCCCGGTACACCCCCGTGTATTCGGCCGGCATCGCATAGTCGGGTCGGGAGTAACTGCCGGTCTCCTCGAGGTGGGCACGAAGCGCTTCGAGGAATCTCGCGGTGCCGTCTCCTCTGGTGATGTGCACCTGCCACGGCTGCGTATTGCACCACGACGGCGCCCGCTGGGCGATGGAGAGCATCCGCTCGATCAGATCTCCGGGCACCGTCGTCGGCAGATAGGCGCGGCAGCTGTGGCGGTTCAGCAGCAGCTCTTCGAGCAACTGATCCTGTGTGCGAACCACGATCAGACCACCCCGCGGTTTTTAAGATCCTGCAGCTTCTCCGCAGTGACTCCCAGCGCGCCGAAAACCGCGTCGTTGTCACGGCCACGCGCGCGCCCGGAGTGCTCGACGCGGTGCTCTCGGGAGGGGAACTTCGGAATGACACCTTGCATCAGGATGTCCCCGAAGTCGTCGTCCGGAACGCGGATCAGATCTTCTCGTGCCGCGTACTGCTCGTCGTTCACGATGTCTTCTACGGTGAAGATCGGCTGGAAGACCACATCGCCCTCGGCGAGCAGCGCTGCCGCCTCCGCATAAGGGCGCGCCTTCGCCCATTGTGCGATCCTCGCGTCACACTCGTTTAGGAACGCCATGACCCCTTCAGACTTGCTCGTGAGGATTCCCTGCTTCACCGTCTCCAGGAGATCGAGCGAGCCGATGGTCTCCAGGATGCGGCTCACCGTGACAGCGCCAATGGCGGCGACGATGAAGTACTTGCCGTCTGAGGATGAGTAAAGGTTGCGCAGGGAGCCGTGCGGGACGAGTGAGTTGCCCGGGCGGTGCGGCACATAGCCGGTCTGGTCATATCCTGACACCTGCGTCGGGATGATGCGGAAGAGGCCCTCGAAGAGGGCAACATCGACGACTTCGACCGCTGGGCCTTCGGTACCACGGGCACGGCTCGCCAACGCGGCCATGAGGCCGAATGCGCCGAACACGGCCGCAACTCCGTCAGCGAGTGTCGTCGACGAGAATGTCGGCGGCTTGTCCGGTTCACCCGTGAGGTTGGCGAAGCCGCTCATGGCCTCGCCCGCCGTACCGAAGCCGGGCTGGCGGTGCATCGGGCCGGTCTGCCCGAATCCACTCACCCTCAACATCACGAACGACGCGCCCGCCGCTTCGAAATCCTTCGGCCCGAGCCCCCAGCGCTCAAGCGTGCCCGGGCGGAAGTTCTCGATGACCACATCGGCCTCCCGGGCAAGCTGCAGGCAGAGCTCACGCCCCTCGGGCGTACTCAGGTCGAGGCTGGCAGCCCGCTTGCCGCGCCCGGTCACCTTCCACCACATCGACTCGTCGTCGCGCTTCGGCAACATCGTCCGGATCATGCTGCGAGTCGGATGTTCGACCACTGTGACATCTGCCCCGAGATCCCCGAGGAGACTGGCTGCGAGCAGCCCGGCGTAGAGGTGGCTGAGATCGAGCACCTTGACCCCGTTCAGGAGCTGGGGGTACGCGGTCGTCTCACTTGTGTTCATTGTGCATCTCCTTCGTTAGACCGAAATCCTTCGGCCCTCGAGTAACCAGCGGAGGCTGGCGTTGGCTCGAACTACGTTGATCGAGCGGTCTATCTCCACTTGTGCGGGTTGTCGACCTTGGCGTCGTGTGTGTCTCCATAAACCATGGACAGCAGCCGGCCGACGGTCTCGGTCGACTGGAACTGGGATTGGTCGCGGTTGTGTTCCCGCCACTCCATCGCAGCCGCGGTGAGTCGAGCGTTCTCGGGTTCGGCCAGACGTTCGGCCACGCGGCGCGCGGTGTCGGCCGCATCGGCATCCACGACCAGGTCAGCGAGGCCCCAGTCGTACGCGCGATCCGCTTCGATTACGCCTCCGAGCAGCCCCCACGTGAACGTGCGCTGCACCCCGATGCGAGCAGCGACATACGGAGCAAGCGCCGCAGGGAATATGCCAAGTTCTGCCTCCGGCAGGCCAAACTGTGCGGTCTGATCGGCAACCACGAGTGCCGAAGCAGCCGCGATTCCGACTCCCCCACCGAGACAGTGCCCGGTGACGGTTGAGATGACAGGCGTCTTCGAGCGCGCGATCGCCGCGATCAGGTCGAAAACCGGCTGCGGGGACGTGTGCCGTTCGAGCACGCCCCGCTGCCTGTCTCGCCGCGCGGTCGCCAGGTCCGCCCCGGCGCTGAAGTTCACCGAATCCGAGGTGATGAGAACGCAACCGCATCCCGCATCCGATTCGGCCTCGAGAATTGCGGCCCGAATCGCTCCGGCCATCTCACGAGAGATGGCATTCCGCTTCTCAGCACGCGACAGCGTGATCGTCATTACGCGCCCGGACTGCGCTGTCGCCACCGTCATGGCACTGCCTTCTCGTTATCGTTCTGCGATCACTGCCATGCTGCGGCGTACGCCACCTGGTCGACTTCCTCGTCCATGAAGTCGGTGCTTCCCAGGGAAATCACGGTGTAGACGAACATCGAGTCAGGGGCGGCCCCATGCCAGTGCTCTTCACCGGCCGGTGTGTACACGACGTCGCCGGCCTGCAGGATCTGCAGGTCGTCCCGAGATCCGACAGCTCCGCGACCGTGTTCGATCAGGAAGATCTGCCCTTCACTGTGGGTGTGCCACCACGTCCGGGACCCGGGCTGAAAGACGGCGCTGGCAATCCGAACGTTGCCCGCGTCGAGTATCTGGTCGAGCATCATGTGCGCGGACACCGGCTCACCACTCACTTTTCCAAGGTCCCTGCCCGACGGGCTTCCGCTTCGTCCCCGTGCTACCTTCACGACGGCATCCCCTCTTTGGACTACTGGCTTGGTACTGCAACGACTCTACAATATATTCTATCCAATCACAAGGTTCGCCCGATTGTCGGGGCGGAGTCCTGCTGACATGACAACCCAAATGACTCGAAGGCAGCCTCCGGCGCTGCTCCGATTTCGCGAACCGGCGAACGCATCACGAGTTACTCTCAACAACGGCCAGGACGCCTCACTGACGACCGATCAACGAAGACGAATCGGCACACCGGCAACGCCCCCGAAAGATTGCCGAGCCTGCGACACTGACGGTCGTGTTCCACTCGAACCTATCCGACCGACAGGTAGCCGCCCAGCGAGATTCCCGCCACGTGGGGCTTGATGCGCGTTGCGCGGCGCTCCCGCTGCACCCCTCAAATCCACGCCAAATCTGGATCTAGTATATTATATCTCCAAAGCGTTGCGGCGATGCACGCTTCTTCCTCGCTGCCGGTCGCGCCTCAACCCGCCCATCAGTCGCGAGCGATGACCTCGAACCGGGCGGTAACCATGACTCAAGAGGAACCCGAAGAAGGAGCAACCCGCAACGCATGGGGCCTACTGCTCAGTCGAGACTTCGGGGCGTTCTTCGCTGCACGCCTCTCGACATCGATCGGCACTTGGCTGCACAGTGTGGTTGCGGCGATCGCGGCGTGGGAGACCACGGGGTCCGCGCTCGTCGTCGGCTTCGTCAGCGCGGTTCAGTTCGTGCCTCAGATCATCTTCGGGCCCGCTGCCGGCAGATCGACAGACAACGGCAGTGTCAAATCCCAGATGATCATCGGGCGGGCGTTGCTGTCGAGCGGTTCGATCGGCCTTGCGGCGTGGTATTTCTTCTTTAGCGGCGGTGACGCCGCTGCCGACGCCGCCGCTATCCTGGTCACATCGTTGCTGTTCGGGATCGGCCTCGTCGTTGGCGGGCCCGCCATGCAGACGGCCGCACCCCTGCTGGTTACCCACAAGGAGTTGCCGGCAGCAATGGCGCTGAATACGGCGCCGATGACAATCGGCCGCATCGCCGGACCTGTGGTCGGGGCACTTGGCATCGCCTGGCTCGGGTACGGAATGGCCTTCCTGATCGGTGGCCTGCTCAGCGTGGTGTTCATCGTGCTCATCGCAACCATCCACTTCCCGGCGGTCGAGGGCCGCAGGAAGGGCGATAAGCACTCGATGAGGGAGGCCCTCTCGTACGTGCGACGTGACCGGCCTGTGCTGCTCACCCTGATTGGCGTCACCGCGGTGGGGCTCGGCTCTGAGCCGATCGTCACGTTGGCCCCCGCGCTGGCGTCCGAATTCGGAGGCAACAGCCACACTGTGGGCGCACTCGTCACCGCGATGGGCATCGGAGCCGGTATCGGCGTCTTGATGAGTTCGGTCTTCGCGCTCAAATTACGCCAGGACCGTGCGTCGTTCGTCGGCATGCTGATAATGGCCGCCTCGCTCGGCGTCTGCGCTTTCCCGCTGTCCGAGCTGTGGGTCACGATCGCATTCGGTGCCACAGGCTTTGGCTTCATTGTCGCCCAGACCGGCCTGAGCACCATCATGCAGATGCGGTTGCCTCCGCTGCTCCGGGGCCGCATCATGGCGCTGTGGCTTATCGGCTTCGTCGGATCGCGGCCGCTCGGGGCAGTGTTCTCCGGCGCAGTCGCGGATGCCACCACGGTCTACATCGCTTTCGCCTCCGTCGGCCTGTTCATGCTCATCGCAGCGATCGTCTGCCGCCCCCAGCAACTGCGGTCGGAGGAATGACGCCAATGGCGGCCCGAGCGAAATCGGCGAACCCTCACACACGACGTGACCGACCCGTCTCGGGATCGGTCACGTCGTGTGGACTGACCTGGCGGTCCAGGTCCTTGAACCGGCGGGATGTCGATGTCACGCCGTCAGGCGACGATCGATATCCCCGTCGATGCTATTTTGTTGCGACGGCGTTGACGACGTCCTCGAACTTCAGGCTCGCGTAGTCGTTCTCCGAAAGTGGAGCATAGATGCGGACGAAACTGTTCCAGTTGTCCTCGCCGTACGCGGCATCCGTTGGGTAACCGACCCGAGTCATCTCCCACGACGCGTCGAAAACGCCCTCGTCCATATCGGGGTAGATGTTCTCGCGGATGAGGGATCGGGCGAGGTCCGGGTCGTCCTCAACGAGGTTGGCGGCGGCGCGGAACGAGTCACGAATGCGCTGGACGAGTTCAGGTTGTTCCTCAATCAGCTTCGTGGGCGCGACGAACACCGAGTTGATGTTCCCCTCCAGGACTTCTGCCTCACCGGCCGGGACCGAAAGAATCGTCTCTGCCTTTCCGCGGAGCGCTGCGGCCTCACCGGAACCCATCGGGCCGAAGGTCGCATCGTAGACCCCGTTTTCCAGCCCGGCAGCAACGGCCCCGGAGGTGTCTGCCAGCGGAACGATGTTCACGTCCACGTTCGGGTCGAGGCCCGCATCGGCCAGGATGGCACGGAGACTGTTGTTGCCCGAAGACCCTTCGGGGCCCGCGGCGATCGTTGCGCCGTTCAGCTTGCCGACGCGCTCGATCGGGGAATCGTCGAAGTTGATGCCGTACTTCTCAATCGCCTCATTCGACGCGACGATCGTCTGCTGAATGTATGACGCGCCACCGATGATCTGGAGGGCCGCTCCGCTCATGATCGCATCGATCGCCGTGTTGATTCCGAAGCTGCCAACGTCGGCGCTCCCGGCCAGCAAGGCTGCAACCTGATTGGAACTTCCGGCGTCGGCGACAGTGACCGTCTCGAAGTCCAGCCCGAACTCCTCAGGGAAGTCACCACTCACCGCCATCCCTGCCAGGGCGCTGTTCCAGGACATGGTGCTCACCAGACGCACCGTCGTCAGTTCTCCTTCTGCGGCCTCCGGGATGACGGGACCGCCGCCCCCGGCGCAACCTGTGAGGCTGGAGGCCAGCGCCACTGCGACCCCGGTCAGGACAACACGATTGCGAACCTTCATTGGTTCCACCCTTCTTGCGCTGCAGCTGTGCAGCCTGTGAATGCGACGAAACAAGATCGGCCCCGTCTAGAATATACTCTATAGTAAGTGTCAGCGGTCGGCAATGATATCTTTGCGTCCGACCTGGGATCGGCCACACGTCGGAGGACCGCTCCCCGCGGTGAGCGCCCTATCAGCCGCTTCGGCGATCGAACTTAGCCCACTCTTCGCTCACCGCATCCGTGCGGTGCCCGTGTGTCTCTGCGCCAGGGGTGCGGGTCCGCGTTCGGGAGAAACGCGGCGCAGGCGCGGCCTGAACCATTCCGTCCAGGGCCGCGAACGTTCCACGAGCGACAAGGTGCTCGCTCCGCTGCGCCTCGGCCCAGCTCAGCACAGGCGTGACGCATGCAGGGTGCTCGCGGAAACGCTCCGCCCACTCATCCCGAGGCGCAGTGGCAAAAGCGTCGGTAAGCACGCGCTGCAGTTCCGGCCAGGCTGAGGCATCCCGACGCGGAGGGATCTCCATGGGGTCAAGCCCCAGGACGGTGACCAGCACGTCGTAGTACTTACGCTCGATCGCAGCCACGGCGACGAATTCTCCGTCGGCGCAACGGTAGGTCCGGTACCACGGGCGCCCCCCGTCGGAGGCGTTGGACTCCCGGTCGTCCACCCAATCCCCCGAATGCCGCATGGCGTGGACACGCTGCGACAGCGCGCTCAGTCCGTCGACTATTGCACTGTCGATTACCTGCCCGATCCCCGAGGTCTCCCGCTCGAACAGCGCAGCCAGGATGCCGGTGACGAGGAACATGGAACCGCCGGCGGATGCCCCCAACAGATTGAGCGGGGGTGGGGGGGTCTCATCGCGGTGGCCGATCGACCACAGGACACCAGTGGCGGCGAGGAAGTTCAGGTCATGGCCGGGGTCGTGGGCCATCGGCCCTTCCTGCCCCCACCCCGTCACCCTCCCGTAGATGAGCCGGGGGTTTCGTTCGAGGCAGTCGTCCGGTCCGATACCGAGACGTTCAGCGGTGCCGGGCAGGTTGCCTTCGATGAACACGTCGGCGTGGGAGACAAGCGTCAGCAGGTGTTCTCGTCCCTCAGGCGAGCGAAGGTCAATGCCGATGACGCGGCGGCCGCGCAACACGAGGTCGGGGGAACGCGGCGCCCCCCGCTCCGTCGCGGCACCGGGCCGCTCGACCCGCACCACATCGGCACCCAGGTCGGCCAGCATCATCCCGGCGTGCGGTCCAGGTCCGAGGCCGGCCAGTTCGACCACCCGCACACCGGCGAGCGGGCCGAAACCCTCGGGAGTGGATTGCTCGGGCATCGATCGTCCTCTCAGTCTCTTCGTGAAACGGTGGTGACAGACGAAAAGCCCCGGTCGTGAAGAACGACGACCGGGGGCTGGACGCCTGCCTACATTGCACTCCCGGAGTTCTTCCACTCCAGCGGTTTCTTCGTTAGGAACGTCATCAGGCGGTCAACGAGGAACCCGGCGACAAGCAGGGCCAACAGGGCCGCGTAGGTGCCCGCGGCGTTGAAGCTGTGCGCGTTCTTGGACACGAGGAACCCGAGTCCGCTGTTTCCTGCGAGCATCTCTGCGACGACGACACCGACGATGGCCTGCGGAACCGCGAGCTTCAGCGCTGCGACGACCCACACCAGCGCGGATGGCAGCCGCACCCGCCACAGCACGTCGAAAGCCGAGCCACCCATGATGCGTACGGCACTGATCAACGAAGCTTTCACTTCCCGGATGCCGAAGAAGGTGTTGAAGAAGATCAGGAAGAAGACGATCACGGCTGATGTCAGCACGCTGAGCTGCGAGCCGATGCCCACCCACATGATGAACAGCGGGATGAGCGCGTGTTTCGGCATCGTGTAGATGGCGGTGATGAACGGTTCGAAGATGTCGGCCAGCCAGGATGATTGGCCGAGGAAGACACCGACGGTGATTCCCGCGGCCCCACCGATGATGAGACCGAGGAAGGCGTTGGTGAAGGTCACACCGGCCGCGGTGAAGATCGTGCCGTCGGTCACCCACTTCCAGAACAACGGGAACACGTTCGAGGGTTTGCTGATCATCAACTCGTGGATGAGCGTGCCGGAAGCCAGCTGCCAGCAGATCAGGAACACGATCAGCACAACGGCCTGGGTCCCGAACACTCTCCAGCGGCGTGACCGTTTCGCTTGGCGCTCCTTAGAGAGTCTCTTCTTCGCTTCGCTGCCCGCTGGCGAACTGATTGAAATGGCACTCGTTGTCATGTCTCTTCCTTCCGCTCGTCGGCTCAGTGCCCGGCGGGCTCTGCGATGGCGTTTTCGTGGCGGGCCCGGGCCAGGCCGGCGTCGAGCTGGCGTTCGAACTGCGCGAACTCGTCTGTGAAGCGCAGGTGATCGAGGTCTCGGTCGTCGCCGTACGGTGCGGTGTATTCCCCGTCGAGGCCGCCGGGACGTCCACCGGCGAAGATCAGGACACGGTCGGCGAGTTTCGCCGCCTCGGCGATGTCGTGCGTGACGAACATCACGGTCTGGTTGAGGCGCTTCACAGCACTTCGAACTTCAATATGCATCTGGTGGCGCATCTGCGCGTCGAGTGCTGCGAACGGTTCGTCCATGAGCAGGAGCTTGGGCTCGTAGATGACGCTCCGTGCTAGCAGCGCGCGGCGGCGCATGCCGCCGCTGAGCTGGCTCGGCCAGAGATCCGCGGCGTGCTGGAGGTCGAGGATCGAGAGGTAGCGGTCGACGCGCTCCTTGATCTCGGCCGGGGACACCGAACGCATCTTCAGCGGGAGGCCGACGTTGGCGCGCACCGACAGCCATGGCAGCAGCGTGTCGTCCTGCGTCATGTAGCCGACGTCACGGTTCACTCCCTTGATGGGCCCCCCGTTGAATTCGGCTTCACCTTGACGCGGTTTCAAGAGACCAGCCGCGACGTTCATGAGGGTGGTCTTGCCACAACCGCTCGGTCCGAGCAGAACCACGAATTCGCCGGCGGTCACGTGCATGTTCACGTCGCGCAGGATGTCTTCGCCTTCACCGAAGCCGATGGCGAAGTCGTGCACTTCGAAGATCCGCTGGGGACCCTGCGACCTCGTCTGCGCGGTCGGCATCGCATCGGATACACGTGGATCGGTCATCGTTTCACTCCTCGTTATGGGTAAACCGCCTGGTGCGATGGCGGTGCGTCGTCGCACCAGGCGGGGCTAATCTAACGCGCTTCGTCGTGCGTGGTTCTACGCGGTGGAAGCGGGTGAGGTACCGACACTGTTCTGTACGAGGCCGGCACCCCACCGTGTCTCGAGCTAGGTGCGGGCGATGGCGTTGACCACGTCGTCGAACTTCATGCTCGCGTAGTCGTTTTCAGAGGATGAGTCGAAGACCCGGACGAACGCGTCCCAGTTGTCTTCTGTAAACCGGCCGCCGCGGGGGTAGCCGGGCTGGGCCGCTTCCCACGAGGTGTCGAAGAGGGTCTGGTCCATCTCCTCGAAGATCGCGGACTTGAGGATCTTCCCTGCCGCGTCGGGGTCGGTGTAGATCAGTTCGATCGATGCACGGAAACTGTCACGAATCGCCTGCACGAGTTCCGGCTGTTCCTCGATGAACTTCGTCGAGGCTACCGTGACCGTCGGCAGAACTCCGTCGAGGACCGGGGCGTCCCCATTGGGCACCGAGACGATAACCTGTGCGTTGCCCCTTTCGACCGCCACTTCGCCCGCTCCGAGCGGCGCGAAGGTGGCGTCGTAGGTTCCGTTCTCCAGAGCAGGAGCCACCGATCCGCCGGTATCTGCGAGCGGAACCAAGTTGACGTCGGCATCGGGATCCAGCCCGGCGCTGATCAGGATGGCGCGCAGAGTGTTGTTTCCTGCCGAGCCGGAAGGCCCGGCGCCGATGGTGGCGCCCTTGAGCTGCGCCAGCTGCTCAAGAGGCTTTTTCTTCGTGTCGACATCGTACTTCTCGATCGCTGCGTTCGAGGCCACGATGCCGCCCTGGTAGACAGCGTTGCCGCCGATGATCTGCATGGCGGCTCCACCGGCGATTGCATCGACGACGGTATTGAGGCCCATCGTCGCGACATCGGCCTCGCCCGACAGCAGGGCCGCCATCTGGTTCGAGCTACCGGCATCGGCGATGTCGACGCTGACGAAGTCGAGCCCGAACTCCTCCGGGAAGTCACCGTCCACCACGATCGCGCTCAGCGCGTTGTTGAACGAGAGCGTGCTCACTAGGCGAATCTCCGTGAGCTCGCCTTCTTCGGCTTCCGCCACGGCCGGGGCAGCGGCCACCGCACAGCCGACCAGTGTTGCGGCGAGCGCCAGGGAGACGCCACCGAATACGACACGATTCCGAACCTTCATTGGTTCCACCTTTCTTGGGCGGCATCATTGCCGCCATCGGGCTTTACGTGGGTGCAAACTAAAATATACTTTATAGCAGTGTTTACGGTCCGTCTACCGAAATAACCAGTCGCAGAGTTGGGCAGATATATTTTCTACTATCTATTGAAACAGTTCGGGATGTGTCCTACGGTGGGCGGGAAAGTGGCCATAGTCCACTTCTCCTACGAAAGGACACTCCGATGACCAGTTATGAACGCGGGCGAAACAGCCTGCCCGCAGAGCTCGGCACCACCGTTTGTGCGACCACAGGTGACGTCCTCATCGACAATGTCCTCACCGACGAGGGCATTTCCGTCAACGGAGCCATGTTCAAGCCTGGCGCGCACACATTCTGGCACTCGCACGAGAACGGACAGCTCTTCACCGTCACCTCGGGCAGGGGCGCAATCGTGACCCGCGACGGCAAGGCGCACATCGTGCAGGCCGGCGATGTCGTTTTCACCCCTCCAGGCGAAGAACACTGGCATGGTGCCGCGCCCGAATGCTTTGTGACCTATACGTCTGCTTCCCTTGGCAAGACGAGCTTCGCTGAACCGGTAGAACCCGAAGAGTACGCCCGCCACTGGAACGCGTGAGATGGAGCAAACACTCGATCAACGGGTGGCTTGGGTGACTGGTGGTTCATCAGGCATCGGTCGCGCCACGGTTGACCTGCTGCGCAAGCGCGGGGCAACCGTGGGCGTGCTCGATCGTGATGAGCCTGGCGATGGATCCCTGTGGGCCTGGTGCGATATCTCCGACGCGACGTCGGTGGACCACGCGGTAGCCGAACTCGCAGCGCAAACCGGAGCCGCGAATGTGCTGGTGTGCAGCGCCGGTATCAACGCCTCGCACGCCGTCACCGGCCACCCCGAGGAGCTGTGGGACCGGGTGCTCGGGGTGAACCTCACGGGAACCTTCCATGCAATTCGGGCATGCCTCCCGTCAATGCTCGAGCGAGAGTGGGGACGAATCGTGACGCTCAGCTCGGGCGGCGCGGTGCGTGTGCTGGCGAACCGGGCAGCCTACGCGACATCGAAGGCCGGCGTCATCGCTCTGACCAAGGCCGTCGCCATGGAGACTGGCGGTCGCGGCGTCACCGCCAACGTGATCGCCCCCGGGCTCACCGATACTCCGATGGCCGCAGAGGTCTACGGCGGTCGAACCGGCGCTGAGAGCGCGGTGGGTGTCTCTCAAGTTGCCAACTTGATGGGTGTTCTACTAAGCCCCGCCGACATCGCGGGCGGAGTCGACTATCTGTGCGGCCCAACTGGGCGATATGTGACCGGGCAGGTGTTACACATCAACGCCGGCAGCGTGATGTGAACTCGGAGCCCACCATCCGGAACTTGCGGGGCTGCCCCTATCTATCTTGTCAAGCGGCCAGTGAGCGTTCGGGCCGTAGATGGCGCTGTCTCGGAGCATGGCGAAGAGGACGCAGCCGCGTCGGGCGAGGGCGATGAGGGCGTGGTTGTGGCGTTTGCCTTGGGCGATTTTGCGGTCGACGTACGCGGCGCGGGAGACGGAGTCATGTACGCATTCCCGACTCACGACGAGGCCCGTTCCGATCGGCAGTCGAAAGATGCCAGGAGGAAGACCAGCCGTTCCCCGGCGTCACCCCTCACGACCTACGGCACACAGCCGCGTCCTTGGCAATTAGTGCCGGAGCGCACGTGAAGCAGTCCAACGGATGCTCGGCCACGCTTCAGCCGCAATGACCTTGGACACGGTACGCGGATCTGTTCGAGGACGATCTGGATAGCGTGGCAACCGCGCTCGGTGACGCGCGACTCGCACTGAGTGTTGCCACTGCCCTCGGCAGTAAATGACTTAGGCCCCTACTGCCCCCGTGTTTGCTGGGAAGTAAGGGCCTAGATCGTGGATGGCGGTACCGGTGGGATTTGAACCCACGGTGGGCGTAAACCCACACAACTTTTCGAGAGTTGCACCTTCGGCCGCTCGGACACGGTACCGCCGACGAGTTTAGTACACGTTCGGAGTGCCTCGAAACCCGAGGTCCCGATAGGCTCGACCAACGGTGTCGCTCGACCAACGGGTGTCGCTCAACCAACGGGATACACAACGGCCATTGACGCCTGGACAGGGAAGCGCAAGCTTACAGAGAGCGCTCGGCTCAATCACCGAGCTCTGGCCTCTCACGAGTAAGGAATCCCGTCATGCCGATCCGGATCGCCGTGACGAGTGTCATCGTCAACGACCAGCAGAAGGCGCTCGAGTTCTACACCGCCAAGCTCGGCTTCGTCGCGAAGACAGACGTGCCCGAGGGAGACTTCCGATGGCTGACCGTGGTCGGCCCGGGCGAGCCCGACGGCGTCGAACTGCTCCTCGAGCCCGATGACCACCCCGCCGCCGCAATATTCCAGCGGGCGCTCGTTGAGGACGGCATCCCCGCCACCTCCTTCGCCGTCGACGACGTTCGCGCTACCCATCGCGAGCTCGAGGCGAAGGGCGTGACGTTCGTGCAGCCGCCGACGCCGATGGGTCCGATGATCACCGCAATCCTCGACGACACTTGCGGCAACCTCATCCAGTTGATCAGCCCTGCGTAGCCCACCTCCCCGCGAGCCTCGAAGCTTTCCACCACCGCAGGGCCAGGACGGCGGTGTCGGATGCCGCAACTAGGCTTGCCCACATGACCCGCCCCTCCTCCAGCTTCCGTTGTACCGAGTGCGGCTGGACGAGCGTGAAATGGGTCGGCCGCTGCGGCGAATGCCAGCAGTGGGGGTCGGTGGTCGACAGCGCCGAAGCCCCCGCACGGATCGCCGCGAACCGCGTCAGCGACTCGCGCGCCGCCAAGCCGATCACCGAGATCTCGTTCGACCACGACGTCTCGCATTGGCAGACCGGGATTGAAGAGTTCGACCGCGTACTCGGCGGCGGCATCGTTCCGGGTGCCGCGATCCTGCTGAGCGGCGAGCCGGGGGTCGGCAAGTCCACTCTGCTCCTCGAAGTCGCGAAACGAGCCGCCATGATCGGCCGCAAGGTGCTCTACGTCAGCGCCGAGGAATCCGTCAGCCAGGTGCGGCTGCGCGCCGAGCGCACCGGCGCCGTGACGCCCTACCTGTACCTGGCATCCGAAACCGATCTGGCGACGATCCTCGGCCAGATCGATGCCGTCGCCCCCGAGCTCCTGATCGTCGACTCGGTGCAAACCGTGTCGTCCTCCCTCAACGACGGGCTGGCCGGGCAGCCGGCGCAGGTGCGCGAGGTGGCCGCGACGCTGGTCAAGGTCGCGAAGGAACGCAACCTGCCGACACTGCTGGTCGGCCACGTCACCAAGGACGGCAGCATCGCCGGCCCGCGCCTGCTCGAGCACCTGGTCGACGTGGTCTGCCACTTCGAGGGCGACCGGCAGACCAACCTGCGGTTCGTGCGCGCGCTGAAGAACCGGTTCGGCCCCACCGACGAGGTCGGCTGTTTCGAGATGACCGGCGAGGGCATCGAGGAGGTCACCGACCCGAGCGGGCTGTTCCTCTCGCGCACCACGATGCCGGTCAGCGGCACCTGCGTGACCATCTCGCTGGAGGGCCGCCGCGCGCTGCCGGTTGAGGTGCAGGCGCTGATCGTCAAGTCCAGCGCACCGCAGCCGCGTCGCGTCGTCAATGGGGTGGATGCCTCGCGGGTTGCCATGCTGCTCGCGGTACTGGAGCGCCGCGCGGCGCTGAAGCTGTCGGAGTTCGACGTCTATGTGTCAACGGTCGGCGGCATCCGCCTCACCGAACCGGGCGCCGACCTGGCCATCGCGATCGCCATCGCCAGCGCGTACACCGACAAGGCGCTGGCTGTGAACATTGCGGCGGTCGGCGAGATCAGCCTGGCCGGGGAGATCCGCAGCGTGACCTCGCCCGTGCAGCGCGCCAACGAGGCGGAACGGCTCGGGTTCACAACGTTGATCGACGCGGAGGCGATTCACGTGCGGGAGGCGCTGCGGCTGGCGTTCGCCACCGTGACGGATGAGCGGGTGGCGGTTCCGCAGTTCTAGAAGGGAGCTACTCGGGCTTCGGCAGCTTGAGGGCTGCCAGCACCTCGGCCGGCTCGGCCTGCATCGCGTGCGGCCCGGCGACGTCGAACCAGACCGCCTCGAGCACGCCGATGTTCTGCTCGAGGAAGTCCGCGAGGGTCGCCGCGTCGTAGCCGAGCACCTTGTGGTCGTCCTCCTGCGGCAGCATTTTCACGTAGGTCTCGGGCGAGGAGAACAGCAGCAGCATGTACTTGTCGCTGTCGCCGCGGCGGAACACGCGCACCTGAGGCGGCCCATCCACCGGCAGCAGCGGTACCACGACGGTGTCGTTGCGCAGGGCGAGCGCGACGCCGGCGGTGTCCTCCTTCGCGAGCGCTTCGGCGAGCATGCGAGTTTTCGGCAGCTGCTCGGTCGGGTTCGGCTTGCGGGAGGACTTGCGAGACATGCTTCCAGCCTAAAGGCGGATCCGGATGCCGCGGGGCTGGTGCTGCTCGGACGGCGAGGTCTTGCGCGCCGGGTTTCGAGACGCGGCCGACTTCGTCGGGCGCTCCTCAACCAGCGAACAGGCGCGAGCAGCGCGAAGCGGCTAGTAGAGCAGGAACTGCTTCGTCTTCGCGGACTCGATCTCGCCGAGCTTCACCGTCAGGTGGTAGCTGGCACCCCCGGCGGTCACCGCGGGCCGGTCAGGCGCGTCGCAGGTCTCTGGGGTGGAACGGGTGCGGTCCCAGGCGATCGGGATTGTTGACAGCGAGGCGCCCGGTTCGATCGTGATCGGTGCTGGCGCGGCATCCGTCTGGCAGTCCTTGGACGACCAGAACTGCTCCGGCCCGCTCGTGACCACCAGCTCCATCACGTTGGTTCCGGCGTTCATCGTGCAGGCTGCGGCACCGTTGTTGGTCAGAGTCATCGAGATCATCGGTGTCTCGCCCGCCTGATACTCGCCCTTGTCCGATACCGCGGCAAGCCCGAGCACGCTGGGATTGCATTCGACCGGTCCGGCAGCTGCGGCGTCCGCGGCATCCGGCGTCGTCTCAGCGGCGCTCTTCTTGGTGTCATCGGCGCCGGCGTTCTCGCCACCGCCGGGACGGACGATGATCAGCACCACAATCACGATGACCGCCGCGAGGCCCAGCAGCACCATCAGTCGCCGCCGCCAGTACACCTTGCTCGGCTGCGGTCCGACTGGGTTCCGGAACGTGGACATACCGCAAGGCTAACTAGAGGCGCTTGAGCATCCGGGTATTGCCGAGCGTGTTGGGCTTAACTCGTGCCAGATCGAGGAACTCGGCAACGCCCTCATCGGTGGATCGCGCGATCTCAGCGTAGATGTCGGCGTCGACGATCTCGGCGGGCATCGCCTGGAACCCGTGTCCGGCGAAAAAGTCGACCTCGAAAGTCAGGCAGAACAGTCGGGACAGGCCGAGCTCTCGCGCGTTCTGCTCGAGCGTGTCGAGCAGCGCGTGGCCGACACCGTGGCCGAGCCACTCGGACCCCACCGCGAGGGTGCGTACCTCGCCCAGGTCCTCCCACATCACGTGCAGCGCGCCGCAGCCGATCAGGGTGCCGTCGGCGTCTTCGGCGACCCGGAATTCCTGCACCGCTTCGTAGAAGACCACCCGCTCCTTGCCAAGCAGGATGCGCTCCCGCACGAGCGGCTCGATCAACCGTTGAATCGCGGGCACATCGCTCGTGCGGGCGGGGCGCACGGAGAAGGTCACCCATCGATCATAGGACCGGGGCGCAAGACGGAGACGCCAGACGGGGCGGCGGATGTCTCCGCCGCCCCGTCTCGGACAGTGCTAGCTTGCGTCAGCCTGACGTCGCGGGCTAGCTCTTCACCTTTTTCTTCTTGTCCTTCTTCGGCTTCTTGTCCTTCTTGTCCTTCTTCGCCTTCTCGCTCACCTCGAGGTCGACGCGCACCTCGGTCTGCGACTGGTTGGCCGTCAGCACGAGCACGCTGGCCGCCGTCGCGTCCTTCGGCACCGTGATGGTGACGGTCGCCGACCCGGCGGTCACCGGTACCGGCGCGAAGCTGATCTTGCTGCCCTCCCACGCCACGGCGAGCTCGGTGTTCGCCGGGCTGCCCTTCGAGGTGAGGTCGAGCTTCGACAGGTTCAGGGTGACGGTGTCGCCGGCCTTGACCGCGGTCTCCGGAACACCGGTGACCTGCACGCCGCGGCGGTCGAATGCCGGTGCCAGCGGGGAGGCTGACGTGACGTAGTCGATCCAGGCGTCGCGGTCCACGAGTCCCGAGTCGCGAGTGTTCGTGCCCTGGGCGAAGACGTGGAAGTTGTCGCCGCCCTGGAGCAGGAAGCTGAACGATCCGATGCGGTAGTCGCGCGCCGGGTCGATCGGCTCACCGTTCACCGTGATGCTGGTGATGCGGTCACCCTCGGCGTGGGTGGCGTCGTAGGTGTAGCTGACGTTCTTCGACAGGCCCAGGTTCAGGAACGCGCGGCTCGGCACGGCACCGTCCGCGGTGCGCTGCCACTGCTGCTCGAGCATCACCTTGACCTGCTCACCGGTGAGGGTGGTGGTCCACAGGTTGTTGAGGAACGGCAGCACCGCGTTGGCCTCGGCGAACGTGATCACGCCGTCGTCGCCCTTCAGCAGGTCGGCCCGGATGCCGCCAGGGTTGACCACGCCGATCTCGGCGCCGCCCAGGGTCTGGTCAGACAGCGACTCGAGCAGCGCGTCGGCGATCAGGTTGCCGAGGGTTGACTCGGCACCGCGGTCTTCGCCCCCGGTGGCGGTGAATGCGCGGCTGATGTCGGCGGTGACCGACCCGACCGGCTCGTTGCCCTTGATGGTGGCGGCGGCCAGTGCGGCGTCGACGATGGTCTTGACCTCGGAGACCCGCGGGTATGCGGCGACCAGGTCGCCATCCGCCGTCGTGGTGCGAGCCACGTTGCCGGCCTGGTACGACACGACCGAGTCGGTGTCCGCGTCATACGTCAGCTGGATCTGGCCGATGTTCTCGCCGTAGCTGCCGGTCTGCACGATCGGGCGGGTGGCTCCGTCAACGCCGGGAATCGGACCATCCCACACGTACTGCCGGTGGGTGTGGCCAGTGAAGATGGCGTCGACGGATGCCGCGGTGTCTTTCACGATCTCGGCGAAGGCGCCGCCGGCCGCAACCGCCTCGTCCAGCGTGGCGCCGGTGCCGGCACCCTCGTGGTACTCGGCGACGATGACGTCGGCTTCACCGTTGCTGGCGTCACCGTCGGTGAGCTGCGCGGCGACGCGGTTCACGGCCGCGACCGGGTCACCGAATTCGATTCTCGCGATGCCGCCGGGCGACACCAGGCTGCCGGTCTCCTTGGTGACAGCGCCGATGACGCCGACCGAGACACCGTCGACCTCGAGGATGACGTACTCCTCGAGAGCGGGATCCGTGGTGCCCTTCACGTACACGTTGGCGCCGAGGTGGGTCCAGTCGGCCGCGTTGTCGACGCGACCGGTGAGGTCGGCGAGTCCCTGGTCGAACTCGTGGTTGCCCACCGCCGAGGCGTCGAGCTCGAGGGCGTTCAGCACGTCGATGGTCGGCTGATCGAGCTGCGAGGCCGACGCGAACAGCGAGGCCCCGATGTTGTCACCCGCGGAGAGCAGTAGCGTGTTGTCCTTGCCGCCTGCCGCGCGCAGCAGTTCGATGGTTCCCGCGACCTTCACCGTGTTGCCGTCGATGCGACCGTGGAAGTCATTGAGGTTCAGCAGGTTGATGTCAACCGGCGCGTCCGCGGTCGCGATGCCCACGACCACCGGGTCGTGGTCGGAGGACCGGTAGGCGTTCGGCTCGTAGAAGTTCGTCACGTTGTAGTTGTGACGGCTGTACTCGAGCGCGATTGACTCGCCGGAGTTGATGTTCCAGACATCCACGCCGGTGACGGATGCATCGGCCTCAGCCGACGCGAAGACGTGGTCGAGCGAGCCGACCATGCCGTCGAACGAGTAGGTGTACTCGCCGGTCTTGCTGCCCTGGTCGACGTAGCCGGCCTGGGTGAACACCTGGATCGGGTCTTCCATCAGGTAAGAGTTGAAGTCTCCGACCAGGAACACGCGGTCCGTGTTCTTCTCGGCCTTCAGGCCGTCGGCGAAGGCCACCAAGGCCTCGGCCTGACCGATGCGGTCGGGGTTGGACGCGCCCTGGCCGTCGCCCTGGTCGGCGTTGGCGCCGGATCCGGAGCCCTTGGACTTGAAGTGGTTGGCGATCACGATGAACTCGTCGCCGCCGTTCGCCGGGGCGAACAGCTGCGCGAGCGGCTCGCGGGCGTTGTCGAAGTTGACCTCGTCGTGCAGGATGACGGACTCGCCCACCGGCGCGACCGTTGCGTCCTTGTAGATGTAGGCGGTGCGGATCACGTCTTCGCTGACGGGGACGGCTGCGGGCGACTTGACGAACGACCACTCGGCAGTGTTGAGATCAGCACTGTTGAGGTCGGCGTTCAGCGCGTCAACCAGGGTGGCGAGCGCGGTGTCGCGGTCCTTGCCGAAAGCGGCGGAGTTCTCGATCTCCTCGAGCGAGACCACGTCGGCGTCGAGGGCGTTGATCGCCTCGACGATCTTCGCCTGCTGACGCTCGAGGTCCGCGGCATCCCATGCTCTACGGGCGTCGCAACCGCTGTTGACGGTTACTGGCTCGCCGGCGCGGTCCCTGTATGAGGTGCAGCCGGTGAGGCTGTCACCGGTGGTGGTGAAGTAGTTGAGCACGTTAAAGGTGGCGAGGGTGACGTCGCCGCCGACGGCCTCGGGAGCCGCGGTGCGGGTGTTCTCGAAGGAGACCGGCTGCACGGTGGCGGCGTTGTCGCCGGTCAGCGCGGTAACCGGCTGGAAGCGCCACAGGTCGAAGCCGTAGGAGAGCACGACTGGCGAGTCGAACGTGGCGGCGGCGCCGACCCGGACCGGCTCGGTGAGCGACACGTACGGCAGCGGGATGTTCTTGTTCGCCGCGGTCATGAAGTTGGTGGATGCGCCGTCATCGAGCAGCACGCCGCGGGCGGCGTTGTCGGCGATGGTGGCCGTGTACTCGGCGGAGCCGGGACGGCCGGCCGCGGTCGGCGTGACCAGCGCGGAGTCTCCGGCGGCGAGGCCGACCTCTCCGTACTGGTTGGTGCTGTAGGTGTCGCTGACGGTGAACGCGCCCTGCGGCTGCAGCAGCATGCCCTCGAGCGCCTCGCGCTCGGCTTCGGCGGCCGGCCAGGCGACGGCCGCGGGCACCGGTGCGGTCCCGGCTTCGGTGCGCTTGGTGGCGTTGCCTGCGCTGACGGTGATCTGGGTCAGGCCGAAGTACTCGGACACGACACCGGTGACCGTGACGTGGTCGCCGACGGCGACGGACGCGACGGTGGCGGCGGAGTGGACGAAGATGCCATCGGATGCCCCGGGCGTTGCGTCATCCGCTCCGCCGGTTCCGGCGGTCTGGATGTAGTAGCCGTTCAGGCCACCGGTCGGGTACGCCGCGGTGACGACGCCGCTGGTGGTGACGGTCTTGCCGACGAGCGGGCTGGCGGTTCCGGTGCCCTGGATCGCGGCGATGCTGACCGGCTCGTTGGGAGTCGGCTCGGGCGGCGTGGTGGGCTCCGGGGTCGGAGTGGGGTCAGGGTCCGGCTCGGACGTGCCGGAGGCGGTGGGGGTGATCGTCGCGCTCAGGCTGAAGTCGGCACGGTTGCCGTCGGTGTCAGCGAACTCGGTGCGGTTGAGCGACTTGACGTCGGTGTTGCCGCTCGGCGCGGTGGCGGCCTGCGTTTCGAAGGTGTTCGAGGTGCCGTACCCGAGCAGGTCGACGACCACTGAGTTGGCGGTGACCGATCCGGTCGGCAGCGTGACGGCGGTCGTGCTCTTGACGAGCGCGATGGTTCCAGTGGTGCCGCTCGGGGTCAGCGTCGAGACCAGGTCTGCGGCGGGAAGCTCGGCGCCGTTCACGCCGTTGCTGTTCGCCTGCACGAGGAAGTGGTCGTTCGGTGCGATCTCGCCGGTGAGCTTGGCGACGCCGGTCGCTGATCCGGTGCCCGTCGCCGAGCGGTACTGGAGAGACCAGCCGCTCAGGTCGACCGCGGCATCCGTCGGGTTGTACAGCTCGATGAACTTGTTCTTGAACGCCGCTCCGGCGCTTCCGCCGGACAGGTATGCCTCGTTGATCACCACCCCGGCGCCATCCACGCTCGCCTGCGCCGGCAGCGCGACGAGCGGGGCTACAACGAGCCCCAGTCCGATAGTGGACGAGACGAAGACCTTGAGTCCGCGTCGGCCGGATGGCGCCATGATTCTCCCTCAGCGTGTTGAGACGTGCTCAATCTAGGGAGGGCGTGTCCCCCGGAAGGGTGCGTTTGGTGAATAGCGGGAGAACGTCGAGGCAATTTCTGGGGAAGCACAAAAGAAGGGGGCGACGGTTTCCCGTCGCCCCCTTGGTTTTAGCGGAAGTTCGCTAGCTCGCGACTCCCGGTGTTGCCGCCTCGATCGGAGGCAGCGGCGCCTCGCGCCCTTCCTGCACCGTGGTGGTGAACACGAAATCGTCGTTCGCGTAGTCGACGTGCACGTGGTCGCCCGCGTTCAGGTCGCCGTGCAGGATCCGCTCCGACAGCCGGTCCTCGATCTCGTGCTGCACCGCGCGGCGCAGCGGACGGGCACCGAGTGCCGGGTCGAAGCCGAGCGTGATCAGCTGCTTCTTAGCCGCTTCGGTCAGCTCGATCGTCATGTCGCGGTCCATCAGGCGCTCGCGCAGCCGCTTGATGAACAGGTCGACGATCTGCAGCAGTTCGTCCTGGTTCAGCTGTGGGAACACGATGGTCTCGTCCACGCGGTTCAGGAACTCCGGCTTGAAGTGCTTCTTCAGCTCCTCCACAACCTTCGCCCGCATCGCGCGGTACGAGTTCTCGGTGTTGCCCTCCATCGTGAAGCCGACCGGGCCGCCCGTGATGTCCTTCGTGCCGAGGTTGGTCGTCATGATGATCACGGTGTTCTTGAAGTCGACGACGCGACCCTGGCCATCCGTCATCCGGCCCTCTTCAAGGATCTGAAGCAGGGAGTTGAAGATGTCGGGGTGCGCCTTCTCGATCTCGTCGAACAGCACCACGCTGAACGGCTTGCGCCGCACCTTCTCGGTCAGCTGGCCGCCCTCTTCGAATCCGACGAACCCAGGAGGGGCACCAAACAGGCGCGAGACGGTGTGCTTCTCGCCGTACTCGCTCATGTCGAGCGAGATCAGCGCGTCCTCATCGTCGAACAGGAACTCGGCGAGCGCCTTGGCCAGCTCGGTCTTTCCGACACCGGTGGGGCCGGCGAAGATGAACGAACCGGAGGGGCGCTTCGGGTCCTTGAGTCCGGCGCGGGTGCGACGGATGGTCTTGGCGAGCACCGAGATGGCCTCTTCCTGGCCGATGACCCGCTGGTGCAGGGCCTTCTCCATGAAGATCAGGCGGCTGGACTCTTCCTCGGTCAGCTTGAATACCGGGATGCCGGTGGCCTGCGCCAATACTTCGGCGATGACTCCCTCATCCACGGTGCCGCTGGCCGCGACATCCCCGCTCCGCCACTGCTTCTCGAGACGCAGCCGCTCACCGAGCAGCTTCTTCTCTTCGTCGCGCAGCGAGGCGGCCTTCTCGAAGTCCTGGTCCTCGATCGCGTCTTCCTTCTGCTTGCGCACCAGAGCGATCTTCTCGTCGAACTCGCGCAGCTCCGGCGGGGCCGACAGGATCGACAGGCGCAGGCGGGCGCCGGCCTCGTCGATCAGGTCGATGGCCTTGTCGGGCAGGAAGCGGTCCTGCACGTAGCGGTCGGCGAGGTTCACGGCGGAGACCAGCGCACCATCCGTGATCGACACCTTGTGGAACGCCTCGTACTTGTCGCGCAGCCCCTTGAGGATGTTGATCGCGTGCGGCAGCGAGGGCTCCTGCACCTGCACCGGCTGGAAGCGACGCTCCAACGCGGCATCCTTCTCAAAGTGCTTGCGGTACTCATCGAGCGTGGTCGCACCGACGGTCTGCAGCTCACCGCGGGCGAGCAGCGGCTTCAGGATCGAGGCCGCGTCGATCGCGCCCTCGGCTGCGCCGGCACCCACCAGGGTGTGGATCTCGTCGATGAACACGATGATGTCGCCGCGGGTGCGGATCTCCTTCGTGACCTTCTTCAGGCGCTCCTCGAAGTCACCGCGGTAGCGGCTACCGGCGATGAGCGAGCCGAGGTCGAGCGAGTACAGCTGCTTGTCTTTCAGCGTCTCGGGCACATCGCCCTTGACGATGGCCTGGGCGAGGCCCTCGACGACGGCGGTCTTGCCGACGCCGGGCTCGCCGATCAGAACCGGGTTGTTCTTCGAGCGGCGGGAGAGGATCTGCATGACCCGCTCCATCTCCTTCTCGCGACCGATCACCGGGTCGAGCTTGCCTTCGCGCGCGGCCTGGGTGAGGTTGCGACCGAACTGATCGAGAATCTGCGACCCCTTCGAGTCGGCAGACGTGTTGTCGACCCCAGCGGCAACGGCTTCCTTGCCCTGGTATCCCGAGAGCAGCTGGATGACCTGCTGGCGCACCTTGTTCAGGTCGGCGCCGAGCTTGACGAGCACCTGAGCTGCCACGCCTTCGCCCTCGCGGATGAGGCCGAGCAGGATGTGCTCGGTCCCGATGTAGTTGTGACCCAGCTGCAGCGCCTCACGGAGCGACAGTTCGAGCACCTTCTTCGCGCGCGGCGTGAAGGGGATGTGCCCGGTGGGCTGCTGCTGGCCCTGACCGATGATGTCCTGCACCTGGTCACGGACGGCGTCAAGCGAAATGCCCAGCGACTCGAGAGCCTTTGCCGCGACGCCTTCACCTTCGTGGATCAGGCCGAGCAGGATGTGCTCGGTGCCGATGTAGTTGTGGTTGAGCATCTTGGCCTCTTCTTGGGCCAACACAACGACGCGACGGGCTCTGTCGGTAAATCTCTCAAACATGTGAACTCCTTGAGGCACTGGGCAGGGACAGTGCCGCTATATATCGAGGGTAACGAGGCGTGGGGGCGAAAGATGCCCCTGTTCGCCCTAGGCGTGATGGGATGCGAACAGCCTGTGAAATTCGGTCGGTTGAGGGCTTGCGGACGTTAACGAAAATCGATAACTTAACGATTGTCGTTAATGTTTATCGTCAGTTCAGCATCGAGGAGCGTCATGGGAAGCAGCACCAGCCGACTACAGAGGTCCGGAGCGATCGGGGCCGCAGACGCGGTGGCACTCGTCGGCGTCATGATCGTGGCTGCCCTGCTCGGAGTGGCCATGCTGGCGATCGGCGTCTTCGGCGTCATCCATGCCAGCACCGCGGATGTCGTCACCCTGCCACAGCCCGTCGCCGCCGAGATCGCCGTGGAGCCGAAGTCGGGCACGGCAACCCTGATCGAGGGCATATATCGAATGGCGGATGTCGCGGTCGCCGGGCTCGATGCCGCTCCGCGGGCGCTGCTCGCGGTAAGCCACGGCTTCAGCACGACCATGTATGTCGCCGTGAGCGCCGCGGTCATCGTCCTCTGCATCGGACTGCTGCGCGGCCGCCCCTTCATGCCGGTAATCCGGCGAACCGTGATTGCGACATCCGGCGCCCTCATCATCGGCGGAATGCTCAGCACCGGTCTGCTCGGCTTCGCGACGATGGAGGTCGCGGATGCCCTGAACCGCCCCGAGTTCCCGCTGATGGCGAACCTCGACTTCACCGCGCCGCTGGTCGGCGTTGCGCTGGCGCTGGTGGCGCTCGCGTTCTCCGTCGGCGAGAAGCTGCAGCGCGACACCGACGGGCTGGTCTGATGGGCGCCGGTCGGATGGGTGCCGACCCCGACGAGGAAACCGGCATCCACTGCCGCCTCGACCAGCTGCTCGAAGAGCGCGGGATGACCCTCACCCGGCTCAGCGAGCTCGTGGGGCTGAGCATCGTGAACCTCTCCGTGCTGAAGAACGACCGGGCCAAGGCCATCCGGTTCTCGACGCTGCGCGCGATCTGCGCGGCGCTCGACTGCGAGGTGGGCGACCTGCTGGTGACGACGGGCGAGTGAGCCCGTCGCGTCGGGCTGGCAGCGAGAAGGTGGCGTGACAGCTGTTCAGGATCGTGACAGCGCGGCCGTTTAGGGTTGTGGCTTCCGACCGATGGGAGCACCCCCTATGGCGCAGGACCCCACCCTGCCCGGCTCGAATGACGAGCCGACCAAACCGATCCCCACGCAGGGCGATGCCGGAGCGGCATCCGGACCTGGCTCCGCAGCCGGCGCAGCATCCGGTGCCGACGCTGGCGCGGATCAGGATCAGCCCACCCAGCTCATTCCCGGGCTCGGCGCTGCGGCATCCGGTCCCGTAGCCAACGACGACGCCACTCAGCTGTTCGGCGAGCCACTTCCGGCGCCGGTCGGGGCCGCCGGAGCCCTCGCGCCCCACGTCCCCATCGCGGGCGGGGCAGCACCGTTCGGCGGACTCACGCCCACAGCCCTTCCCGAGCCGGAGCCTGAGGCCAAGAAGCGCCCGCCGCTGCTCTGGATCCTCGGCGGGGTGGCCGTCGCGCTCGCGATCGCGATCGTGCTGCTGCTCGTCCCGCTGCTGAACCCGGAGCCGGCCGTCGCACCGAAGCCGGTGCCGTCGCCCACGCAGTCGGTGACTCCGACGCCCACGCCCACTCCCACTCCCGAGCCGACCGATGAGACGCCCGCGCCTACCGAGGCACCCGAGGAAGAAGCGCCCCCGGCCCCGCAGCCGACACGGGCGCCCGCTCCGGCGCCCCCGCCCGCTCCTGCGCCGTCGCCGTCGCCGTCGCCGACCAACGGGAACGGGAACGGGAACGGGAATGGGAACGGGAACGGGAACGGCAACCCGCAAGAGGAGTCGCCCACGCCCGAGCCGTCGCCCGCACCGACCGAGGAGCCGTCCACGCTTGATGAGCTCGGCGTAGGATCCGAAAGTGACCAATCTTGAGACCGACCCGCAGGAGCAGATCTGCGTAGCTGACCCCACCGGCGGCGCCGCGATCCAGGTGCTCGAACCGCGTGACGTGCCGCTCGGCGGGCCACGCGCGATGACGGTGCGACGCACACTGCCGCAGCGCGGACGGTCGCTGATCGGGGCCTGGTGCTTTGTCGATCACTACGGCCCGGATGCCATCGGCACCCGCGGCATGAACGTTCCGCCGCATCCGCACACGGGCTTGCAGACGGTGAGTTGGCTGTTCGCAGGCGAGATTGAGCACAACGACTCCACCGGCGCGCACGCGATCGTGCGGCCAGGGGAACTCAACCTGATGACGGCTGGCCAGGGCATCCAACACTCCGAGGTGTCGGTACCGGCGGGGGCGGACGGCGCCGCGAGCGGCCGCGTCGGCGACATCCTGCACGGCGCCCAGCTGTGGACCGCACTGCCCGACGCGCACCGGCATCACGCCCCCTTCTTCGAGCGCTACGTTCCGCCGGTGTTCGAGCACGAGGGCGCCCAGGTGCGGGTCTTTCTCGGCAGCCTGCTGGGGCATACCTCTACCGCGACCGCGTTCACCCCGATCGTGGGCGCGCAGCTCGATCTGCCGGCGAATGCCGCGGTGAGCATCCCGGTCGACCCCGGTTTCGAGCACGGCGTGCTGGTGGATGCCGGTCAAGTCACCCTGGATGGGGAGCCGGTGCCGCGGCACTCGATCGGCTACCGGGCACCGGGCGCCGACCGTCTGGTGATCACCGCCGGGGACACCGGCGCACGCGTGCTGCTGATCGGCGGCGAGCCGCTCGGCGAGCAGATCGTGATGTGGTGGAACTTCGTCGGCCGCTCCCATGAGGAGATCGTGGCCTACCGGGCGCAGTGGCAGTCCGAAGTGATCGAGGGGGCGACGGATGACGGTCGCTTCGGCCGCGTGCACGGCTACTCCGGCGGGGCTCCGCTTGCCGCGCCGGTGCTGCCGACAGTGAGGCTGAAGCCGCGCGGCTAGCTGCGCGGACAGGACGCCGCGCGGCGACCGCGTCACCCGGAGGTGAGCAGCGCCCGCAGCGTCTGGATGGTGTCGGCGTCTTCGGGACGCTTGTCGTCGCGGTAGTGCTTGACGCGGGCGAACCGCAGCGCGATGCCGCCCGGGTAACGGCTCGACCGCTGCACGCCGTCGATGGCGATCTCGACCACCGTGGTGGGCGCGACCCAGACCGTGTTCGCGGTGCGCCGCACCTCGATCTGGGGGAAGTACTCGGTCTGCCAGCGCAGCACCTCGTCGGTCAGGCCCTTGAACGTCTTGCCCACCATGACGAAATCGCCCGGTTCGCCGAACTCCCCCGCGGGGTCGAGCGCGCCGAGGTGCAAGTTGGAAAGCCACCCCTCGCGCCGCCCCGATCCCCACTCGCACGCGAGCACCACGAGGTCATAGGTGTGCACGGGCTTCACCTTGATCCAGCTCGACCCTCGTCGGCCCGCCGCATAGGGCGAGCCGATCGCTTTGACGACGACGCCCTCCTGGCCGGCCGCGAGGGCGTCACGCGCCACCCGCTCGGCGACCTCGGCGTCGGCCGTGACCTCGCCGGGGATGCGATGCGCACCGGCGATGCGCTCAAGCTCGGCGAGCCGCATCGAGAGGGGCTCATCGAGCAGGTCGCGCCCGTCGATGTGCAGCACGTCGAAGAACCACGGATGCAGCAGTGTCTCGCGCGCGGCATCCGCACCGAATCGCGACATCGTCTCCTGGAATGGGCGCGGGGCGCCATCCTCGTCGAGCGAGAGCGTTTCGCCGTCGAGGATCACATCGCGCACCGGCAGCCGTCGCACAACCTCCACAACCTCGGGCAGCCGGTGGGTGACGTCGGCGAGATTGCGCGTGAACACTCGCACGTCGTCGCCGAGTCGATGCACCTGGATGCGGGCACCGTCGAGCTTGTATTCGACGGATGCCTCGCCCGTCGTTTCGAGCGCCGCCGACACGCTCGGCGCGGTCGCCGCGAGCATCGGGAGCACCGGGCGTCCGACCACGAGTCCCACCGAATCGAGGTCCGCCTCGCTGCCGGTCAGGGCGATGCGCGCCGTCTCGCCGAGGTCACCCGAGAGCATCGCCGCCCGGCGCACGACGTCGCTCGGACGGTCGGCCGCCCGCGCGATCGCGTCAGTGAGCACGCCCTCGAGCGCGCCGGTGCGCATCTCGCCGAGGAGCACTCCGCCGAGGAACCGCTGCTCGCGCACAGTGGCCCGCGCGGTCAGTTCGCGCAGCTCCCGGGCGCGCTCCCCCGATGACCCGGCGCCTGTTACCGCTGCCAGCCGGTCGAGCGCGGCGTCGACCTCGGGGATGGTGATGCTCGGAGCATCCGTCGGGTCGCCCATGGCGGCGCTGAGTCCGCGCCAGCCGATGCCCACCCGACCCTGTCGCGGCTTGCCGACGAGGTAGCCCACGGCGATCGCGATCTCGTCGGGATCGAGGCGGCCGAGCAGCGCCGCGAGGGCGTCGACCTTCGCCAGCCGCGATCGCGTCGAGGCGACCGCATCGGCAGTGGTCACGAGCTCGTCGAGCAGCACGGGGCAAGTCTGCCACCGGCATCCGTCATGTCTCGCGGTTTTGATCCAGTTTGTCGGGTTTGAGCCAGCGCGCGGTGGCTCAAACGCGAACGCCCGCGCGGTTGAGAAGCGGCGGTTAGGAGGCGGCGCGCTCCGCGTCAAGCTTGGCGCGCTCTTCGGCCTCGATCTGCGAGTACACCTTGCGCTCAACGCCGTCGGCGCGGATCACGGACCGCATCACGAACCAGAAAACCAGCCCGACAATGATCGTCGGGGTGAGGCTCCAGATAGCGGCGGCCCAGAAAGAATCCATACCGGCAGGGTACCTTGTCTGGCTGAGTCAGCCCTTGGCCAGGATGCCGATGACCCCGCTGATCAGTGTGTATGCGCCCACCAGCCCGACCACGCACCACAGGGCGATGCGCGGCAGCGGCGGCCGACGACGACCGGGGGTCGTCACTTGACCAGCGGGAAGAGGATCGTCTCGCGGATGCCGAGACCGGTCAGGGCCATCATCAGGCGGTCGATGCCCATGCCCATTCCGCCCGACGGGGGCATGCCGTACTCGAGCGCGCGCAGGAACTCCTCGTCGAGGCGCATCGCCTCGAGGTCGCCCTGGCTGGCGAGCTTCGCCTGCTCCACGAACCGCTCACGCTGGATCACCGGGTCGACCAGCTCGGAGTATGCGGTAGCCAACTCGAAGCCGCGCACGTACAGGTCCCACTTCTCCACCACGCCGGGCTTGCTGCGGTGGGCGCGCACCAGTGGGCTGGTGTCCACGGGGAAGTCCATCACGAAGGTGGGACGAACCAGGTCGCCCTTCACGTAGTGCTCCCAGAGCTCTTCGACGTACTTGCCGGCGATCGGGTGTGGCACCTCGATGTCGACGGCATCCGCCATCTCCCGCAGCTTTTCGATCGGAGTCTCGGGAGTGACCTCGACACCGGATGCCGCGGACAACGATTCGTACATGGACAACCGGTCCCACTGGCCGCCGAGGTCGTACTCGGTGCCGTCGGCCCAGGTGACCACGTGGGATCCGGCGATGGCGAACGCCGCGTTCTGGATCATCTCCTGGGTGAGGTCGGCCATCTGGTTGTAATCGCCGTAGGCCTGGTATGCCTCGAGCATGGCGAATTCCGGGCTGTGGGTGGAGTCGGCGCCCTCGTTGCGGAAGTTGCGGTTGATCTCGAACACCCGGTCGAGCCCGCCGACGACGGCGCGCTTCAGGAACAGCTCGGGTGCGATGCGCAGGAACAGCTCGGTGTCGAACGCGTTGGAGTGTGTGGTGAACGGGCGAGCCGCGGCGCCGCCGTGCTGCGTCTGCAGCATCGGCGTCTCGATCTCGAGATACTCGTGGTCGGTGAAGGTCTTGCGCAGCGAGGACACGGCGAGCGCCCGGGCCTTGACGGTGGCGCGGGCCTGCTCGCGGGAGATCAGGTCGAGGTAGCGCTGACGCACCCGGGTCTCTTCGCTGAGCTCGGTGTGCAGGTTCGGCAGCGGCAGGATCGCCTTTGCCGCGATCTGCCACTCCTTGACCATGATCGACAGCTCACCGCGGCGACTGGAGATCACCTCGCCGGAGATGAACACATGGTCACCGAGGTCGACGAGTTCCTTCCAGCGGTCGAGCGACTCCTGGCCGACCTCGCCGAAGCTCACCATCGCCTGAATCCGCGAGCCGTCGCCGGCCTGCAGTGCGGCGAAGCAGAGCTTGCCGGTGTTGCGGGAGTGCACGACGCGGCCGGCGAGCCCGACCGTGACGCCGGTCGTGGCATCCGCTTCCAGCTCGCCGTATTCGGCGCGGACCTGCGGGATCGTGGTCGTGATCGGCACGCCGACGGGGTATGCGTCACCCTCGGTGATCAGCCGCTCGCGCTTGGCGAGCCGCACGGCCTTCTGTTCCGAAACCTCTGCCTCGGTCAGTTCTGCCTGCTCGGTCTCGCTCATCTGCGCTCCTGTGGTGCCGTGTGCCAACCTGTCAATGGTAGTTGGTCGTGGCTGGGCGGATCCGGCCGAGGAACCGCAACAGCTCGTGGGCAACGCGATCCGGGTCATCCCAGAGCACGATATGCCCCGCACCGTCGACAATCACGAGCTCGCCGCTGAGGTCACGACGCAGCGCTTCCGCGTCCCTCGGGTCGAGGAACGCGTCATCCGCTCCGTGCAGCACCAACGTCGGCGGCGGATGTCGCGGCGGCGCGGGCGGTGGCGCGGACGTCAAACCGGCAAACGTCTGCTTCCACACGCGGGCGGGGGTGGCCCGCGCATCGCGGGCTACCGCGTCGCGGACCGCTGCCGGCAGTGACGGCGGTGCGGGAAACTCGTCGAGGATCGGCGCGAGCGCGTCAGGCGAGATCGGATCCTGCAGCTGCTCGAGCGCATCGAGGAACGCCGGCCGCCGTCCGTGCAGAGAGTACGGCGAGCCGATCAGCACCAGCCCGGCGACGCGCTCCAGATGCGCTGCCGCCACCGCGCGTGTGACAAGGCCGGCGCTGGAATGCCCGACGAGGACCGCGCGTAAGGGGCCGAGCGCCGGCGCGGCCCCTACCGCCTTCACGTCGCGAACCGGGTCGACGGCTTCGATCGCGTCGAGGAAGAGGACGACATCCTCGGCAAAGTCGGCGACGGTGTACCCGTGTGCGGGCGCGTCGGCGCCTCCGTGGCCGCGACCAGCGGGAACCAGCACATGGACGGCGGGCGGAAGACGGTCGAGCAGCGGCCGCCAGAACTCGGGCGAGTCGCCCCAGGCGTGCAGCAGGAGCACCGGTGGAGCCCTCCCGCGGTCACCTTGTTCCAGGTAGGGGATCCGTAAGCCGTTGCCGAGGCGGACGACGAGCTGCCCAGTCATGGCGAGCTCTAGACGTCGGTTCCGAACGCCCGCTTCGTCAAGGTCTGCACGTCGCGGTCGAGGTTGTCGAGTCGTTTGTCGATCGAGTCGACCTTGATGTCGATCGCGGCGAACATGCCGTTGACATCGGCGCGCAAGCCTTCGAACTTCGCATCCATCTCATCGAACCGCGCGCCCATGACACCGCGGAGCCCATCGATCGAGGCGTTCACCTGACGCAACGACGCCCGCAGCGTGTTGTTGAATGACGTCGTCACGACCCCGAGCACGCCAATGATCGCTGCGGCGAACACGCCGATCAGCACCCAGACCTGTGGTTCGGACGTGATGCCCACCCTTCATTGTCTGGCACGATCTGCCATCAGGATAGGGGTGGGGTACGACACCGCGAGCGGCGCGCAGCCTGCTCAGCATGCGTGGCCGTGACGACACCGGCACAACGGCTCAGCCCGCGAGCACCAGCCGCGTGTTGTCGATGAGGCGGGTGGAGCCGACCCTGGCTGCGATGATCGCCATCGCCGGGCCGGTGTGCGCAGGGTCCACCGGCAGGAACGTGGCGGGGTTCACCAGCGCGACATAGTCCAGCGCGACATCCGGGGCCGCGTTGATCACAGCGTGGGCGGCGCCGAGCGCGGCATCGCGACCCGCGGTACCGGATGCCGCGGCCGCAGCGAGCGCGCGGGACAGCGTCAACGCGGCCTCGCGCTCCGGCTCGGAGAGGAACCGGTTGCGACTGGAGAGCGCCAGGCCGTCCTCGGCGCGAACCGTGTCGACCACCTCGATCTGCACCGGCAGGTTGAGGTCGGCCGCCATGCGCGAGACCAGGAACACCTGTTGGGCGTCCTTCTGACCGAACAGCACGAACCTCGGCTGCACGATGTGCAGTAGCTTGCTGACCACGGTGAGCATGCCGTCGAAGTGTCCCGGCCGGGTCGCCCCGTCGAACAGGTCGCCGACCTCGCCCGCGGTGACGCGGGTCTGCACATCCCCGTTCGGGTACATCTCGGTCGCGGTGGGGGCGAACACATAGTGCACCCCGCGTGCCTCGAGCGCGGCGACATCCGCGTCCAGGGTGCGTGGGTATTTCGCGAGGTCCTCGGTGGGGCCGAACTGCAACGGGTTCACGAAGATTGACACCACCACGGTGTCGGCCAGTTCGAGCGCGCGGTCGACCAGCGCGAGGTGCCCCTCGTGCAGCGCGCCCATGGTGGGCACGAAGGCGACGGTGCGCCCGACGAGCTCGGCCCGCAGCGGCTCGATGGCCTGGATGACACGGGTCACAGTTCGTCCTCTGGATGTCGGATGGTTGCCGCGCCGAGCGCGTTGTCGACGGCGCTGCGCACCAGCGGGCCGAGCACGGCGCCCGGTGATTCGACGCCAATCTCGGTCAGGATGCCGATCGCCTGCCCGACGATCGCGGCCGAGAAACTGGTGGCGGTCTCGATGGCCTCGGCATAGGCCGGGCGGTCCGCCTCGGCGACGAGCACCGGTTCCGCGCCCATCTCCACGACGAGCGCCTGCCCGATCGGCTGCACCGGCGCCGGGGCGGTGACTGCGCACCAGGCCTCGTGTAGCCGCGACAGGTCGATGCTGGTGCCGGTGAACGCCATTGCCGGGTGCACGGCGAGCGGGATGACACCGGCCGCGATGGCGGGCGCGAGCACGCCGACCCCATAGCCGGGCGCCGTGTGCATCACGATCTGCCCCGGCACCCAGGCTCCGGTGGCGGCGAGTCCGCTCACCAGGCCCTCCAGTTCGGAGTCGGGCACCGCGAGGATCACCAGCTCGCTGCGTTCGATCACCTCGGGCACGGTGAGGATGGGCACGTTCGGCAGGATCGCCTCGGCCCGTTCCCGGCTGGCGGCGGAGACCGCGGAGATCCCGGTCAGGGCGTGCCCGGCGCCGGCCAGGGCGGCACCGAGGATCGGCCCGACGTGTCCGGCGCCGATGATGCCGACGCCGAGTCGGGCGGCACGTTCGGTCATGCGGTCGCCTCGCCGGCCCGCCAGCGGTGCGTGGTGTCACGCAGGGCCGAGGCGACGGCGGCATCCGCCGTCTCAGCGAATAAGCGGATGCCGGTGGCCTTGTCGATCGCGCCAAGCGTCGGGGTGATCGGCCCTGCCACGGTGTGCAACTGCACGGCGGCAAGCCCCAGCCAGCGCAGCAGCGGCCCCTGCCGCAATGCCACGCTCTGAATGCGGGGCTGCGGCACGATGACCATCTCGCGCCAGATGGCGCCCTTGCGCAGCAGCACGGCGCCCGGCACCAGGGCGAAGCCGTTGCGGCGCCAACTGAACCAGCGCAGCACGGCGGCCCGCTTCGGCGAGTTCACGAAGCCGTCGTCGCCGCCCTTCGAGCTGAGTCCGGTGATGATCAGCTCGCGCTGCTCAATATCGGGCAGCAGCAGTTCCAGCACCTTGGCCACGTCGTCGACGCTGCCCACCGGCAGGATGGTGGTGTTCTCCTGGCCGGCGGCGCCGGATGTGGAGGAGCGCGACGCCCGGTTCACCTTGATCTGCCACCAGCCGAGGCCGCGCCAGAGCAGCGACTGGCTCACCTGCACCGAGTGGATGCGCCCGGGCGGCAGGGTTTCGTTGCTCGTGGTGAGCAGCCCGAAGCCCACGCGCACCCCGTCGGGGGTTCCCGCGATCGAGTAACGCAGCGACTTGGTGAACCGCGAGATCAGGAAGCTGCCGATACCGATGACGGCCGGCACGATACCGAATGCCGAGAAGAACACGCCAGACCAGACGGCGCCGACGACGGAGCCGATGATCAGCACGGCCAGCCACATCGCGGGCTCGCTGAGCGCAAGCGATCCGGCGAGGCGCCCGACGCTGAGCTTCACCACCGACTCCGGGGGTGCCGCGTTCGGGTCGAGCTCGGGGGCGAGCAGTTCGTGCACCCGCTGGTCGATGAGCCCGCCGGTCGCCGCGGGCGCGGCGGCAGCCTCGGCCCGGTGGGTGCCGGAGGCGAGCAGCAGGATGTCGCGGCGCAGGGCGTCGGCCTGGGCGCTGCGCAGGTAGGCCAGCTGCACGTTGGCGTCTTGCCCGGCCTGGTTCACCTCGAGCTTGGCAGCGCCGAACAGCCGGGCGAAGAACGGGCGCACGATGTTGATGCCCTGAATCCGGTCGAGTCGCGCCTTGCGGTTGGTGCGGAAGATGATGCCGCTGCGCACCTCGACGACCTCTTCGGTGATGCGGTAGCTGCTCATCCGCCAGCTCAAATAGAACCCGACGACGAGCAGCGCCAGCACCACGGCCACGGCCAGCAACGCGAGCGGCAGGTAGCCCTCCGCGAGCAGCCAGTCGATCGGGTCGCCCTCCGGACTGCCGGCGCCGATGAACAGGTCGATCAGGCGTTCGCGCAGGTTCGCCAGCACGATGCCGAGGATCGCGATCAGCGCGATCCCGCCCTTCAGCAGCGGCGTTGCCGGGTGCAGCCGGTGCCAGTCGCCCTCGGCAAGTCCGGTGGAGGGAATGATCGGGGACGCGGGCACCGGTGTCGGGTCGACCCGGTTCTCGCTCATAGTCCGGCCCTGCGGCTCTCGGCCAGCGACACCAGCTGGTCGCGCAGCGCTTCCGCGTCGGCCAGGGGCAGCCCCGGCAGGGTCACGCCGGTGGCTGCCGCGGCGGTGACGAACTTCAGTTCGGCCAGGTCGAGGGCGCGCATCAGCGGTCCCCGATTGATGTCGACCAGCTGCATCCGCCCGTATGGCACGGCGACGAACCGCTGGAACATGATGCCGCGACGGTAGAGCAGGTCGTCCTGCCGCAACTGGTAACCGATCGCGCGCACCCGGCGCGGGGTGAGCACGATGGTGATCAGGAAGATGATCGCGAGGGACGCCGGGATGGCCCAGAGCAGCGCGATCTCGGTGAAGTATGCCGGCAGTGACACGGCCGCGACGGCGATGACGCCGAACACGATGTAGCCGACGACATCCACGATGATGTACTTCGGTGACACTCGCCGCCAGGACTGGTCGACGAACTCGAGGTTGGCGGCGTCGGCGTGGCTCACGGAGTCCTTCTAGATCGTTGTCGTGACAGGCCCCTTGGTCGGCCCCTCATCGTCGGGTGGGATCGTGCACATCCGCTCGGCGATCAGGCCGGCGGCGAGCAAAATGGCCGCCCCCACAATCGTGGCGGCCGCCATCAGGATCGAGCCTACCCCCGGCACCACGCTGCGGCTGAGCAGGTAGAGCAGAATCCCGGCGCCGCCTCCGGCCAGCAATGCTCCGGTCAGGCTCGACGCCTTGGCGAGCACCACCACCCGGGTGGCGTAGAACGGGTCGACGCGGGCGTACTCCCCGGTGCGCACGGCCTTGTACACCGGCCGGGCGAGCAGCAGCACGATCACCCCGATGGCGGTGAGCGCCACCGGCAGGGTGAACGGCGGAACCACGATAGGGCGTCCGGCCGAGGCCAGCGCGGCGTCGAGGAACCAGCCGCCGACCAACCCGATCACGGCGAGCAGGACCAGCGATCCCAGCGTGGTGCGCTTCACTCGGTCCCCCTCAGCCCCTCCAGCAGTTGCCGTACCGGCCCGAGACCGGGGATGGCGGCATCCGGATCAATCTCCAGCCATGGCGCAAGCACGAACTCGCGTTCATGCGCCCTCGGGTGCGGCAGCGTCAGGTACTCCGTCTGCTGCTGCACGTCGCCAAAGCTCACGATATCGAGGTCGAGGGTGCGATCGCCCCATCGTTCCGTACGCACCCGGCCGTGTCGCTGTTCGATCTCCCGCAGCCGGTCGAGCAGGGCTTCCGGCGATAGCTCGGTGCGGACGATCACCACGCCATTCAGATAGGCGGGCGCCGCCTCGTCGATGCCGTCCAGTTTTAGCGCGGCGGTTTCGATGAACGCGGATGTCGCGGTGAGCTGCACCCCGTCAAGTTCGGCGATGTCGCGCACGGCGGCCAGCACCGTGGCCTGCCGGTCGCCGAGGTTGGCGCCGACCGCGATCACGGCGCTGGTGGTCTGGCGAGCGTCCGGGCTCTTGCGCGCGTCGGCGCTCATGCGCGCGTCCGGGTGATCGTGACCGAGACGTCGGTGAACGGGACGCTGATCGGCGCCTGCGGTTTGTGCACCGTGACGGTAGTCGAGAGCACGGCGGGCTTCGCGAGGGCGACCTCGGCCACCCGTTCCGCCACGGTCTCGATCAGGTCGACAGGGTCGCGCTGCACCGCCGCGACCACCGCGTCTGCGAGCTCGCCGTAGTGCACGGTGCGGTCCAGGTCGTCGGATGCCGCGGCGGCGCGCAGGTCGAGTTCCACCATCACGTCGATGATGAAGTCCTGGCCGTCGCGGCGCTCGAAGTCGTACACGCCGTGGTGGGCCCGGGCGACCAGCCCGGTGAGCGTGATGCGGTCGGGCCCAGCCGCGCTCATCGTTCGGCTCCCGCCGCCCAGGCGTTCGCCACCTCGAGGGCGTTGCGGGTGGCGGTCACGTTGTGCACCCGCACCCCCCAGGCGCCGGCCCGCGCAGAGAGGGCGCTGATCACGGCGGTGGCGTTGTCCTTGTCGCCGCCGATGTCGGTGAGGAACCGCTTGCGGCTGGCGCCGATCAGGATCGGCCGCCCGAGCGACGCGATCTCGTCGTAGCGGCCGAGCAGCTGCCAGTTGTGCTCGGTCTTCTTCGAGAAGCCGAGCCCCGGATCCAGGATCACCCGCTGCGGGTCTATGCCCCAGACGATCATCTCGGCCAGCCGCTGGCTCAGTTCGGCGCGCACCTCGGTGACGACGTCGGCGTACTGGGCGAGCGTGTCGCGCGCGGTGGAGTCACCCTGACCGAGCAGCCCGCGCCAGTGCATGGCGATGTAGGTGGCCTTGTTGGCGGCCATCACCCGGTACATGTCGGGATCGGCGAGGCCGCCCGAGACGTCGTTGACGAACTCGGCCCCGGCCGCGACCGTTTCGGCCGCGGTCTCGGAGTTCATGGTGTCGACGCTGACCCGGATGCCGTGGTGCACGAGCTCGGTGACCACCGGCATCACCCGGGCGAGCTCGTCGCGAACCGGCACCCGGTCGGCGCCGGGCCGGGTGGATTCGCCTCCGACGTCGATGATGTCGGCGCCCTGCTCCGCCAGTTCCAGGGCGTGGGTGATCGCGGCATCCGTGTCGAAGAACTGGCCGCCGTCGCTGAACGAGTTCGGTGTGACGTTGACGATGCCCATGATCAGCGTGCGATGCGGCCGGGGCCGCGCCGGGCGGTGCCGCTTCTCACTCACCGGCTGCCCCGATCAGCGCCATGATCTCGGCGCGGGCGGCCGGCTCGCGCAGCTCGCCGCGGCTCGCCATGGTCACGGTCGAGCTTCCGGTTTGGCGGGTGCCGCGGGCCGAGACGCAGCTGTGCACGGCGTCGAGGACGACCAGCACACCGCGCGGGGCGAGACCGGTCTGCAGGGCGTCGGCGATCTCCTCGGTCAGCCGCTCCTGCAGTTGTGGCCGGGAGCTCAGCGTGTCGACCACGCGGGGCAGCCTGCCGAGTCCGACGATGCGGTCGCCGGGCAGGTAGGCCAGGTGGGCCACCCCGATGAACGGGAGCAGGTGGTGCTCACAGATCGAGCGGAACTGGATGTCGCGCACGAGCACCAGCTCGCTGGTGTCGGCGTCGACGCCGACGGTCTCGGTTAGGTGCACCTGCGGGTCGACGGCGAGGCCGGCGAAGAACTCGGCGTACGCCTGCGCGAAACGCTGCGGCGTCTCGGACAGTCCGGCGCGAGCGGGGTCTTCCCCGATCGCGGCCAGCAGTTCCCGGACGGCCGCCTCAATTCGCGCGATGTCGATCGAAGCGGAATTGCCCACGATCGCTACGCGGTCGCGATGCCGGGCGACTTGCGGGGCCGAGGGGCACGCTTCGGCTTGGCGGGCTCGGAGTCGACGCCGCCGTCGACCGCGTCCCCGTCGATCGGCGCCTGCGCGGCGATCTTGATCGGGGGCAGGTCGGAGACCGGGCGCTTGTCGCTGGAGAGCCACTGAGGCCGCTCGGGCAGCTTGCGCACGTCCTTGAAGATCTCGGCCAGCTGGTTGTGGTCGAGGGTCTCCTTCTCGATCAGCTCCGTGGCGAGCCGGTCCAGGATGTCGCGGTTGTCGTTGAGCACCTGCCAGGCCTCGTCGTGCGCCTGATCGATCAGCACGCGCATCTCGGCGTCCACGGTCTCGGCGATGGTCTCGGAGTAGTCCCGCGGCTGCTGCATGTCGCGGCCGAGGAACGGCTCGCCGGCGCCGTGGCCGAGCTTGATCGAGCCAACCTTGGCGCTCATGCCGTATTCGGTCACCATCTTGCGGGCGATCGAGGTGGCCTTCTCGATGTCGTTCGAGGCGCCGGTGGTGGGGTCGTGGAAGACGATCTCCTCGGCGACCCGGCCGCCCATCGCGTAGGCGAGCTGGTCGAGCAGTTCATTGCGGGTGACCGAGTACTTGTCTTCCAGCGGAAGCACCATGGTGTAACCGAGGGCACGGCCGCGCGGCAGGATGGTGATCTTGGTTACAGGGTCGGTGTACCGCATCGCCGTCGCGGCGAGCGCGTGACCACCCTCGTGGTACGCGGTGATCAGCTTCTCTTTGTCGTTCATCACGCGGGTGCGGCGCTGCGGGCCGGCCATTACCCGGTCGACGGCCTCGTCGAGGGCGCGGTTGTCGATCAACTGGGCGTTGCTGCGCGCGGTGAGCAGCGCAGCCTCGTTCAGCACGTTGGCGAGGTCGGCACCGGTGAAGCCGGGCGTCTTGCGGGCGAGCACCCGCAGGTCGACGTCATCCGCCATCGGCTTGCCCTTGGCGTGCACGTCGAGGATCTGCGCGCGGCCGTTCAGGTCTGGCGCGTCGACGCCGATCTGCCGGTCGAACCTGCCGGGGCGCAGCAGCGCGGGGTCGAGCACGTCTGGCCGGTTGGTGGCGGCGATCAGGATGACGTTGGTCTTGGGGTCGAAGCCGTCCATCTCGACCAGCAGCTGGTTAAGGGTCTGCTCGCGCTCGTCGTTGCCGCCGCCGATGCCGGCGCCGCGGTGACGGCCGACGGCGTCGATCTCGTCGACGAAGATGATGGCTGGCGCGTTCTCCTTGGCCTGGGTGAACAGGTCGCGCACGCGGCTGGCGCCGACGCCGACGAACATCTCGACGAAGTCGGAGCCGGAGATGGAATAGAACGGTACGCCGGCCTCTCCCGCGACGGCGCGGGCGAGCAGGGTCTTACCTGTTCCGGGAGGGCCGTACAGCAGCACGCCCTTGGGGATGCGGGCGCCTACCGCCTGGAACTTGGCGGGTTCCTTGAGGAAGTCCTTGATCTCGCTGAGCTCTTCGATCGCCTCGTCCGAGCCCGCGACATCCGCAAATGTGACCGTCGGGCTCTCTTTTGACACGAGCTTCGCGCGCGACTTGCCGAACTGCATGACCTTGTTTCCGCCGCCCTGCATGCTGGAAAGCAGGAACCAGAAGATCACGCCGATGATCAGGAACGGCAGCAGGATGCCCATCAGGCTGAGCAGCCAGTTGGTCTGCGGCACCTCGTCGTCGAAGGACGCACCGGATGCCCCGTTGACCGCCTCAATCACCTCGCCACCACGCGGCGCCACGTAGTAGAACTGCACCTGCTTGCCGTTGTCGCCGTCTGCCTTCGACAGGGTCAGGTCGACGCGCTGTTCACCGTCGACGATGACGGCCTTCTCCACGGTGCTGCCGTCCAGCAGCTCCAGCCCCTGCTGCGTGGTCACCTCACGAAAACCGGTGCCACCGATAAGGCTAAACCCGATCCACACAGCGATTGCGCCTACCAGAACGTAGACGAAGGGCCCGCGGAAAATGCGCTTAAAATCCATGATTGTGCAAGGCTACCGCCCAGTCGCTGTGCGAGGTCTGGATGTTCGCCGTGAGGGGAACGGCGCGCCGTTTCCTACGAATACACGTGTGGGGCGAGCACGCCAATCCCCCGCAGGTTGCGGTACTTCTCGGCGTAATCGAGGCCGTAGCCGACCACGAACTCGTTGGGGATCTCGAAGCCGATGTATTTCACGTCGACCTGCACCTTGGCGGCATCCGGTTTGCGCAGCAGCGCGCAGATTTCGACGGATGCCGCGCCCCGGGTTTCGAGGTTGGCGCGCAGCCACGACAGGGTGAGCCCGGAGTCGATGATGTCTTCGACGATGAGCACGTCACGGCCGGTGAGGTCGGAGTCGAGGTCCTTCAGGATGCGCACCACACCGCTTGACTGGGTGCCTGCCCCGTATGAGGAGACCGCCATCCAGTCCATGTCGATGTGCAGCTTGAGTTCCCGCGCCAGGTCGGCCATGACCATGACGGCGCCCTTCAGCACCCCGACGAGCAGCGGCCGGCGGCCCTCGTAGTCTGCCTCGATCTGGCGCGACAGTTCGGCGATCTTCGCCTGGATCTGTTCTTCGGAGATGAGCACCGTGCTGAGATCGCCCGCGACGTCCGTGAGTTCCATGAGTCCTATCCGTGGTCGAGGGCTGGGCCTGCGGCCGTGAAGACGATCAGGCCGTCTGCGCGTTCCACTCTAATGCCGGGCAGGTCAAGGGGACCCTGCCCGTGCCAGTCGGTGACCAGGCGAGCGATCTCGAGCGTGTGCTGCCGACTGAGCGACACGTGGAACTCGCTCAGCACCGCCAGCCGGATCAGCCGGTGGCGGAGCGCCGGGGGGTTCGCGGCGAGTGCGCCGGCCGGCAGGGAGATGCCGCCCTCGGCGATCTCGGCGAGCTCTTCGGCCACCTCGTCGGCGAACCGGTCAAGCGCCTCGTTGTCTTCACGCAACTGGTCGGCGGTGCGGGCGAGGGCCTCGGCAACGCCGGGGCCGAGCTCGGCTTCGAGCAGCGGAAGCACCCGGGTGCGCACTCGCACCCTGGTGTAGGTGGGGTCATCGTTGTGCGGGTCGTCCCAGGGGGTCAGGCTCGAGTCGGCGCAGAACTGCCGGGTGGTGGCGCGGCGGATACCGAGCAGCGGCCGCAGCAGGTGGACTTCGGTGGGCTGCGGGGTGGCGCCGCTCGGGTGAAGTCTGGCGTTTGGTCCTTCCGCGGCATCCGGAACGACCGATTGCCAGACCTCAGCCGGGATGGGAAGGGTGGGGAGGGTCGCGGCTTGGATGGGGTGGGTCGCGGATGCCGCCATTCCCTGCAGGCTCGCCGCCCCGCTGCCTCTGGCGAGCCCGAGCAGCACGGTTTCGGCCTGGTCGTCGAGGGTGTGGCCGAGCAGCACGGCCATCGCACCGCTGCGCGCGGCCGCCTCGCCGATCGCTCGGTAGCGCGCGTCGCGGGCGGCAGCCTCGGGGCCGCCCTGGCCATCCACGAACACCCGGGTGACAATCACCGGGTCAAGGCCCAACTCGGTTGCCTGCCGGGCGGCCTGGGCTGCGACATCCGCTGACCGCTCCTGCAATGCGTGGTCCACGATCACCGCGCCGGCGCGGATTCCGGCGCGGCGGGCCTCGAACGCGGTCGCCGCCGCGAGCGCCAGAGAGTCGGCTCCCCCGCTGAGCGCGACCAGCACCCGGGGCGCACCGGCGGCGCCGTCCTGCGGCCGCACGCCCGGCTCAGAGGACAGGCGCTCGGCGAGGCTGTGGCGCACCGCCCGGCGCACGTCGGCCATTGCCGGGGTCAGCCGGGGGCGTCGTTCGGCGGGCTCAGGGGGCACGGGGTGCATCCGATAACGTTATTGCAGCAATCCACGAGGTTATTGCAGCAATCCACCAGCCAAGGAGCATGTGCATATGGCCGCCTACGACGCCGTCATCGAGATCCCGCGAGGGAGCCACAACAAGTACGAGGTCGACCACGAGACCGGCCGGGTGTACCTCGACCGCGTGCTCTACACCGGGTTCGTCTACCCCACCGACTACGGCTATTTCGAGAACACCCTCGGCCTCGACGGCGACCCCGTCGACGTGCTGGTGCTGCTCCAGCACCCGCTGTTCCCCGGCGTCGGCGTCTCGGTACGCCCCGTCGGCGTCTTCAACATGACGGATGACGGCGGCTCAGACGCCAAGGTCATCGCGGTGCCCGCCGGCGACCCCCGCTGGGACCACATTCAGGATGTCGGCGACATTCCTGAGTACACCCGCAAGGAGATCGAGCACTTCTTCGAGCACTACAAGGACCTCGAGCCCGGCAAGTGGGTCAAGACCGAGGGCTGGGGCGACGCCGCGGAGGCCGACCAGATCGTACGCGACGGCATCGAGAAGCTCGCGGCCGAAGGCCACTAAGGCACGCAGGTTCAGACGATGGTCGGGTTCGCCGGAAGGTGACCCGGCCATCGGTCGTTAACTAGTCGGCCGCCCGGGCGACGCGGTCGACGGGGCTACCGGAACGAGGCCGGTGTTAGCCGGTTGGTCGGCCGATGTATGGCACCAGGTCGCCATACCGCAGCGAGGCGATGCGCACCGTGGTGCCGGGCCTCGGCGCCTCGATCATCTTGCCGTCGCCGAGGTAAATAGTCACGTGATACTTCGTCGCGCCGGTCGATCCGCCGTTTGAGTAGAACAGCAGGTCGCCCGGCTGCATCTGGTTGTACGGGATCAGCAGGCCACGCGCCGCCATGGTGTTGTACTGGTAGGTCGCGCCGTGGCCGCCGATGTTGAGCCCCGCCGAGGCGTAAGCAGCCTTGGTGAGCCCCGAGCAGTCCCAGGAGTTCGGGCCGGCTCCGCCGTAGAGGTACGGCTCACCGAGTTGCGCCTTGGCGAAGTTGATCGCGGTCTGCACGACGCCCGGCTGGGGCTGCGGCACGGCCGGGGGTTGTGGCGCCGGAGCGGGGGCGGGGGCCGGAGCGGGAGCGGGAGCGGGAGCCGGTTGCGGGTCACTCGGGGACGGTTCGGGCGCAGGAGAGGGAACCGGTGCGGGAGCCGGAGCAGGCGCTGGCACGGGCGCCGGAGCAGGAGCGGGAGCCGGCTGCTGGATCACCGGCGGCACCGCGGGTGGCGAGCCCGCGCTCTGCCGACGTTCCCACTCGAGTCCCTCGTAGTACGCCCGCTCGGTCTCCACGCTTGACCCGCGCAACCGCGCGAGTTGTGCATAGAGCTGGTCGCGGACCGTGGTCTGCTCCGATACCAGCGCGACAGACGAATCGGCCACCGCCTGTGCCTCGTCGAAGACGGCCTGCGCGGATGCCGTGAGCTCATCGTGTGCGGCGCGCGCGGCATCCGCCTGCTGCTGCAGCGACTCCGCGGCGTTCCGTTCGGCGATTGCCGTGTTGTACACGCTCACGGACTGCTGCCCGAGCTTGGTCATCGTGCCGAGTCGGCGCAACAGGTCGTCACCGCCCGCCCCGCCGGCGAGCAGCGCGAGCGTGACATCGCCTCCGCCGGTGCGCGACATCTGCGCGACCAGCTGGCCCACGCCTCGGCCTGACTCGGTGGCTCGGCTGGCCGCGACATCCGCCTGGCCCTGCAGCCGATCCGCTTCCGCGGCCGCTTCGGTCAGCGCCTGCTTCGCGGCATTGAATGCCTCTCCGCGCTGCAGCGCGGTCTTGCCGAGCTCGGCAGACTCGGATCCGAGGTCAGCGAGCAGCGCCTCGATCTCGGCGACCTTCTGCCGGGCGGTCGCCTCGGTGGACAGTGCCGCCTCGACCTCTTCCCAGCTCGGGAAGTCCGGTTCGGCATAGGCCGTGCCGGTAGTGCCGAGGGTGAGCCCGAGGGTCCCCGCGACGAAGAGGGCAACGGCTCCCAGTGCGCGACGACGAGACACGATCCCCGCCGCCTAGCGATCCGGAGAGTGGTTAGCCAACGGAGACTCCCCTGCCGCGCAGGTACAGCAGCGGGTCGATGGCCCGACCGTGCTCGTACACCTCGAAGTGCAGGTGGTTGCCGGTGGACGTTCCGGTCGTACCGACGCGTCCGATCACCTGGCCCGCGGCGACCTCTTCGCCGTAGCTCACCAGGATCTGGCTCTGGTGGGCGTAGCTGGTGGCCATGCCGTTGGCGTGCTGGATCTTGACGAAGTAGCCGAAGCCGCCGTTGTAGCCGGCGTACGTGACCCGACCAGCGGATGCCGCGTAGATCGGAGTTCCGCCACCGGCTGCGACATCCTGACCCCAGTGGAACCGCCAGTCGCCGTGCACCGGGTGGATTCTGCCGCCAAAGCCGCTCCGGAGTTCGCCGGCGGCCGGCCATGCCCAGCCCTGTGAGCTGACGGAACCGGAGGAAATCCATCCTCCTGAGCTGCTCGAGCCGCCGGAGCCGCCCGACCCGCTGTGGGCAGCCGCAGCTGCTGCAGCACGGGCCGCCGCGGCCTCGCGCTCCAACCGCTCTTTCTCCTTGCGGGCTTCCTCGCGCACCCGCTCGCCCTCGGCGTACTGCGCCTCGGTGACTTCCTCCGCGCTCTGCAGGACGGCGAGCTGCGCTTCAAGCTCGGCCTGGTGCTCCTGTTGCTCGGCGAGCGCCACCTGGGCGGCATCGAACGCAGCCTGGGCGGCGATCTGCGCGGCTTCGGCTTCGGCCTTGAGCTCTTCCCGGATCGCGGTGGCCACGTCCGCCTGGTCGGTGAGCGACTGTGCCGTGTTCTGCTCCTGCAGCGCCTTCGTGTAGAGACCCTCGGACTGCTCGGTCAGCTTGCTGGCGTAGCCCAGCTTGGAAAGCAGCTGATCGGCCTCACCGGCGTTGACGAACAGAGTGGCACTCAGGTCGCCGCCCTGCCTGGCCAGTTGCGCGGCCATCTGGCCGGCCTGCTGACGCGACGATTCGGCGGTGACGTGGGCGGCATCCGCCTGCGCTTGAAGTTCACTGGCGCGGAACGCGGCCTCCTGGAACGCCTCGTCGGCCTCGCCGTACAGGCGGCCTGCCTCCTGCGCTGCGGCGTCTTTGCCCGCGACATCCGCCTGCAATTGCGCCAGCAGAGTCTGGATGCGCGTGATCTGCGCTTCTTTCTCGGCGGTATTGGCGCGGGCGTTCTTGACGTCTTCCCAGCTCGGGTAGTCAACCGCGTAGGCCGGCTGCGTCGCGCCGAGGCTAATGGTGCCGGTGGTCAGGACACCGAGCGTGATGGCGAGCGCGATCATCCGGCTCCGACGCAGGCTCCGCAGGCCGCGTGTCCCCCCGGTGGTGCGCATGCTGCTCATGAATCCCCGAATCCGTTTGCCGCGAGCGTGCGCTCCGACCGTTTATAACGCCAGTCACATCAGTAACGCTGTCAACAGTAACAACGAACACCAAAGTTTCAACACTGACTTGAACCTAATCGCCTGATGCCGCTAGCCCCGGTTCATTCGCGATTTCTGGGGCCCTCGTGTCTCGGTTTTGCATTTTCCAAATGGTTCCGTATGCTTGTCCCTCGGTAAAGCTAAGAGGTTCTGAACTTCGAGGCCCCATCGTTTAGTGGCCTAGGACACCGCCCTTTCACGGCGGCAGCACGGGTTCGAATCCCGTTGGGGTCACCAAACCATTACAATGAGTTTGATCAGAACGAAAAATTTGTTTAGAACTAAATAGCTAGGCCCTGTAGCGCAGTTGGTTAGCGCGCCGCCCTGTCACGGCGGAGGTCGCCGGTTCAAGTCCGGTCAGGGTCGCCATGGCGAAGAGCCCCTCTCGAGGGGCTCTTTTCCACAGAAGCGACCTGTGTCGCTTCTGGCTCTGTAGCTCAGTTGGTAGAGCGTTCGACTGAAAATCGAAAGGTCACCGGATCGATGCCGGTCGGAGCCACCACGTAAAACCCCCGCCTCGTCGGGGGTTTTTCTTTTTCCCGTCGGTGTGCGGCCACTGAGCCGTATCGGATACGGATGCGATGACCCCAAAAGGGGGGTGGCCATTGGCTCGTGTCGCGCTTACCGTGTTGAGTGACCCCCGTTTGAGGGTCAGCGGTCGCCGAGAAGAGTCGCCGTAGCGCTTCCCTGATCGGTCGCCGCACCCGAAACGCTCGCCTACCCGAAAACGCGACGTGCAATGTCCCGAACCAGAGCTGCCCCATGGCCGGGGGGACGGCCGGAATGACGTCGCGCCTCGGTCCGTTCGATGAGCACGCCGGCGACCTGCCGCGTGGCACACTCCCGCCCGAACAGTCCACCATCCGGGTTCGGGAACTGAGCGCCGTGCATTCGTTCGCCACCACGGCGCATGAGGCCTCGCTGTTGATTGTCGGCGCGCCCGGATCCGGTAAGACCCGCCTACTCAAGGCGGTAGAGGATGCCGCAGGCTTGCCGACCTATCGGGTGCGGGTCAACCCGGCCGAAGTGGACCTTCCGCTGTCCGGGCTCTCCGCCGTGCTCGCGTCGTTCCATGACCCCGCAGCCGCGGGGCGATCGAGTACGCTCCTCGCCGCGCCCGAGCAGCACGGTGCGCTCACCAGCCGCGCCGCCGAGCTGCTGTCATTCGTGAGGTCGCTTTCCCACCCCGCTAGCCTGCTCCTGATCGACGACATCGACCGGATGGATACGGCCAGCCAGACCGTTCTCGGCATGACCGCGGCGCGGCTCGGCGGCACCGGACTGCGCCTGGCCGCCACCGCCTCGTCTGCACCGAGCGACGGGCCACTGGCCGCACTCCCGCGGGTGAAGATCGCGCCGCTGTCCTTCGCGGAATCCCTCGCTCTCGTGTCCGAGGTCACGACCGGGCGCTCCACCGAGGCGGTTCGCCGGCTGCTGGTCTCGGCGGTGGGTGGCAACCCCCGCGCGCTCACCGGGGCAGCCCGCGCCCTCACCGCAGAACAGCTGGCCGGCATGGCCCCGCTGTCGCTTCCGTTCCGTGCGGCGCCGCACGGTGCCGCCGCCGTTTTGGCCGATGCCGCCGAGCGCTCCCCGGATCGTCGCCGGCTGATGGAGCGCCTGGCCAGCGCGTCGCTCAGCAGCCGGGCGTCGATCCAGGAGTCGCCCGACGTCACCGCGCTCGATGAGCTGCTCTCCTCTGGCATCGCCGTCTCGGACGGCCGATACGTGCAGTTGAGCGATCCGCTCCTCCGCTCCGAGCTGTACTGGTCGCTCGACGCCGCCACGCGCCTCGACCTCCACACCGCGGCGGCCCAGGAAGAACGAGAGTATGAGCCGGGCCTAGCGTCCTGGCACGCCAGTTGGGTGGCCGCGACGCCGCCGCCCGCGACCGAGCTGCTCGAGGCCGCGACCCAGTTCACCGAGATCGGACGAGTCTGGCAGGCGGTGGAACTCGCGGAACGCGGGCTTGCGATCGGGCGGGATCCCGCCCACGCGGCAAGCGCCCTGTACGACCTCTCATACGCGATGTTCCTGCAGGGCGAGCTGGCCTACGCGGACCGGTACGCGCGCCTCGCGCAGCGGGTGGCCGGCAATGACGGGATCGCGTCCAGGCTCGCGACCCTGCGCACCCGGATCGAGTTCATGTCGAGCCATGAGCTGCGCACCGCTGATGCCGACGACTGGGTGAACATCGACGACTCCCGGTCTGCGGATGACGCGGCCCAGATGCTCTCGGTCATCGCGTTGCACCACGCCGAGCGCTGGGAGGTGGACGCGGCACGGGAGTCACTGGAGCGCGCCGCGGTGCTGCTGCCCGAGGCATCCGCCGATACCAACGAGATGTACACCCTCGCGGCGATGCTGCTGGCGGCCGTCGAGGGCAACCGCGAGCCGACCGACACCATGTTCCGGCACGTCTCACACTCGGGCTTCGCGCAGATTCCGCCGATGAAACTCCTCGTGCTCGGCCGATGCCTGACCCTGCTCGACCTGCACACCGCCGCGCGGCGAATCTTCCGCACCGTGCTGGGGCTCGAACCGGCTCCGGCCCCGATCTGGCTGGAGACGGCTCGCTACTTCCACGCCGAAAACGAGGTACTTGCGGGCAATCAGTTCGAGGCCGTGTCGATCATCGCCGAGCTGCAGGACGCCCAGCCCGAAACGCAGGTGCACCGCGCCCGGCACAAGCTGCTCATGGTCTGGTATTGGCAGGCCCTCGGCAATCCGGAGGCGGCAGAAGCCGCCGCGGCGGAATGCCGCAAGAGCTTCGCCAGCGGCGCGAACCCCGCGCTCGCGGCCAGGCTCGCCACACTGCAGGGCAGCTTCGCGATCACCCAGGGTCGGTATGAGGATGCCATCGCCATCCTGCGCAGTGTCGGCGCGACCGGTCACGAGTGGGCGAACCCCAACCTGCTGCGGTGCGACGCCGACCTGATCGAAGCCTGCGTGCTTGCGGGCCGGCTGGATGAAGCCGTCACCGAGTTTCGCGACTTTCACGCCAGGTCGATGCCGTACCGCACCCGGTGGACGATGCTCGCGATCGCGCGGGCGAACGCGTTGGTCACCCCCGGCGACGCGTCGATCAAGTCGTTTCAGCAGGCGGTACGCCTCTGGCATCCGGGGGACTCGCCGTTCGAGTTGGGGCGCACCCTGCTGAGCTATGCCGACCGTTTGGCCGCGCTCGGTCGAGCCCAGGAGAGCAGGGAACAGTATCTCGCCGCCCAGATGGTCTTCGCGCAGCTCGGCGCGAAACCGTGGCTGCGACGCACGGACGGTTTGCGCGCCGAGGCAGCAGGCCAGACCGCAGAACATCCGCTGCTGCAGGCGCTCGCTCCCGACGAGCGGCTCGTCGTCGACATGGTGCGTCAGGGCCTGCACAACAAGGAGATTGCGGCGCGGCTGTTCGTCTCGCTGCGCACGGTTGAGGTTCGACTCACCCGCGTCTATCACAAGCTCGGCGCCAGGTCGCGAGCCCACCTGACCGCCATGCTGTCCAACGGCGACGGCGGGCCAGCGCGCGGCGTGCCCGACTGGAGCGACACGTCACCGTTCCATCTGGAAGCGACGGACGAAGGCGGCATCCAACGCTGACGGGCCGGCTGCATTGGTGCTTGCTCAGCTCCGCTGCGGAGCGGTGTGTGTGGTGCGTCGTGCCGGGCTCTTCCACATGCCGGTGGATGTCGCTCTGAAGGCCGCGGGCAACGCACACAGGCAGATCGCTGCGTCGACTACCCGAATGCCGAGGAATCCGAAACCCAACAGCAGGTACTTCGGACGCCGGGTCACGCTCGCCGCGAGAATGGTGAGCAGATAGTCCGGGATGAACACCCCCAGGAGCACCGCCCAGGCAGGGACATACTGCGAGATCAGCCAGGCCGGGCCGGTCGTTTCGGCGGTCACCATGACCCACACCCACGCCCCGGTGGACACGAGGATGATCGGGAGCGCCAGCAGCAGCATGACGCTGCTGGTGATGAGTTCAGCCACGAACAACGCGAGCGCTCCGCCGAAGCGACCCAACCGGAAGCCGTGACGGCGAACCGTCTGCCAGAACCCGAGCGCCCAGCGGCGGTACTGCCTGCGGTAGTCGTGGAAGGTATCCGGGTCCTGGGTGTGAGCGATCGCAGCCCCGGGGTGGAACTCGATCCGACCCAGCTTCTTGGCGTGCACTTCGAACGTCATGTTGAAATCTTCGATCGCCAGCCCCGGCGCGCTGATCTCGATGGATTTGAGGGCGTGTGCCCGGTACATGCTGGCGAAGCCGGGAACGATCGAGACGACGTTCACGCGCCGCGCCGCCTGCCCGTACTTGAGCAGGAATTGCACGGCAACGTAGAAGCGTTCCCGGTAGGCGATCAGGAACCGGCCGAACCGCGTTGCCGGCAGCGGATCAACGACCGTGGTGGCGCGACCCGCGACGGCGACGACGTCTGGGTCGTCGAACAGCGGCAGCCCCGTCGTCATGTAGTCGGCGGACAGTCGGGTGTCGGCATCCAGCACCATGACCACATCGCTGCGCTCGGTCAGGTCGAAGTGGGAGATCGCGGCGGCCAGCGCACCGGCCTTGCCTCGGTTGATCGCCAACTCGAGCACGTTCGCACCTCGCTCGCGAGCGATCTGCGCGGTGTGATCGGTCGAGGCATCCGATACGACATAGACATTGCCCGGCGGCACCAGCTCCTGGGCCGACCGGATTGTGCCGTCGAGTACCTGTTCTTCGTTGTGCGCGGCGATCAGCACCGACACGTTCTCGGTGCGTATCCTGCCCGGTGCTCGCGGCGGACGCCCCACTATCTTGCTGCGTGCAACGCGCAATCCGCCGACAACGGTCCATAGCACCGTATTCACGCCGAGTACGAGCACAAGAACGATGATGAAGGTGAGCATCCGGGTGCACTCCAGCGGATCGGGTTATCGGGTAGTGGAGCACCAGACACACGGGGGTAAGCCGCAGTGCCGACCCTTTGACAGTGCGCTCGACACCCGCGCCACACAAGGCCCCGGTGGTTAACCGCAGCCCGCTGCGGTAATTGTGCGGGAAACCACATTCTCAGCCCAGAGCCTGCCCCAGCTCCCCTGTTGGCCTTCACACTGGCGAAGAGTCCAGCGCAACCCTCGCCGGACTGCCGTTCGCTCCACCCTCTAACCCCGAATACCCGAACTCAACCCGAAGCGGTTCGTCACGGTTCGTACCGTTCACGCCTTGGACAAATTCTCCGAGGATGCGCCCAGCGGTGATGACGATCGAGGACTGATGACCCGCACCCAGAGGATCCAGCATGTCCACGAACATTGCGACGCCCTCAGTCGTGGCTACCCCGCGGCACGAGGCGCGAACGACCGATCAACCTGACCTCGAGTTCCGGCCCAATCTGGTCGCACGCGACCACCAGTTCGACTACGACGTGGCAATCGTGGGTCTCGGCTATGTCGGCTTGCCGACAGCGCTCTCCTTGCACGCGGCCGGCGCGAGCGTGCTGGGAATCGATGTTTCGGAACTCCGGCTAGCCACGATTCGAAACGGCGAGGCCGACCTGCTGCGCTCCGACCAGGAGCGCCTCGCCCAGGCGCTGCAGGCGGACGACTTCACCATCAGCGGCGACTCCCTCCAACTGAGCACCGCCGCGGCCGTGATCGTCTGCGTGCCCACGCCGATCGACCCGTACCAGACACCCGACCTGAGCATTCTGCGAAGCGCCTGCGCGATGGTCGTGAATGCGGCGGTTCCGGGCCAGCTGCTCATCCTGACATCCACCACATACTCCGGCTGCACGCGCGATCTTCTGGTGACCCCGCTCGAGGAGGGCGGCCTGGTCGTCGGTCGGGACATCAACGTCGCCTTCAGCCCGGAACGCATCGACCCCGGAAACGATCGGTTCGCGCACGAGGACGTTCCGCGCGTGGTGGGTGGCGCCACTGAAGGCTGCCTGGCTGCCGCCGAGGCGCTGCTCGGCCGATACGCACGCACGATGCACGGGGTCAGTTCTCTTGAAGCCGCTGAGATGACCAAGCTGCTGGAGAACACATTCCGGGCGGTCAACATCGCGCTCGCGAACGAGTTCGCTGAGGCATGCCTGGCCCTCGGCATCCCCGTCATGGATGTGATCGGGGCGGCCGCAACCAAGCCGTACGGGTTCATGCCGTTCTATCCCGGCGCCGGCGTCGGCGGACACTGCATCCCGTGTGACCCCCACTACCTGCTTTGGCAGTTGCGCAAGGAGCACATCCAGGTGCCCGTGATCGAGCAAGCGATGTCCGAGATCGCTCGACGCCCGCGACGCGTCGTCGAGCGCATTCTGGAGACCCTCGCCGATCGAGGAAAGCCCCTCGACGGCGCTCGCGTGCTGGTGGTCGGCGTCTCGTACAAGCCCGACGTTGCCGACCTGCGTGAGTCGCCGGCGCTCGAAATTCTGAGCATGCTCGCCGCCCACGGAACGGAGATCGGCTACTACGACCCGTTCTTCAAGTCGCTGCGGTTGAAGGACGGCACGGAGATTCTCGGAACGAGCGAGCCTGGACTGTTCCACCCGGACCTGGTGGTGCTGCACACCGACCATGCCGGAACCGACTGGTCGTGGCTTGGCCCAGACGATGTCGTGCTCGACACCACCTACCGCCGATCCGACCTGCCTCAGCGCGTGCTGCTGTAGCCGACACGCGACTTGAGGAGCATCGTGAAGAGCGTAATCACCGGCGGAGCCGGCTTCATCGGCAGCCATCTCACCGAATACCTGCTGGACCGCGGCGACGAGGTCGTTGTCCTCGACGACCTGTCAACCGGGCGCCAGCAGAACCTCGTCACGGTCGCGACCAACCCGAGGCTCGCCATGGTCCACGGGTCGGTGCTCGATCAGGCATTGGTGTCGACTACCGTGGCCGGTGCCGACCGGGTGTTCCACCTGGCAGCCGCGGTCGGGGTCAAACTCATCGTCGAGGAGCCGCTGACCAGCCTGCGCACCAACATCCACGGCACCGAGAACGTGCTCGACGCCTGCGTTGCCGAGGGCGCGACACTGCTGCTCGCGTCCACCAGCGAGATCTACGGCAAGAACACCGCAGACGGGCTGAGCGAGGACGCCGACCGCATTCTGGGGTCCCCCCTGCTGTCGCGCTGGACCTACGCGGCCGCCAAAGGCATCGATGAGGCGTTCGCGCACGCCTACGGGACCGAGTACGGATTGGATGTCGCCATCGTGCGACTGTTCAACACGGTCGGGCCACGGCAGACCGGGCGGTACGGCATGGTGGTGCCGAATCTGGTCGGCCAGGCGCAACGCGGCGAACCGCTCACCGTGTTCGGCGACGGGCTGCAGACCCGATGCTTCTCCTATGTGGGCGACGTGGTGCCTGCGATGGTGCGGCTCGCCGAGACCCCGGCCGCGTACGGGCGGGCGGTCAACCTCGGAGGAGCGGAAGAGGTCTCCATCCTCACCCTCGCGAACCGCATCATCCAGGTGTTGGGCAGCGACAGCGAGGTGCGGCTGGTGCCGTACTCGGAGGCGTACGCCGACGGCTACGAAGACATGCGCCGGCGGGTTCCGAACAATGCGCTCGCCCGCGAGCTCGTCGGCTTCGAGCCGAGCACGCCCCTCGACGAGATCATTCGTCAGGTTGCCGGCGCCAACGCCGACGGGAACGGCAACGAACCGATGCCGCTCGCCGCGACATCCGATGCTGCGGTGGCATGATGTGCGGGATCATGGCCTGCCGCACGACGGCGGGAGCGGCCGACTACCTGGTGGCAGGCCTGACCATGCTCGAGTATCGCGGGTACGACTCCGCGGGACTCGCGGTGTCGGCCGCCGATGGCTCCACTGCCGTTTTCCGCACCACCCAGCGCGTGAATGCATTGCATGACCTGGCGAAGGCCTGGGGTGGCCCGAGCTTGGGCGGCATTGGAATCGGGCACACGCGCTGGGCTACTCATGGCGGGGTGCGCGTCGCGAATGCGCACCCGCATCAGGATTGCCTGCGCCGGCTGAGTGTGGTGCACAACGGCATCATCGACAATGCCCCGCACCTGCGCGCTGAGTTGCAGCAGCTCGGCCACGTGTTCCAGTCGGATGTCGACAGTGAGGTGATCTGCCACCTCGTCGAAGACGCCCTCGCGACAACCGGTGACCTGCTGGAGGCGGTGAACCGTACCGTGCAGCAGCTGACCGGTTCATGGGCAATCGTGGTACTGGACGGCGAGACGCGGCGGATGGTGGCCGCGGCGCACCGGTCCCCGCTGCTGGTCGCGCACTCCGACCGCGGAATGTTTCTCGCCAGCGACGTCTCGGCGATCGCCGACTGGGTGGACGAGTTCCACATCCTCGACGACGGTGACGTGGTCGAGGTCAGCGACGAGCTGGTCTGGCTGCGGGACGGGGTGGCCGTGGATGCGCCCGACCCAATCGCGTCCCCCACCCAGGCCTCAGGGCGACGACTCGACGCCGGCGACCACATGGCCAGCGAGATCGACGAGCAGCCGGAAGCCGCCGCCCGGGTGCTGAATGACATCGGCAGCCTCATCGCCAACGGCGCCCTATGGCGCGGACTTGGACTACCCCGTTTCGATCGCCTGAGGGTCGTCGCGTGCGGCACCTCGCTGAACGCGGGTCAGGTGATCGGAGCGGGGCTCAGCAGGCTGGGGGGCCTCGCGCACAGCGTGGTGGTTGCCAGCGAGGCGGCCGGCTCGGTTATCGAGCCCGGCACGCTGACGCTCGCGATCAGCCAATCGGGAGAAACCGCCGACGTGCTGCGCGCAATCGACGAGAGCCCGATAGGCACCCCGGTGCTCGCCCTGGTGAACAACGCCCATTCCACGCTCGCCCGCAAGGTGGGCTCGGTGCTCGTGTGTCCTGCCGGCCCCGAAGTCGGGGTGGCCGCAACCAAGACCTTCGTCTGTCAGGTGCTGATGGGCGCGGGCCTCGTCATCTCGGCCTTGGTCGCCTCCGGTCGGATGTCGCAGACCACAGCCCGCGCGCTGGTGGATGATCTCGCGCAGACCCCGGAACGGCTCGCCGCCGCGGCAGACTCCGCGCGACTGGCGCTCCCCGGAGTGATCGAGGACGTGCGGAACGCGAACGGCTTCATCTTCCTCGGACGCGGCGCCGCCGTGCCATACGCCGCGGAGGGCGCGCTCAAGCTGAAGGAGCTCACCTACCGCTGGGCCGAGGCATACCCAGCCGGCGAGCTGAAGCACGGCCCGCTCGCCCTGGTTGAAGACGGCACCCCCGTCGTGGTGGTGGATGACGCCGACCCTCGCCTGGTCGGCAATATCGCCGAGGTGAGCGCACGAGGCGGCCGCATCCTGACCATCGGTCAGCCCGGCAGCCGCATCGAAGTGCCGCTCTCCAAACACAGTCCCTGCGGCCCGCTCGAAGCCGTGGTTCCCCTGCAATTGCTCGCCCTCAACTTGGCCGCCGACCTCGGGTTCGATGTCGACAAGCCACGCAACCTCGCCAAGTCCGTCACAGTCGACTAACTCCCAACCCGATGAGGAGAAGCCCCGAAATGAATACTCCAACCCGTGAACATCGCAGCCCGGTGCTGCGCCGAGTGGCGGTGATCGCCGGACTCGCCATGGCAATCACCGGGATCCAGGCGGTGTCGGCGAACGCACTACCGACCGACCCGGAAACTACCATCAGCATCACCTTCGATGACTCCAACGCCGACCAGCAGGCGGCGGTCAACATCCTCGACTCGCACGGGATGAAGGGCACCTTCTACACGGTGTCCGGATTCGTCGACGCGCCCAACTACCTCACCCGGGCACAGTTGACGGCCATGCAGGCGAACGGGCATGAGATCGGCGGTCACACGGTGACTCACGCCGACCTCACCACGTCATCGGCAACCGAGGCGAGGCGGCAGGTCTGCAACGACCGCGCGACGCTGCTCGACTGGGGCTTCCAGGTGCGCAGTTTCGCGTATCCGTTCGCGTCGGTGAATGACGCGGCCAGGGCGATCGTGTCTGACTGTGGCTACAACAACGCTCGAGGACTCGGCGACGTGGAGACGCGGTTCGGATGCGCCGGCTGCGGTTTCGCGGAAGAGATCCCGCCTGGCGATCCCTTCGTGCTCAAGGCACCGGATCAGCAGGACTCGACCTGGACTCTGCAGGACCTGCAGACCACCGTGATCAATGCCGAAGAACGTCGCACCACGGCAACCGGCTGGATCGTTCTGACGTTCCACCACCTGTGCGACAACGCGTGCGATGCCTTGGCGATATCGTCAACGGTCTTCGGGCAGTTCACCGACTGGCTCGCCGAGCGGGCAACGACGGAGAACACACACGTGCGAACCGTCGGTGAGGTCGTCGGCGGAGCGGTGAAGCCGGCCGTCAGCGTTGCGGGGATCACCCCTCCTGCTCCGGGACCCGGCGTGAACGGTCTACTCAACCCCAGTCTGGAGACCGCGGGCGCCGGCGGAGCACCGCAGTGCTGGCAGTCGTATGGCTTCGGCACCAACACACCCGCGTTCGCTGCGGTGAATCCCGGTCGAACTGGCAACGTCGCTGAGCGGATGACGATGTCGGCCTACACGGACGGTGACGCGCGGCTCATGCCCGTGCTCGACCTCGGTGAGTGTGCTCCGACGGTAACGCCCGGCAAGACGTATTCGCTGCGCGCCTGGTACACCTCCACGGCGCCGACGCAGTTCGCCGTCTACCTCCGCAGTGGCATCGGCACGTGGCAGTACTGGACGTCCAGTCCGCTCCTTGTCGCGGCTACGGCGTATACCCAGGCCGAGTGGACCTCCCCCGCGATTCCCGCGGGATCGACCGGAATCAGCTTCGGCATGAACCTGATCTCGACCGGCACGCTCACGACCGACGACTACGCTCTGTACGACACGGTGGGTGCGCCGCCGGTGACCGGAACGCCGCCACCCCCGGCGACCGGGGCCGGACCGTTCGTGCAGAAGCTCTATCGGGACTTCCTCGGCCGGGCAGCCACGGCGGCAGAGGTCGACCGTTGGTCGATCGTGCTGGCGGCCGGGCCGCAAACGCACTACTCCGTCTCGACGGAGTTGTCGCGCTCGGATGAGTGGATCAGCACAGTCGTGACGAAGTTCTACCGGGACACCCTGGGGCGCGAACCGGATCCCGCAGGACTGGCGGGATGGGTTCAAGCGGCCAAGGCGGGAATGCCGGTGGCTCAGATCGCGGCAGGGTTCTACGCTTCCCCGGAGTACTTCGGAACCGTCGGTCAGAACAACTTTGGGACGTGGGTCAGCGACCTGTATCAGAAGCTGCTGCTGAGGGCGCCGGACGCAGCAGGACTGCAGGGCTGGGTTACCGCCCTCCAGGCCGGCATGGGCCGCGATCAGCTTGCCTTCGGGTTCTACCAAGCACCGGAGACCCTCGGCGTCAGGATCACAGCGCTCTACCAAACGCTGCTGAGCCGGCCACCTGAGGCGGGAGCGATCCCGAACTGGTCACCCTTCGTTCGCGACTTCGGCGATCTTGTCCTCGCTGCTGCCCTTGCCGGCTCTGCGGAGTACAACAACCTCGCCCAGGCGACTCCGTGACCGTGCGGATCCGCCCTCCAAGGAAACGGTAAATGATCCGATCCCCGGACCAGGCTGTGGCCGATGACGACGCACCCGTCGTCATCGGCCACAGCCGCGTGCCGCTGGCATCCGCCCTGCTGATCGCCGGGGCCGCGGTGCTGCTGATCGGCGTGATCGTGACCCTGGTGGTGATCATGATGAACTCTCCGCGGCAGTATCCCTGGCACACGAACATCGTGGCGACCACGTTCTGGGTGGGTGAGGTCTTCGACCCGAACGCCGATGACGGCAGCCAGGTGATCTCCACCTATGACGGTGGCTGGTACGCGAACTACGGCGGCTGCGACGGCGTCATCACCGGTGGCGTCTGCGAGACCGAACCGCGCACCGCAGACAACGGCTACTTTCCGCACCACATCATCCCGCAGGAGAACCCGTTCTACCTCGACCTTCCATACGACGACGTGAACGACCCGGAAGGCTTCGCCATGCGCGGCAGTGTGATCCCGTGGGCCGGCGACGCGCCATACCGCGACCGGATCGAGGACCGCGACTTCAGCCTGATGAAGAACCGCTGGGTGCGCATCCGCGCCAACGGGCGCACCTGCTACGGCCAGATTCAGGATGCCGGACCCGGCGAGTACCACGACGCCCAGTACGTGTTCGGGACCGACGACGCCCGGCCCGCTAACCAGCGATACAACAACGCTGGCATGGATGTGTCGCCCGCCCTGAACGGCTGCCTGCGGTTCAAGGATCTGAACGGCGAGAGCGATCGGGTGAACTGGCAGTTCGTCGAGTTCGAAGACGTCCCGGAGGGGCCGTGGCTGCGGATCGTGACCACCAGCGGCGTCAACTGGTAGCGGCTGCGGGTAGCCACATCCCGCTGCGCAAAGCCACATCGTTCTGGGCCGCCCCTGCCGCTGGCACCGTTCGCGGCTCACAATTGCCGAGAGTTCCCATCAGCGGGAGCACACAGGCGGCGACATCCGCTCGACAAACCCGACAATGCGAACAACCCGACCGACCCGAACAACCCGAACAACCCGACAACCCGACAACCCGAACATCCCAGCCGGCCCCCTTCGCTAACCCCCAGGGCACCCGAAACACCCCTCCCGAGCATGGCCTCCGCGCCACCGACTCGCACGGTCGGCTCCCAACGACAGGCGAGCACCATGTCATCGAGCACCACGTCAGTGACCAGCGCTGAATCCTCCACACGCCGCCCGTCTCTGCGGCGTGCAGTCGCGATCCTCGGTGGGTTCCTGCTCGCGGTATCCGCGGTGCAGGCCGCGGCCCCCGCGAACGCGGCGATCACCGATCCGCAGACGATCGTCAGCCTGACCTTTGACGACTCCACCGCGGGGCAGGCCAGCGCGGCGGACATCCTCAGCGCCCGTGACATGGATGCCACCTTCTTCACGGTCTCCGGCTACGTGGGAGCGCCCGGTTACCTGACCCGCACCCAGCTCACCGCGATGGCAGCAGCCGGCCATGAGATCGGCGGGCACACCGTCACCCACGCCGACCTCACGGCCGCGTCGCCGGCGGAGGCCAAGCGCCAGGTGTGCATCGACCGGTCGACGCTGCTCGGCTGGGGATTCGCGGTGACCAGCTTCGCGTACCCGTTCGCGAGCGTGAACGCCACCGCCGAAGCCACGGCACGCGACTGCGGCTACAACAGCGCCAGAGGGCTTGGCGACATCGAGACACGCTTCGGATGCTCCGGCTGCGGCTTCTCGGAGGCGGTTCCCCCTGCCAACCCGTACTACACCAGGGCGCCAGACCAATTCAATTCGACGTGGACGCTGCAGGACCTGCAGAACGCGGTGGTGAACGCTGAGGAACGCGGCCCCGGCGGCTGGCTGCAGCTGACCCTCCACGGCGTGTGCTCCTGCCCCACCGACACGCTCGCGATCTCGCCGACCCTGCTGTCGCAGTTCGTGGCGTGGCTGGACCCGCGTTCCGAGACCGAGAACACCATCGTGCGCACCGTGGGCCAGGTGATCGGCGGCGCGGTGAAGCCCGCGGTGAACGTGGACAGCCTGACCACTCCGGCGGCGGGGCCGGGCGTCAACGGCATCATCAACCCCAGCCTCGAGACGCAGGGCACCACCGGGATGCCGCAGTGCTGGCAGAACTACGGCTACGGCCTGAACACCCCCAGTTTCACCCGGGTCAGCCCTGGCCGCAGCGGCAACAGCGCCGAGCGCCTGACCATGACGGCTTACACCGACGGTGACGCCCGCCTGATGCCGATCATCGACCTCGGCGAGTGCGCCCCCACCGTCACCCCTGGCCACACATACTCGCTGCGGGGCTGGTACACCTCATCCACCGTCACCCAGTTCGCCGTCTACCTGCGCAGCGGAATCGGCACTTGGACGTACTGGACATCCAGCCCGTGGTTCGCCGCGAGTTCCACATACGCGCAAGCGGTGTGGCAGACCCCGGTCATCCCGGCGGGTGCCACCGGGATCAGCTTCGGCCTGAACCTGTTCCAGAACGGGCAGCTGACCACCGATGATTACGCCCTGTACGACAGCGTCGGCGCCCCCGGCACCAGCACGCCGCCGCCGCCCGGCACGACGACCATCACCGCCGGTACGCCGACGATCAGCGGGCAAGCCAGGGTCGGGCGCACCCTCACCGCCAACGCCGGCACCTGGACACCGAGTGGCACCACGTTCACGTACCAGTGGCTGAGCGCCGGGCAGACGATCGCGGGCGCGACCGCCCGAATCTACGTGCCGCGGACGGCGGATGTCGGCAGGACGCTCTCGGTGCGGGTCACCGGCTCGTACCAATCGCTGACGCCCGTGGCCGCGACATCCGGCCAGACCGCGACGGTGCGGCGGTAACGGCGCTCGACGAGGCGCAATCCCGGGCTGCCACCGCCTCCATCCGAGTGCGAGGATAGGCGGATGACGCTGCACCTCACCGGCGATGACGCCGCAGACGCCCTGCTTAGCTCCGACCCGTTCGCGCTGCTGCTGGGGATGTTGCTTGATCAGCAGATCCCCATGGAGACCGCGTTCGCCGGGCCCGCGAAGCTGCGGGATCGGCTGGGCACGCTCGACCCGGCAGCCATTGCGGCATACGACCCCGACGCCTTTGTCGAGGTGTGCCGCACCCCGCCTGCCGTGCACCGCTTCCCGGGCTCGATGGCGGCCCGCATCCAAACCCTCGCCGGGGTGGTCGCGAACGACTGGGCCGGGGATGCCGCCGCGATCTGGACCTCCGGCGACCCGGACGGCGCCGAGATCCTGCGCCGCTTGCAGGCACTGCCGGGCTTCGGCGAGCAGAAGGCGAAGATCTTCCTCGCACTGCTCGGCAAGCGCTTCGGGCTCGACGCAGAGGGCTGGCGCGCGACATCCGCCCCCTACGGCGAAGACGGATCGTTCCGCTCGGTGGCCGACATCGTCGATGGCGACTCGCTGAAGCAGGTGCGAGAACACAAGCGGGCGATGAAAGCCGCCGCGAAAAACGCCGGCTGAGCGCAACCTCGGGGTAGCGCCACGGGACCGGGACTCCCTAGTCTGTGGAATTACCATGACCGGGAACCCGAATCTCGTCAGTCCGTTCGTCGCCGACACCGCCGATGTCGACGACCGCGCCATGCTGGGCGAGGGCGTGAAGGTGTGGCATCTGGCGCAGGTGCGGGAACACGCGCGCATCGGCGCCGGATCGAGTCTCGGCCGCGGCGCGTACGTCGGCCCGGGTGTCTCCCTCGGCGAGAACTGCAAGGTTCAGAACTACGCGCTGATCTACGAACCGGCGGTGCTTGAGGACGGAGTGTTCGTCGGCCCCTCCGTCGTGTTCACCAACGACGTCTACCCGCGGGCGATCAACCCCGACGGGTCGCTGAAGTCCGCCGATGACTGGTCGTCCGTCGGCGTTCTCGTGCAGCATGGAGCGGCCATCGGCGCCCGCGCCGTGTGCATCGCCCCGGTCACCATCGGACGCTGGGCGCTCGTGGCGGCCGGCTCCGTCGTGACCCGCGACGTGCCGGCGTTCGCCATCGTCGCCGGGGTCCCGGCCCGGCGGGTCGGCTGGGTGGGACCGGCGGGCATTGCACTGGTTGAAGAAGCGGATGCCGCGTACCGCTGCCCCGTCACCGGCGAGCGCTACCGCGAACTCGACGGCGTTCTGACCGAGGAGTGAACGATGAACCGGCGCCAGGTCACGATTACGGTCATCGCCGTCTTGGTCGCGCTCGGCCTCATCGTGGTTGGAGCGGTGGCACTCACCGGGCGTCAGCCGACCGACTCCGCCCTGATCGCGAGCCCCAGCCCCACGCCGACCGCCACCAGCGGTACCGAAGCCCGGAGCGACGCGCCGCCGACGGCCACTCCGGGGCCGGATGACGGCGAGGAACCAGGCGGCACGAACGCGGACGGCGCACCGGGCAGCGGCAGCGACGGCGCACCCGGCAGCGCGCCGGGCAGCGGCGCCCCAGGCACCACCCCGGCCGACCCCACCCCGCCGGTGGGCCCAGCGCCGGCCCCCCTCTTCGTGGCGCCGTTGCCCGCGACAGCATCGGCCGAAGGCGAGCTGACCACCGGGTTCCCCAGCCAGGTCGTGCCCCTCGCACCCGATTCGCGGGTGGTCAGCAGCTCGCTTGCGTCGGAGGGAACCCGGCTGCAGGTGGGGCTCACCGCGACATCCGGAACCGCCGCCGCCGCCGTGCTTGACCACTACCAGTCCGTGTACGGTCCGCTCGGTTTCGCCAGTCGGCCGGCCGATGCCGTGTCCGGCACGACGGCGTGGGTGTTCACCCGGGGAGAGAACGCGGTCACCGTGTCCGTCTACCAGCTCGATACCGGCAGCGCGTACACCGTATTCGGCACCTTCACGGCGGGCTGATCGATGTACATCTCACTGCGCGACACTTCCCCGGCGCCGAAAACGCGCCGCACCGGCGCCCGCGTCTCGTCGGTGGTGATCACCCTGGGCATTGTCAGCATGCTGACGGATGTCTCATCTGAATCGGTCTCGGCGATCCTGCCGCTCTACATCACCGGCGTGATCGGTCTGTCGATGGTGGCGTATGGCTTCCTCGACGGCCTGTATCAGGGGGTCAGCGCGGTGGTGCGAATCGGCGCCGGCTGGGTGTCGGACCGCGGCGATCAACCGAAATGGGTAGCGTTCTTCGGCTACGGGCTGTCCGCTATCGCCAGGGTCGGTCTGCTGATCGCCACCGGGTTCGGCGCACTGACCGCGGTGATCACGGCCGACCGGATCGGTAAGGGCGTGCGCACCGCGCCTCGGGATGCGATGATCAGCGCCGCATCCGCACCGGACGACCTGGGCCGCTCGTTCGGGGTGCACCGCATGCTTGACACGGTCGGCGCCGCGCTCGGTCCGCTCCTCGCCTTCGTCATCCTGCTGCTCATTCCCGACGGGTACAGCACCGTGTTCGTGGTGTCGCTGGCGTTCGCGGTGCTCGGTCTTGCCGTGTTGGGGTTGATGGTGCCGGGCAGCCGCCGAGCGGCCGCAGCCCAGGTGGCGGCGGGCGGAGCTGTGGCCTCTGCCGAGGGCGCAGCCCATGCCGAGACCGCTGCCGAACTTCGCCCGCGTTTCCGCTGGGCACAACTGCGAGACCCGCGGCTTCGCCGTCTGCTGATCGCGGCGGGTCTGCTCGGCCTACTCACCGTCGGCGACGGGTTCATCTACCTGCTGCTGCAGAGCCGCGGCGCGTTCGCCGCGGAGTTCTTCCCGCTGCTCTACGTCGGCACCAACGTCGCCTTTCTCGCGCTGGCGGTCCCGCTCGGCCGACTGGCCGACCGCATCGGCCGGGCGCGCCTCTTCGTCATCGGCCACCTCGCCCTTCTCGGCGCATACGTCGTCGCGGCGATCCCGGTCAACGGGGTCGCTATCACGGTGCTCTGCCTGCTGCTGCTCGGCGCGTTCTACGCGGCCACCGATGGAATTCTCGCCGCGCTGGCCTCGCAGTTCACGCCCGCCGCGGCCAGGGCGACCGGCATCGCGTCGGCGCAGACGGTGGTGGCGATGTCTCGGCTGGTCGCATCCACCGGGTTCGGGCTGCTCTGGGTGGTCTGGGGCCGCGAATCGGCGATCACCGGGATCGCCGTTGCGCTTGCCCTCGTGATTCCTGCCGCGGCGCTGCTGCTCGCCACACCGCGTCGGCCGCGGTCGGTCGCCGAGTGAACCAGCGGCAGCGGATCGCCTGGCTCGCCGGCGTCAGCGTCGTGGTGCTGGCGGCCGCGACGTTCTATGGGGTCACCCAGTGGCAACTCACCGAGCAGGCGCGCTCCGCTCCGAGCGCGGTGGAAGTCGCCGCCGAGGCAACGGTCACCGGGCCGCGCATCGTCTTTCGCAACACGGCATCGGGCGAGGGCTACGGCCACGTGGCATCCGTCCCCCTCGAGAATCCCGGCGGCGAGCGCGCGATCAGCCCTCTGGTCTGCGACCGCGTGGACGCGACATCCGTCATCACCGCCTGCCTGCGGGTGCTGCGCGGAGTGCTGACAACCTACGAGGCGCAGCTCTATGACGCCGAGAACCGGCTCGAGCAGGCCTGGCCGCTTGCGGGCATTCCCAGCCGCACGCGCCTCTCGGGCGACTCAGAACTCGTCGCCACTACCGCGTTTGTCACCGGGCATTCGTACGCGACAGTTGGGTTCTCAACCGAGACGGTGGTGACGGATGTCGCCGGCAACAGTCTCGGGAACCTGGAGGAGTTCGAACTCCTCGTCGACGGCCAGCCGGTGCTCGCCGCTGACAGGAACATCTGGGGGGTGACCTTCACGGACGATGGCCGAACCTTCTACGCCACGGCCGCTTCTGCCGGCCGCACCTGGCTGGTGGAGGGCGACCTTGATCGGCGTACCCTGACTGCGATTCGGGACGGGGCCGAATGCCCGTCTCTGTCGCCGGATGGCAGCCGACTGGCCTACAAGAAGAACGTTGGCTCGGATGGGCAGGTGCGCTGGACCATAGCGGTCTATGAGCTGTCGACCGGACAGGAGACGACCCTTCCGATCGACCAGAACGTCGACGACCAGGTCGAGTGGCTCGATGACGCGACACTCCTGTTCGGGCTGGCGCGCACTGACTCCATCGGTGACAGCGACGTGTGGGCTGTTGCCGTTGACGGCTCCGCCGCGCCCGCCGTGTTCATCGAACATGCGTGGTCACCGGCCGTTGTTCACAAGGTCGGGGGGTGATGCTGCGTCGCTGGCCCCGCGCCACTTGGCTATAGCCAGAATGGGACCACGCCACTAGTCTGGCCGTCATGGCGCCGCCCGGCCCGAGTGGCGGCGCATTCTCTTCTCACGAAGGGCCCTTCTCACCCGAGGAAGGACGTCATGGACAAGCCTGCTGCCGGCAGCGTGCCTGCGTACACCCTCGTTCGGAGCGGCTGCGCATGATCATTCGCGAGGTCCTCTCTGCCCTGCTCCGGCGGTGGTACATCGCGGTCAGCCTTGTGGGCTGTGCCGCTCTCGTCACGGTCATGCTCGCGCGCGACGGGGGCATTTACACCACGACGACCGTCGTGTCATTCATGCGCCCGGCGACCACGAGCTTGTCGCCGGCGAATGGGACGAATGACTTCAGCGTCATTGCGTTCGCCGGAGCGGTCGTCCAGGAGATCAACAATGGTCGGCCCCCCGCGCGGTATTCGGAGGAGGCTCCGTACTACGGCGCCGGCATTCGGGAGGGCGTGCTCGTCCAACTGGCGAATTCAGGCAACCAATGGGTGTCGGCCTTCATGACCGCCGAGGTCAAGATCCAGGTCGTCGGACGCTCGTTCGACTCGGTCGAGTCGACGCAGTTGGAACTCGTCGACCGGGTGCTGCACCTCTCGGATGCCCTGCAGGCCGCGGTCGCGGCGCCACCCGGTGACCGGATCTCGGCATCCGTCGTCCCCCTGACCATGAAGATCGAGTACGTCTCGGCCTCGCGAACCAGCCAGGCGGCAGCCGGCGCCGCGATGTTCGCCGCGGCGCTGATCGTTGGCACCTGGTGTTCGGTCACCGTCGACCGCCTGGTCGCACAACGACGACTTCGTCTCAGCCGAGCGGCAGCACGGACGCCGGGGCGCGTGCAGGAAGGATCCCCATCGTGAAGTTCTCCGATACGCTCCGCGGGCTCTTGCGGCGGTGGTACATCGTCTTTCCCGGCATCCTCCTCGCCGCGGCGGCCGCGGCAGGTGCGTGGTACGTGATTTCGCCAGGATACGAACGGTCCGCGACCCAGCTTCTCCTTCCCGGTGCCGACAGCCTCCCGGAGGGGGCAAACCCTTACCTGTTCCTCGGCGGGTTGGTGCCCGCGGCCGACGTTCTCGTGCGCGCGATCGGCTCGGAGAATGTGCTCAACGAAGTGGTCGAGGAACACCCCGGCGTCGAGATCGAGATCACGCGCGACATCACGACCGCGGGCCCCGTCATCCTCATCGTGGTGACCGCGGGCAGCGACGCGGCCGCGGAGGAAGTGCTCGGGCTGCTGGTCGAACGCACCGAGACGACGCTCGAACAGCTGCAGAAGGTGGAGAGCATCGCGGTCGAGAATCGCGTCACGGTGCTGCCTCTCACCGTGGACACACAGAGCGTGCCTCAACAGCGCACTCGTATGCTCGCCACTGCAGGCGCCGGACTCGGCGGCGTCGTGCTCACGCTGCTTCTCGCCGGGCTCGTCGACGGGTTGAGCACGCACCGAAGGCGGCACGCCACGCCGCCGCGTGATGAACCGACCGATGTTACGCCCACGGATATCGCACCGGCGGATGTCGCGACCAATCGTGATGAATTGACGCCTGTTGCACCAACTGCTGTTGCACCAACTGCTGGTGTACCGACAGCTGATGCGCCGAAGGCCACCGATCCCACGTCCGCTGCACGACATCATCCGCGGAGGCCCAGACCGCCAGTGGCCTCCCAGCCGCCGCCCGCGCTGTTTGACCAGTCACGCTACGAGGACGAGCAGGCGGCAGCGGAACAGCTCAACAATGCGCGGTGAGCCGACGTGACGGCCGAGCGTTCCTTGTCACGAGCCGTAGCCGCCCATCGCGGCACCAAGACGCGCCGCGGCACCGACGCGGTGACGATGCTCACGGTGTATCTCGTGCTGCTGCTCGCGATTCCCTCAGGCGTCGTCGTCACCGCGCTCGGCTCGCTCGGTAGCCCGTCGCTGATGTGGGGGCTGGTGCTGCTCGGCTGGTGGACGATCTCCCGCCTGCAGACGCGAGCGTTCGACTTGCGACCGATCGCACAGCCGGTACGGTTCGCCTTCTCGGCATTCGTCGTGATCGTGCTGCTGAGTTTCGCCGCCGCCATGCTGCGCGGCCAGCCCTCCGATCAGGTGAGCCCGGCGTTCACTGCCCTCGTGCGATTGCTGTCCTGGGCCGGCGTGCTGCTCGTCGCTGTCGACGGCATCCGGACGCCATCCGAACTCGCGAGCATGGTACGCCGGATTGGGATCGGCGCGGGATTGCTGGCCACACTCGGCCTGCTGCAGTTCCTCACCGGGCAGGCGCTGGTCGACTTCTTCGGCACCATTCCGGGCTTGAGCATGGCGGGAGGCATCCAGGAGCGCGCTGGGGTGATCCGTGCCTCGGGTACGGCGATCCACCCCCTCGAGTACGCCACCGCGTTGAACGCCGCCCTCCCGCTCGTCATCGCTGCCGCGATTTCACGCGGATTCGGAACGCGACAATCCCGCGGGGGGCTCTGGTGGTGGCTCCCCGTCGTCCTCATCTCGATTTCGTCGATGGTGGGGGTTTCACGGTCCGCGATCATCGGCTTCGCCGTCGCCGTCATCACGATGATCCCGGCGCTCCCGCGTGGCTACCGGGCAGCGGTCGTCGGGATGGGCACCGTACTGGGCGTCGCAGTACTCACCGCGGTGCCCGGCCTGCTGGCAACGACCGTCAGGCTGTTCGCCGGGGCGGCGAGTGACCCGAGCACCCAGTCCCGGACGAACGGGCTCGAACGCGTTCCCGAGTTCATGTCGACCTCGCCGTTGATCGGTTCCGGGTTCGGGATCTTCCTGCCCAGGTACTACATCTTCGACAACGAGTGGGTGCTGCTCGCGGTTGAGGTGGGCGTACTCGGCTTCGTCGCGTTCTTCGGATTCTTCGGTGCGGCAATCTGGAGCGCTCTGCGAGCGAAGCGCTCCCGTGAATCCGAAGTGCGGATGCTGGGTCACGCGCTCGCCGCATCGATGTTCAATGTCGCGGTGTTGTTCGCGTTCTTCGACGGGCTCTCGTTCCCCCTCGCGGGCGGCATGCTCTTCATGCTCGCTGGGCTCTGCGGAAGCGCGCTGGCAACGGCCTCCGCCCCCGAACGGGGGGCGTCCGCCGGGTTAGGTGGGTCATAACATGGGTTCCGTGCCCCTTGAGGTTGCCGCGGTCGTGGTCACGTACAACAGCGCAGGCCACATCGCCGCGCTGCTCGACAGCCTGCCCGACGCGTTCGGCGACCTCGCGTACTCGGTCGTCGTCGTCGATAACGGCTCGACCGATGACACGGTTCAGCTGCTGTCGACGAGGTCGGACTGCCACGTCGTGCGCTCGACGAACGAGGGCTACGCTGCCGGGATCAATCGAGCGGTGCTCGCCTCCCCGGATGCCGCGGCGATTCTCATTCTCAACCCCGACGCCACGCTGGATCCGGACGCGGTGCCACGGATGCTCGAAGTACTCCGACGACGGCCAGGCGCGGGAATCGTTGCGCCGCGCGTGCGCGAGGAGGATGGCAGGCTCTCCCCGACACTCCGACGCGGACCGACGCTCGGCCGAGTTGGCGGGCTGAGCTTCACCGGGCTCCCGGTGTTCACCGAACGGATCGAGATTCCCGGCGAGTACGACACCGAGCACGAGGTCGACTGGGCGGTCGGCGCAATCCTGCTCGTCGACCGTCCGTGTTTCGACGCCCTTCACGGCCTCGACGAGTCCTACTTCCTGTACTCGGAGGAGACCGACTTCAGCCTCAGGGCTCGGGATGCCGGCTGGGCCACCGTGTACACGCCCCGAGCCGGGGCGATGCATGTCGGCGGAGGCTCGGGCGAGAACGCCACCACGCACACGATGCAGATGTTGAACCGGGTGCGCATCTACCGACGTCGCGCCGGCGAGCGGTGGGTGTGGTTGTACTTCGGCATGATCGTACTCGTCGAACTTCGGCGGGCGCTGCTGGGTAGCCGCAAGTCGTGGACCACGTTGCGCGCCCTGCTGCGGCCCCCGCTGCGGCCCCCGCAGCTCGGCGCCAGCACCGCGCTGCTACCCCGATGAGCAGGCGCCCGCTCACCGCATCCGTTTGACCGCGCTCGCCACGACGTTGCGGACATCCCGTGCGCCGGGACGACGCGTGATCACGGCTCGGATTGATCCCACGGTGTCGCTCGCGGTCACGCTATAGCGCGCCTGCAGCCACGCCGAGGGGCTCGCGGGGAACCGGTCACTGGTGTACACCGTTCGATAGCCGACTCGCTTGAGCCGGCCGAGCAGCCGACGGTCGTAGCGCCCGAGCGGGAAGGCGGCATCCTCGATCGCTCCGCCGCTGGCGTCGGCGAGAGCGGCGCGGGCATCCACCAGCTCCCGGCGTGCCTCATCGTCGCTCAACCCGCGCCACGGCACATGGTCCCAGCCGTGGCTGCCGATCGCCATCCCGGCACGACGCAGCTCCTGGAGATCAGACGGCGAAAGACTCGCCGCGTCATCCAAGCGCCCGGCGAGCGCGAAGAACGAGGCGCGCAACTCGCGTTCGTGCAGAGCCGGGAGCGCAATGGCAACGTCTGACCGGTTGCCGTCGTCGAAGCTGAGCCTGACCTGCGGGTTGCCTCGCACTTCATCGAGGATGTCGAGGAAGGACCGCTCGGTCACCCAGTACCGGGACTCCCCCGGCTCCCGCTCGGTGACGATGGTTCCAATGCCGTGGAAACAGAGGTTGATGATCACGCCGATACTCCGTTCGTCGCCGAGGGGTGTCCCCCACGGGTGCTCTCATCGCGACCCCACCCGTCGCCAGCCTTGCGTCGCGCGAGAAGGGCCGCGATCACCGTGATCGCCACGTAGGGAACAGCGGCCGGCACCAAGCGCGGGTTCGGCAGCACGACGTCGCGCAGCCAGGCCCAGCGGGCGGCCGACCGAACTTGCACAGCGACCCGCCCCGCGGCCGCCGCCGCCCGCATCTCAGCGTTTCCGCGACGCACGCGCACCAGTCGACGCACCAGGTCACGTGTCGTGAACGGCGCTTCCACCACGACCTCGACGCTGCTCGCCTCCGCCTTCTCGGCGTCCGAGAACAGAGAGTCGAGGAACAGGTCGTCAGCGATCATCGCCGGGAACGCGTCGAACCGGGCGCGGCCCTGCTCGGACAGGGCGATCATGCCCCGTCCGAACAATCCGTTCCGGAACGCCGGCAGCCGCTCGTTGACCGAGAAGTAGGCTCGCACCGGCCAGGGCCGTCCCGCCGTGTTCAGCCGACGGCGAGGCACAACCGCGAGGGGCGCCGGTGTCTCCCCGAAGCGGCCGAGCAAGGCCGCTAGGCCGCCGGAAGGAACCCGGATGTCGGCGTCGAGGTAGATCCTCGGGAAGCCGGTCGCCACCGCGTCGCCCGCATTGAGGGCTCCTGCCTTGCCCGGTTCCGGGCGATCGATCACGGTGACGCCCGGTCGCGTCGCTGCGGCCACCGTTCTGTCAGCACACCCATTGGCGCTGACGACAACCTCGATCCGCTCCGACAGCTGATGGTCGAGCACCGCGTCGAGGCTCGGCCCGATCACGTGCTCCTCGTTGTGCGCTGCAATCACGACGCTCGGCATGGGGGTTCCTTTCGGCGGCACGTCGAACACGACCGTGAGCGGGAGTTCCTTGGTCGAAGGATAGCGGTCACGCGACCGGTCGTGCCGTACTATTCGGCTCATGGAGCGCGAGAGAATCGACGTTCGACCAATCACCGACGAGGATGCCGATGCGGTCGCGGTGTTCCTGCATGATCACTTGAACCCGCGGGTCTCACTCAAGGCGTGGGGTGCGCTCCTCGCTCCTCCGTGGGATGTCGATGCACCGAACCACGGGTTCCAGCTCATCGCGGGCGGGGCAATCGTGGGAGCGTACGTCGCGGTCTACTCCGAACGCGACATCGACGGTGAGCAGCGCAGGTTCTGCAACCTCGCGGCGTTCTGCGTACTCGAGGGGCACCGAGCCCACAGCGTCCGGCTGATCCGCGCGATGCTCGCGCAGCGCGGGTTCGAGTTCACCGACCTGTCGCCGAGCGGGAACGTCGTGGCCCTGAACCGGCGACTCGGTTTCGCCGCGCTCGACACCGCCACCCGCGTGACGCTGAACCTGCCGGGCATCTCCCGACGCGGGATCACCGTGTCGGATGACCCCACGATCATCGCGAGAACCCTGACCGGGCGAGACGCCGGCGTGTACCGCGACCACCGAGATGCCCCCGCCGCTCGCCACGTTGTGGCGATGACAGGAGACCAATATGGGTACCTCATCGTGCGGAAGGACCGGCGCAAGCGGCTTCCGGTTTTCGCCTCCCCGCTCTACGTCGGGGGCAGCCGTGACGTGCTCCGCTCAGCATGGCGCGAGGTGGGCTCGCACCTGCTGGTCAAGCAGGGGATGCTTGCGACCTTGGCCGAGCATCGCGTGCTCGGTTTCGTCCCCTCGCTCGGCGTTGACCTTCGCACACCCCGCGCGAAGATGTTTCGCAGTCGGGATCTGCCTGCCGCGAGCGTGGACTATCTGTACAGCGAGCTGACCCTGCTGCAGTGGTAGTTCACTGGCAGTTCGTCAGTTCGCGGCTCGGATGGGGGTTCCGTCCTCCCAGCGGTTGTTGCTCCACAGGTTGCCTGGCGCGTTGGAGTCGAACGAGGTGATCGGCCCCCAGAAGCCGCACTTGCCGGATTGGCCGCGCTGCCAGACGTTGTTGGTGAACCGGATGTCCCTGGTCCCGCTGGAGAACGGCTTTCCCGACGACGAACCGCCATAGGCGCAGTAGCCGCCGGATCCGGCGATGAACAGGTTGCCGTCGATGGTGTTGTTCCGCACAGCGGCGAAATCACCGTAACCGGTCAGGGCTGCCGAGCATCCGGCCTCCGGTTCCACATCGGGGGCATCGCAGGAGATCGTGTTGCCGCGGATCACCGAGTTCGATCCCATCCGGATTCCCGATTCATGTGCGCGCCCGGTGTCGTCGCGGAATTGGCCGTGCACGTAGGAGTCGGCGACGGTGCAGTCGAGGAAGCAATTCACGGATCGATTGCCGCCGGTCACGTGCACGCGGGTGGCCGTGAAGTGGGCGTCGCCGATGCCGGTGCCCATCCGGGCCCCCACGTCAACCTGGCTATCGCTGATGGCGAAGGATCCGGTGCCGCTGTCGTCGGTGTAGACGAAGCCGTTGATCTGCGAGCGCGTGATCACGACTCCCTGTGCGTCGATCCGCAGCGGCCCGCAGGACACCACCTTGGCGTCGATCACGGTGCCCGGCGTCGTGATCCGGCATGGCCCGGTGTAGGTGGTGAGCGCTGTCCCTGCGGGCACTCCTGTCGTGGTCGCCGAGGGGAATCCCACGGCGGGGTTGGGCGCAGGGGGTGCGGGAGCGGACGTGGGTGGCGGCGTCGGAGCGGGCGTCACCGGCGGCGCTGGAGTCGGCGTGGTCACGGGTGGCGGCGTCGGAGCGGGCTTCGTCGCAGGTGGCGGCGTCGGTGTGAGCGTCGCCGTCGGTGACGGGGTCGGTGTGGGTGCAGGTGGCGTGGTCGGCGGGTCACCGGGGCGCGGTGTGGAGTTGGCCGTGAATGCCACATCCACCCAGTACACGCTGTTGCGGTAGGTATCGGTTGGGAACCGGGTCGTCGACGAGTACGCGAACACGCCCGCTCCCGCCCTGATCGTCAGATCGGACGAGAGCGATTTGCTGGTGTAGTTGTGCGTGGCCGCATACCGACCCTTCGGGGCAAAGTATGAGACGACATACGTCTGGTCGGCTTTCAGGTCGATTGTCCGGTCAAATCGAGCGGTCTGCCAACCGAACCCGGTCTTGCCCGGGAATGTCGCGGTGGCGAGCCGCTTACCCTGCGCGGTCCACAGCGTTCCAGTGTGGGCTCCGACCGCGTCGCTGGGCTTCCAGAAGCGCATTGCGGTGGCGGTGCCGTTCACGCGAACGCTGAAACGCGTGCCGACCTCGACCCCGCTGGCATCCGCGTGCTGCACAAGGCGAAGCGGCGCGGAGCTACCGAGGATCGTGCCGTCGGTTGCCGCGATGGCAGGACTCAGCGTCCAGGAACCGGTCGCGACGCTCATGGCAAGAACAACAGCGAATATGGCCGCAACGCGGCGAAGATTTGTCGGGCGCGGGTGAAGTCGGGCGGGGCGCATGAATATCCTGTCTCGTCCTGGAACTCAAAGATTTTCCGCCCGGCCGGGTGATACCGGGCGACTGACCGCAGTGCGAAAACTCTGCCCCCCGTTCGAGGCACACAGCAATTACAACTGACGTATTCCAGCACGTCAAGGGACCACGCGGGGATTGCGTTATAGCCGTTCCGCTCGATCGTCGCGCGGAACCAACGCCCCGCTCGCCACGATCAGGTTTGTCATGAAGGCCACCGAACTGGGTCTCGGCTCGATCCGTCCGTCTATCACGCCATCGATCCAGTCGGCTCGGATAAACGCCGCGAGCGGTGCCGACGACACCACGTCGGAATGCTCCCGCCAGTGCTCGACGACCTTTCCGGCGAGAACTGACCCCCCGGCCGGAGGCCGATTGCCTCGTCGAACTCGTTGAAGCACCTTGCCCGCCAGGCGGCGGCCGGTTGTCATGGTGCCGATCATCGAGTACCACGGGTTCGGGTAGGCGGCCGCGATCGGGGCCGGGCGGCCCTCGAGGGGAATCCGACCTAGCTCGGGGTCGAGCTCCATCTGCAGCCGGGCGAGGAAGCGTGAGTGTGCCTTGTCCTCCGGCGCCAGCCGCGCGGCGATGCTGAGGAATTCCGGGGCAAGCATCGGGTTGATGACGACCCGTTTCGACCCCACGGCCGTGTCGGTGACCCCCGCCCAACGCTGCATTCGGTGCCGCAGGTACAGGTCATCCGTGGCCTGGTACCACTCGTTCCCTGCTGCGAACAGGGCGGAGGCCACCTCGTCGTTGGCTGTCGCGCGGGCCCATGGCGAGAATTCCGGGTCGAGCATGCCCGGTTCGACGGCTTCATTGACGAACATGCGCCAGGCAGCGAGTTGCTCCGCATCCTTACGTGTGAACGGCCGATCGTGCACCGCTCCGACGTAGTAGAACCCGCGCGCGACCTCACCGCCGAGCCCCGAAATTCGCACACCCTGGTCGAAGCTACCCTCGGCGACGGTGAGCGCGGCAAGCGCGATGGGATCAGCCATGCCGTCCAGCCGCATTGCCGCCTCGCACGACAGCTCCCACGCGTCTACGGCGCTCAGCCCGTCGAGAGCCCGGAGGCCGTGGACGTCGTGCCGCAACCCGTATCGCTCGGCGAGCCGCGCGGCGACGGTGACATCCCCGCTTCCGGCTGCACCCAGCGTCATCGCCCGCAGCCCGCGCCGACGAGTGACTGGGATGGCGCTGAGGAGGATGCGGGAATCCTGTCCGCCGGTGAGCTGCAGCACGGCATCAGGGTGGTCGTCGAGTACCGCCTCAAGTGAAGTGCGCAGCAGCGCGGCGGCCAGGGACACAGCCTCGTCGAGCGAGATCGCGGCCTCGGGGGCGCGTTCTGTGGCGCTCACGTGCACTCCGTCCGCGTCGAGGGTGGCGATCGCCCCGGGGGCGAGCTTGTCGACGCCGCGAAACAGCGTGCGCTGGCCAAGTTGCCAGCCGAGCAACGACTGCACCGCGACCGCGGCCGGGTCGAGTTCGGCAGACCGGGCCCAGCCGGCAAACAGGGCTGATGTCGAGAGCACCGCAGCGTCTGCGTGATCCGGGACGCTGTGATAGAGCTGCCGGAACCCCATAGAGTCGGCAACCATCCTCACCCCGTGTTCGTCGCCACGTACCGCGGCGAACGGCGGAAGCAGGCGCGTCAGCGCCGCAGGATCATCACGCATGCCGTCGGCGATCGTTGCGGTCGACACGGCTCCACGATCGGTCCTGGTGACGCGCGAGAGCGCGAGGGTCGGAGTCGACGGGGTGAGCGAGGCCAGCTGCCACGAATGCAGTATCGCCGGGCCGCACACAATGGCGGTGACGCTGTCGTGAGTTCCCAGGATCCCGTCGAGCGGTGTGGCGTCGCGGCCCGTCGCGATGAAACCCGGCAGGGCGCCCTGCGGGCCGCTCCGGTCAGGCTGCGGCGAGCTTGGCATCGACGAATCCGGCGAGCGTGCCCACCGTCTCAAAGATCTCGGCACCGAACTCGTCGTCGTCGACCGTGATATCGAAGTGCTGCTCAAGGGATGCCACGAGGTGCACGACACCGAACGAGTCGAGTTCGGGCAGGGAGCCGAACAGGGCAGTGTCCTCCTGCAGGTCTTCCGGGCGTTGGTGCAGCTCGAGGGTGTCAATCAGAACAGTGCGGACGGCGTTCAGGGTGTCGGTCATGCTGGCTCCTGGTTTCGATGAGAACTGATGGGACGAGGACTGCTGAGATGAGGACCGTTCACACGAGTGCTGGTCATACGAGCACCTCCGCCGGCGGCGGATGCCCGAGGAATGCGGTGGGGCTCGCGGTCAGGCCGTACGCCCCGGCCTGGAAGATCACGATGAGGTCGTCGATCTCCGCAGGGGGCAGCTCCACGTCATCCGCGAGCAGGTCGAGCGGGGTGCACAGACATCCCACGACGGTGGCCCTCTCGCCGGAAGCGAGCGCGGCGCGGTTGCCGACCACGACCGGATAGTTGCGGCGGATGGCCTGGCCGAAGTTGCCGGAGGCGGCAAGCTGGTGATGCATTCCCCCGTCGACCACCAGAAACGTCTTGCCGCGCGAGACCTTACGGTCGAGCACTCGAGTGACGTAGACACCGCACTCCCCGACGAGGTACCGGCCGAGTTCGATCACCGGGCTGGCCTCAGGCATCCGCCGCGCGATCGGCCCGTCCACCAGCTCGTGCAGGGTGGCGGCAACCTCGTCCAGGTCCAGCGGCTGGTCCTTGTCGACATACGGGATGCCGAACCCTCCGCCCAGGTTGAGATAGCGCACCGGGGTGGGCAGGTGTTCGGCGAGCGCGCTCACCAAATCAACGGTGCGCCGTTGCGCCTCGGCGATGACCGACGCGTTCAGGTTTTGGGAGCCGGCGAACACGTGGAAGCCGAGCACGTTCGCGCCGGCGGTGGCGTAGTCGCGCAGCACGTCGGGCACCAGTTCCGCGTCGATACCGAACTGCTGCGGTCCGCCGCCCATCCGCATGCCGGATCCCTTCACCGCGAAGTCGGGATTCACGCGGACCGCGACGTTCGGGGTGAGCCCGAGTTCATTGCCGGCGCTGATCACCCGGCCGAATTCGGTGGTGGACTCGACCTCGACGATGATCCCGGCGGCCACTGCCTGCCGGATCTCCGCCGGCGACTTGCCCGGGCCCGCAAAACTGACCTTGCCAGCGGGCATCGTGGTGTCGAGCGCGGTCTGCATTTCCAGACCCGACGCGACGTCGATCCGGTCTACCCGGGCCGCCAGGTGCTGCACAACGGCGGGCATCGGGTTCGCCTTCATCGCGAAACTGAGTTCCACTCTGCTCGGCAGCGCCGCGCGCAGCCGGTCCACCCGCGCATCCAGCAGACCGCGATCGTACGCGAAGAACGGCGTCGACCCGACCCGGACGGCGAGCCTCGTCAGCGACATGCCGCCGATCTGGAGTTCGCCATCGGTCGTGCCGAATCCGGCGATGTGCTCGTGCGGCTTCATCCGGTGACCTCGGCCATCAGACGGGTGCGGTCGTACTTGCCGTTCGGCGACCGGTGCAGTTCGTCGCGCACGTGGATGTGTGAGGGGACCTGGTACAGCGGCAGGATTTGCTTGAGCGCCGCGGTGAGCGCGCTCGTCAGCGCGGCGGTGAGCGCGGTGTCGAGTTCGGCGGCGGTCGGCGTGACGATCAGCACGATCCGTTGGCCGAGCGCCGCGTCATCGACGCCGATGGCGACGGCGTCCCGCACGAGGCCGGTGCTGGAGGCGGCTTCCTCGATCTCGCTCGGGCTCACCCGGTATCCGGATGTCTTGATCATCTCGTCCGTGCGGCCCACGAAGTACAGGAAGCCCTCGTCGTCGGCCACCACCGTGTCGCCCGACCAGACGGCTCTCTCCGGCGACCGCCACTCCTGGTCGGGATGGCGCACCAGCCGGTACCGTTCGGCGGTGCGGATCGGGTCGTTCCAGTAGCCGAGTGCGACGAGCGCGCCACGGTGCACCAGCTCACCCGACTCACCGGGCTCGCACGCCGTGCCGTCCGGGCGCAGCACCAGGACCTCCGCGTTCGGGATGGCCTTGCCGATCGAGTCCGGACGCCGATCGACCTCGGACGGATCGAGGTAGGTGGAGCGGAACGCCTCGGTGAGCCCGTACATCAGGTACGGGTCGGCCTCGCCGAAAACACTGCGCAGTCGATCGAGGGTGGTCCGCGGCATCCGTCCCCCCGTATTGGCCCAGTAACGCAGCCGACGCGCGGTGGCCTCCGGCCAGTCCAGGTCGGCCAGTTGTAGCCAGAGCGGTGGCACGCAGGTGAGGCCGGTGACGCCATACTGCTCGCACAGCTTCGGCACCTCCCGCGGCAGCAGGTAGTTCATCAGCACGCAGTGGGCACCGACCGAGAAGGCCGTGGTCACCTGACTGAGGCCGGCGTCGAAGCTGAGTGGCAGCACGCTCAGGATGACGTCATGGCTGCTGTTCTGCAGGTACGTGCTCACGCTCTCGGCGCCGACGATCAGGTTGCGGTGGCTGAGCACGACACCCTTCGGTTTGCCGGTGCTGCCGGAGGTGTACAGGATCGCGGCGGGGTCCAGGTCGATGGCGAGCGACTGGGCGATGTCGCCAGCGGTCGCTTCGCCGTCCGGCCAGCGGTGCACCCGCCACGATGCGGCGGGATCCGGCACCGGGTCGCCGACGACGATGACGTGCGCGACCACGGTGTCCGGCAGCACCAGGGACAGCTGAGCGAGCCGGTCGGCCGAGGTGATCAGCACCGTGGCGCCGCTGTCGCCCAGGATGTGACCGACCTGGGTCGCCTTGAGCACGTGGTTGATCGGCACGAAGACGCCGCCTGCTGCGGAGACAGCGAAGAACGACGCGACGGTCTCGAACCGTTTCTCGAGATAGATCGCGACCCGGTCGCCGCGCTCAAGCCCCACGCTGAGCAGCTGCGCCGTGGCGGCGCACACCATCCGCCAGGTCTCGGCGTAGCTGAGCGTCGAATTGCGGTAGCTGAGCGCCGGGGCATCCGGAGTCTCAGTGGCCGCCTGACTGAGCAGGTGATGGAAGTTCGTCCTGGTCGGGGTCATCGTGTGCTCCGCTCGGCTCCGGCGCTGCGCTCGGTGAGATAGCGATCGAACTCGTCAGTGTCGTCGAGGTCGACATAGCGTCGACCTTCTGGGTCCGTGTCGGCCGTGTCGGCAGCGGTCGGGGGAACCGGATGTCCCGGCGTCGAGTACCCGGACAGCTCGTCGAACACCGAGATGTACGCCTCGGCCTGTGGGCGCCAGTCCATCAGGGTGGCCACCCGGGTGCGCGCCTTCCGCCCGAGCTCTGCGCGAAGCGCCGGGTCGTCAATCAGCGTTTCCACGGCATCGGCGAACGCCGCGATGTCGCCGGAGGGCACGTACAGCAGGGTGTCTCCTCCCGAGACGCGGGTCTCGACCAGATCGAACGACACGGCGGGCAGTCCGTACGCCATGTACTCCATCGTCTTGTTCATCGTCGACACGTCGTTGAGCGGTGTCTTCAGGTCGGGGCACAGGCCGATATCGGCTCGGCTGAGGTGCTCGGCAATGGCCACTTTGTCTACCCGGCCAGTGAAGGTCACGTGCTCGTCGAGACCGAGGGCGGTGGCTTGCCGGGTGAGGTCCTCGAAGCAGTCGCCGAAGCCGAGCAGGGTCGCGGTCACGTTGTCGCGCCCGCGGCGGTGCACGAGTTCGTCGACGACCAGCAGCACCTGGTCGACCCCGTCCTGGGGGCCCATGATCCCGAGGTAGACCAGGTTGATGCTGTCGGCCGGGCGCGGGTTGTCGGGGTAGATCGGGCGCATCCGCCGGGTGTCGGGTCCGCTGCGCACCACCGTCACCTCGTCGGGGCTGCGCCGTCCGCGCCGCAGCGCGACGGCCTTGTACGACTCATTCGTCGAGATGACCCGGTGCGCGGCGCGGAAGGTGCGCCGTTCCAGCCAGAGCAGGCCGCGGTACTCCAGCGCCTTCAACCCGCCGCGCGGTTCACCGAACCGGGAGATGAACAGTTCAGGGTTGAGGTCATGGTGGTCGAAGACGAACTTCACTCCAGACGCCCGCCACAGCAGCGCGAGCAGCCAGTACGTGTCTGGCGGGTTGCACGCCTGGATGATGTCGAACCGCCGGTTGCGCCGCACCGTCAGCGACAGCAGCGCGGTGCGGATCCAGCTATACGCGAACTCCCAGACGAAGCCGAGCAGCCCCTTCGCCTCCGGCGCCGGCGGGTACTTGTAGATATCTACCCCGTCAATGTGCTGGCGAGCGGGGTCACCTGGCCCCTTCGGGCAGATCACGCTCACGCGGTAGCCGCGCGCGATCAGGGCCTGGCACTCCAACCAGACCCGGCGGTCAAGCGGAACCGGCAGGTTCTGCACGATGATCAGCACGTGCGGGGAGGTCTTCTTGCGGCTCATGAGCGCTCCTTCGACGGTGACGGGATGCGGTGCCGGGTCGCCCGGCGGAATCGCGGCAGGTAGCCGGTCAGTTCGTCGAGGACCTGCCGGGCAAGCAGGCGCACTACGGCGAGATGCACCACGAGCACGGCGATGCCCATGAGTGCAATCCTCAGGATGGGCGGCAGACCGGGCGACAGGACCAGTGCCAGCCAGCCGGCTCCACCGCTGGCCAGGACCGCGGCGGCGAGGAAGCCGAACGGCCCGGCCAGTGTCCTCGGGGATGCTCGCAGCAGTTTCGCGACCAGGAACCACCGACCGGCCGTGGCGAAGATTGCGACGACGAGGAAGCCGTAGGCGACGGCGTGCAACCCCCACTGCACGGTGATCGCGGTGGCGGCGACCGTGCACAGGTCGATGATGACCGCGTAGACGAGCCACTGGCCGGGCTTGCCGAGTCCGTAGAACAGGCCGTGGTCGAGGGCCGCGCTCACCACCATCAGTCCGGCGAGCGCCAGAACCTGGGCGACCTGCGCGCTCTGCTCCCAGCCGTCACCGAAGATGATCGGGATGATCAGTGGCGCGGCCACGGCAACTACGACCAGCACCGGCGACAGCGCCGCGTACGTCATCCGAAGGGCGCGGACATAGGCGCTGCGCAGGCGATCGGCGGAATCGCGGATTTTGGCGAATGCGACGGTGGAGACCGGCACGAGGGCAGCGCCGGTGAGGTCCTGCACGATTTGCACCAGCCGTTGCGCGATATTGAGGTAGCCGAGCGCGGCCAAGCCGAGCGTGCCCGAGATGATGGCAGCCTCCGCCCACGCTCGGACCATGGCGACGAACTCGACGGCGAGCACCTTACTGCCGAAGCGGGCCATCATGACGAACTCGCTGCCCGAGAAGACGAATGATGGGCGCCATCTGGCGGCGACCCAGGCGAGCACGGCGGTCAATAGGAGCGCGGTCAGTGTCTGACCGACCAGCGCCCAGACGCCGAAACCGGTGACGGTCATCGCGATGGCTACTACCTGGGCGGCAACGGCAGCGATGCTCGCTTGCACCGCGATTACCCGGAACCGCATCTCCCGGCGCAGCAACGCCATCGGAACGGATGCCGTCGCCGTGAACACCACGGCGAGCGCGAGCACTTGCATCACCGGAACGATCTGGTCGGAACGGAACACCAGTCCAACGAGCGGAGCGCTCAGCACGAGGACAACGGTCAGCAGGATGCCGGCGACCAGTGAGAACCAGAACCCGGTGCTGAGCATCCGGCGATCTGGTTTGTCCGCTTGCACGATGTACGCGGCAAACCCGAGATCGGCGAGCAGGTAGAAGAACGGGAGCACGGTGGATGCGGCGGCCACGGTGCCGAAATCCTCCGGGCTGAGGAATCGGGTGAGAACCGCGATCGTGACGAACCCGGTGATCCGAACCGCCCACTTTTGGATGGTGAGCCACATCACTCCCGCCGCCGCCTGTCGTCCGATGGACGGAGGATCCTGCACGGGTACCGGCTGTGGTTGCTTAGTCACTGCGCACGCTGCTCTCGCGCACCGACGTTTCGGTCGCGTACACCTCGTCCTCGATGATCCGCACGATCTGCGCCTGCGCTCCGGCCCAGCCGACGCCGCGCACCGATTCGGATGCCGCGTGCGCACGTTCCGCGACGCCGGCACGAACCACCGTCTCGCTGAGCGCTGCCGCGAGCGCGTCGGGAGTCGCGCCCGCCCACACGGCGTGTTCGTTCTGCAGCACGACCCGTGAGTGCGCTGAGTCATTCATGACGGGAATCGTGCCCGCCGCGAGCATCTCTTCCGGCACCAGGGAGATGTTCGTGAACGAGAGGGCGAGCCCGGCGATGCAGGAGTTGTACAGCTCGTTGAGCTGGACCGGGCTCAGCCGTCCGTGCTGCGTCGCCGGGAACGGGAGCCCGCGTACCGTCGAACCGTAGAAGTGGATCGGGACCTCGGGGTGGAGCTCGTGGAATCGGTGCAGGGCGAGGCGTGCCAGCCAGTAGCCGCGTCGCGGGACATCTGGACGGGCGAAGAACACGACTCCGGTGCGTTCACGGCCGGGAAGCTGGCGGTAGACCGTGGTGTCGCAGCCGAACTCGACGACGTCCGGCACAACGCCGACCTCGCTACGCAGCAGCTCGGCCACCATCTCGCCCAGGGCGATGCACCGGAACCCGAAGCGGTAGGAGTCCTCGGCCAACACATACATCGCGCCGCGCGCGTAGAAGTACGGCTCGTAATCCTGAATAAAGTAGAGCCGCCGCATGGGGGAGCCACGGCGAGCCAAAACGTGAGCCGTGTTCCACGACGAGGCAACGCAGGCATCTACCCCGTCGATCCCCCGGGTGGCATCGCGGACCTCGGCATCAAGGTCGGGCCACCACTCGCGGATCACGCGCTCGTGTGCCCGAATGTCGCCGCCGTGGCGGTCGTAGAGGAACAGAACACACCGGTGACCCGCCTCCTCCAGGGCGCGGACCATCCGGAGCAAAGTCGTGTGACCGCCTGAGCCCGCGCTCGGCGGCGACATCACCCACCCGATGGTGAGTGGCTCCGCCGGCGATGGACGGCGATCCGGGAATGTCAGGCTCAGCTCGGTCGAATCGACGACGTCGCCGTCGAGCAGCAGCTCCTCGAGGCTCGCGGCGCCCAGCCGGTTATAGGCGATGCGCGCGAGTCGCTGGGCGAGGCCACGAGGACCATCCTGACGAAGGATGCCGACAGCCCTGGCGACGCGTGATCCGATATGGCGCGTCCTGCGCGTCAGTGCCGATCCGAGTGCCGATGCGGATGCCGATGAATTCGTCATGTCCCAACCTCCATGTCTCAACCGCCGAATCTCTTCCATCGGAACCACCAGTACCTGTTCAGCAGCCGCCGGACGATGGCCGTTCCCACGAATATCTGGGTGCGGTGGCAGAACGCGGCACCCAATCTCTGTCGCCTGCGGAGCGCCCGGTACGGCCGCAGTGATCCGACGCCGGGGTACGTTTCGGTCGCAAACGCCACGCACTCGTCCACGGCGGTCGCGTGGGGATTGCCCTTCTCGTATTCCCGGCACGCCCACCACAACGGATGGCCGGCTAGGCGCGCATAGGTGGGAGCGGGATCGATCCCCGCTCGGGTGAGCTCACCAGCATGGTTGGTGAAGAGGCTGTCGAAGACCAGCTTGCGTTGGCGGACGTCCGCCCACGACTCCTGGTAGACGCCCTGGCTCATGCTCGAGCCGTGAATCCGATAGCGTCCCTGGGGATGCCCGCCGACATACCCGATGTCGGCGACCAGCGCGACCCGCAACCACATGTCGAAGTCGCCGGCGTGCGTCAGCAGCGGGTCGTAGCCCCCTGCCGCGCGCTGCACCTGAGTCCGCAACACGGTTCCGGGGGTGGGCACCACATTCACGGCTTCCCGGCACCGTTTGCGCAACCACTTTCGGCCGGAGTACACGATCGCCGTGGGGCGACGGCGCGGCGCCGGGCTTGAGGGCGACGCGCCCTCACCGAACTCCTCGATGCCGCCGTAGACCATGCCGACCCCGGGGTTCGCCTCCATCAGCCGCACCGAGCGCTCCAGCGAACCGGCCGGCAGTTCGTCATCAGCCGACAACAGCGTGACGTAGTCTCCGGAAGCCCACTCCAGCAGGCCTTCGTTGTAGGTCGCAATATGGCCCTTGTTCTGCGGGTGCACGACCACCTCGACGTTCGGATACTGCACCGCGAGCTCCACGGCAATCAGGGCAGAATCGTCGTGCGAGGCGTCATCGATGATGAGTACGCGTGTGCGCACTCCCTGTTGGCTCACGACGCTGCGCACGCACGTGGCGAGGAATCGCCCATAGTTGTAGCAGGGGATCACTACCGACACGATGGGCAGCTCGCTCACCTCGGGTCGAGGCTCGGCGGTCACCGTCTGCGAGTTCGACATGTCAGACAGTCCTCCGAAGCGCGTCGACGACATCGGACTGATGCTCGGCCGTCAGGTGCGGGAACATCGGCAGCGAGAGGATGCGGCCGGCCGCCGCCTCCGCGACGGGAAACTCCCCGTTCCGATAGCCGAGATCGGCATACGCGGCGGTGAGGTGCAACGGGGTCGGGTAGTGGATGGCGGCGCCGATTCCCGCGCTGCCGAGGTCGGCGTGCACCCGGTCGCGCTCGTCGACCTGCACGACGTAGAGATGCCAGACATCCTCGTTGCCGGGTCGGACGGTGGGCACCCGAACGCCCGGCACGTCGGCGAGCAGCTCGGCGTAGTGGGCGGCGGCGGCGCGGCGCGCGGTGTTCCAGGTGCCGAGGCGGCGTAGCTTCGCCCGCAGCACCGCGGCCTGCACGGCGTCGAGGCGCGAGTTCACACCCACCCGGTCGTGCACGTATTTCACCGAGCTGCCGTGGGCGCCGAGGTTGCGCACGAACTCCGCGACGGCGGGGTCGTCGGTGAGCACCGCGCCGGCATCGCCGGCGGCGCCGAGGTTCTTGCCCGGATAGAAGCTCGTCGCAGCGACGTGGCCAAGTGCGCCGGCGCGGCCGACGGCGGATGACGCCCCCTGCGACTGCGCGGCATCTTCGACGATGGCGAGCCCGTGCCGTTCGGCGAGTGCGGCGAGCGCCTCCATCGGGGCGGTCTGGCCGTACAGGTGCACCGGGGCGATTGCCCGCGTCCGCGGGGTGATCGTCGCCTCGACAGCGGCCGGGTCGATCAGCAGCTGATCGGGGTCCACGTCGACGAATACCGGCACGGCGCCGATCCGGGAGACCGCCTCCGCCGTCGCGATGAACGTGTTCACCGGAACGATGACCTCGTCGCCCTGGCCGACCCCTGCCGCCCGGAACGCCAACTCCAGCGCGTCGGTGCCGTTGCCGACGCCGACGCAGTAGCGCACGCCGGCGAACTCGGCATACTCGCGTTCGAACGCGTCGACCTGCTCACCGCCGATGAAGCCGGCCGTGGCGAACAGGCGCTCCCACACCGGAAGCACCTCGTCGGCGATCTCGGCTTGCTGCGACACCAGATCTACGAACGGAACCCTCATGCTCGCGAAACCTCCAGCTGACGGGCGGGAACTCCCACCCACGTTTCTCCCGACGGCAGATCCTGGGTCAGCGCCGCGCCCATGCCGAGCACCGAGTGCCGGCCGACCCGGATGCCCTCCCGCACGCTCGCGTTCATGCCGAGGTACGCGCCCTCCCCGATCCAGGCGTGTCCCCCGAGCGCCACGCCCGCGCAGAGCGTGGCGAAGGATTCGACGAGGTCGTCGTGAGTCAGCGTGACGTGCGGCATGACGACAACGTGCCTGCCGAGTTCCACGTTGGTGGTCAGAACGACACCGGCGAGCAGGATGCTGCCCTCGCCGACCGTACAGTCCGACGGCAGCAGCACGCTCGGATCGATCACCGTGACGTAGTCGTCCTTGGTGCGGCCCCGCTCGGCAAGGCGGGCCGCGATCGCCGCGCGCACGATGCCGCGCCCGGCGCAGATCAGCAGGCTCGACTGGGGGTGGTTGCTCGCATCATCGATTCCGCCGACGACCGGCACGCCGTCGAGGCTCTTGCCCCACTTGGACGCGTCGTCGTCGAGGAACCCGACCACGGTGTGCTGGCCGGAACGACGCAGCACCGAGAGTGCCTCCCTCGCCAGGCCGCTCGCGGCGACCAGCAGCACGTCAGCCATGACCGACCGCCACGACTGGGGCGAGCAGGGCGTCGATCACGGTGGCCTGCTGCGTCTCGTCCAGCTGGTGATACAGCGGCAGGATCAGCGTGCCGCGGGTCAGCCGCTCGGACACCGGCAGCGGCACCCGAATCGACGTGCCGCTGGCGTACGCCCGCTGCAGGTGCGCGGACATGATGCCGCGGCGGGCCGAGATGCCAGCTTCGGCCAGGTGCTGCAGCAGCGCCTCCCGGTCGAGCGGGTACTCCTCGCAGATCTCGACCCACATCGACTGGAAGTTGCTAGTGCCCCAGTCGGGATCGACGACCGCCCGCAACCCCGGAACGTGCTGCAACGCGTCGGTGTAGGTCGCGGCGAGTTCCCGCCGCCGCCGAACCAGAGTCGGCAGCTTGTCGAGTTGCACGATGCCGACGGCGGCCTGCAGGTCGGTCATCCGGTAGTTGAAGCCGATCTCGTCGTAGTGTTCCTCCGGCGCGACCAGCGCGAGGTGCCGTTCGGCGGCCGAGCTGCTCATCGCGTGCTCGCGCAGGCGACGGGCTCGGGCCGCCCAGTCGGCGCGCGAGGTGGTGAGCATGCCGCCTTCCCCAGTGGTGAGCAGCTTGCGCGGGTGGAACGACCAGGCCACCAGCTCCGCGGACGCCCCGACCGGGCGACCCAGATACCGGGAGCCGGCGCCGCACGCGGCATCCTCAATCACGGTGATGCCGAGCGGATCGCACAGTGCCCGGATTGACGTGAGGTGCACCGGCATCCCGCCCTGGTCGACGATGATCACGGCGCGGGTGCGCTCGGTGAGCAGCGGGGCGATGGTTTCGGCGGTGACGTTGCCGGTCTGCGCGTCGACGTCGGCGAACACGGCGAGCGCCCCGACATAGCTCGGCGCGTTCGCGGTGGCGATGAACGAAAAGGAAGGAACGATGACCTCGTCGCCGGGCTGGATGCCGGCAACTACCAGCGCCAGGTGCAGCGCCGTGGTGCAGTTGGAGGTGGCAATGGCGTGCTCGGCCTGCATCGCCTCGGCGAACAGTTGCTCGAAGCGGGCAACCTGCGGGCCCTGCGCCACCCAGCCGCTCTGGATCACCGCGGTGACCGCGGCGATCTCCTCCTCGCCGAGCCACGGCTTCATCACGCTGATGCGATCGTCCCCGTTCATGCTGGCACCGTCCGTCCGGCCGCGATTTCTTCGCGAAGCGGATGCCACCACTCCACGAGTTGGCGAAGGCCGTCTTCGAGCCCCACCTCGGCGGTGAATCCGAGGTCGCGGCGGGCGGCAGTGGTGTCGGCGAGCCGTCGAACCACGCCGTTCACCGCGCGCTCGGGGCCGTGCGTCACCGACAGGTCGGAGTCCATCGCCGCGAGCAGCGCTTCGGCCAGTTCGAGCAGGCTGGTCTCGGTTCCGCTGGCGACGTTGTACACGCCCTCAGCCACGTCACTGGCTGCGGCGAGCAGGTTGGCCCTGGCGATGTCGCGGGTGAAGACGAAGTCCATCGTCTGCGCGCCGTCGCCGAAGATGAGTGGCGGCATCCCGTCGGCGATGCGCTCCATCCAGCGCACCAGCACCTCGGTGTACACGCCGTGCACGTCCATCCGGGGCCCATACACGTTGAAGTAGCGCAGCAGCACGAAGTCGAGGCCGTACATGGCCCGGAAGCTGCGCAGCATCCCCTCGTTGAAGGATTTCGCCGCCCCGTAGAAGGTGTCGTTGTTGTGGTGATGGTGGCCCTCGCCGGTGGGGAATTGGTCGGCCAGGCCGTACACCGAGGCGCTGGATGCCGCGATCACCTTGCCGACCGAGTGGTTCACGGCCGCTTCCAGAACGTTAAAAGTGCCGTCGACGAGCACCTCGAGCGCCAGGCGGGGGTCTTCGGCGCACTGGGTGATGCGGATGGCGGCCTGGTGGAACACCAGATCCTTGCCCCTAGTGACCTCGTTGACGGCGTCGCGATCGCGCAGGTCGCCTTCGATGAGCGTGACCCGGCCGCTCTGCAGCGCCGGTTCGAGGTTCGCCACCCGGCCGCGCACCAGGTTGTCCAACACGTCGATGTGGGCGGCTCCCGCGTCGAGCAGCTGGTCGACGATTGCCGATCCGATGGTGCCGGCACCGCCGGTGACGAGCACGGTGGCTCCTTCGATCGTGCTCATGCCACTACCTCCAGGTCGGGAAGATCCTCTTCAATGGGGACGGCGGCACCTGCCGCGCGCAGGCTGACGGCCGCGGCATCCAGCACCGACAGCACCCGCATCGCGGCCCGGCCGTCGGTGCGCGGGGCCCGCTCCTCGCGGATCGCCGCCGCGAATTCGGTGGCCATCAGCGCCAACGCCTCGTGCTCCGGCAGTGCCGGCGACCAGGTGTCGCCGAGCCGGTACGACACGGTGGATGCCTTGCGCTCGACGCTGGTCGCCGATTGCCGTTCGATGTCGACGCCGCGGTCGTAGATGCTGAGCCGCTGCTGCGGGTTCAGGTCATCCCAGACCAGAGTCTGCTTGGTGCCACCGATGACCATCCGGCGGATCTTGGTGGGGCTCAGCCAGTTGACATGCACGTGGGCGATAGCCCCCGCGCCGAACGGGATCGTGAGGTACCCGACGCAGGCCTTGCCCGCGCCGAGCGGGTCGGCGCCCTGGGCTGACACCGACCGGGGCCGCAGTCCGCCCGGCAGGATGAAGTCGATGATCGACAGGTCGTGGGGCGCGAGGTCCCAGAACACGTCGACGTCGGGTTGGATCAGTCCCAGGTTGATGCGCACGGAGTCGATGAACAGGATGTCGCCGAGCGCCCCCTCCTCGACCAGCTCCCGAATCCGCTGCACCGCTGGCGTGTAGCAATAGGTGTGGTCGGCCATCAGCACCAGTCCGCGCTCGGTGGCCTCCCGCACCATGGCGTCACCGTGCTCGCGGGTGTCGGCGAGCGGCTTCTCGACCACCACGTGCTTGCCGGCGCGCAGGGCGGCGAGCGCGATGGCATGGTGGGTGCGGGCGGGCGTGGCGATCGCGACCGCGTGGATCGCGGCATCCGTCAGCACGTCATTCAGGTCGGTGACCACGGCGACGTTGCCGACCTGGTCAGCCACCCGCCTGGCCCGCTCACCGTCGAGGTCGCAGATGGCGGCGAGTTCCCAGTCGGGGCTGGCGTGGAAATTTCGGGCGAGGTTGGGCCCCCAGTAGCCAGCGCCAATGATGGCGATGCGTAGTCGTTCCTGCATTGTTCCCCCAATTCCGTGGTTCTGGCAGGTGCGCGTGTGGGCGGTCAGCCGTTCGGTGTGAACAGCACGTCGACCCAGAAGTTGTGGTCTGAGACGCTGTCGGGATAGTCGATGGGCCCGTAGCGGTAGACGCCGCCGGAGGCGACGGTCGACAGCGGGCCGTTGGTCACCGAACCGCGCAGGCCGTCGAGGTCGACGGCGTAGCGGCCGGTGGTGCTGTGCAGGCTGGCGCGGAACTCGATCCCGGGGTCCATCGGCACCGGTGTCGACAGGGTGGCCTGCTGCCAGCCGCTGGCCGTCTCATCCAGGAACGAAATCTCGGCGAGCCGTTCACCGGTCGCGCTCCACAGGTAGCCGGTGTGAGTTCCGGTGTTGGCCGCGCCTTTATAGAAGCGGATGCCGGTGACCAGTCCAGACTCGGACGCGGTGAAGCGCACGCCCACCTGCACCGAGGATGTGTCGTCCCACGCGTCGACGGCCGGCACCGCGTCGCCGAAGATCGAGACGGCGGCGAGTACCGCTGGCTCCTCCGCGGTGGTGAAGTCCCACGTTCCGCCGGGCAGCGGGGCACCGCTGGCCTCCAGCGCGACCACCGCGTTGACCTTTGTCGCCCAGGGCAGGGGTGCCGTCGGCACGAAGGTCAGCGTTCCGGTTGCTGGGTCGAACGTCGAGGTGCCGGGCACCGCGCCGCTCGGTCCGGTGAGGCCGAGCACCGGGGTCGCGGTGCCGGCATTTGTCACCTGGGCGGTGACCGATGTCGTGGGTGCAACGTCAGTGCTGTTCGGTGCGGGGCTGACGGTGCTGACGGCGGTCGCCGGGGCGGGTTCCGGCTCCGGGGTGGGGGTGGGATCCGGGTCGGGCGTGGGGGTGGGGTCAGGAGCGGGCGTTGGGTCGGGCGCCGGGGTGGGCTCGGGGGCGGTGAGCAGGTCGCTGGTGACGAACACCACGTCGACGCCATAGCTGGTGGCGTTCCAGGTGTCCGCCGGGAAGCCTCCCGGGCTGCCGTAGCGGTACCGGCCGTTCGTGCTGTCGGCGATCAGCGGTCCGTTCGATCGCGGTACCGCGAAGTAGCCGGCGTCGGCGGCGTAGCGCCCCTGGGGCGCAAGGTACGACACCACGTAGGTCTCGCCGGGTGTGAGGCTCACCGGACTGGCGAGGGCTGCGGTCTGCCAGCCGGCCGCGGTCTCTGCGGTGAACGCCACCGTTCCCAGGGCTGTGCCGGTTGCCGACCACAGGGTCCCAACGTGGCTGCCGCCGTTGCCGGTGCCCTTGTAGAACCGGATCGCGGTGACCGCGCCGGGCTGTGTAACCGAGAACGCCATGCCCAACTCGACCGCGCTGTTGTCATCCGTGACCGCGGTCACCGCGGGAGTTGCCGAGTCGAGCAGCGTGAACTCCCCGCTCAGCGGCGGTGGCGGCACGGTCGTGAACGACCAGCTGCCGTCGGCCAAAGGCGCGCCGCCGATCGACACGGTGGCCGTGTACTGGGTGATCCGGTCGAGCTCGGCGTCCGGGGTGAAGCTGACCGTGCGGGTGCTGCTGTCGTAGCTGCTGCTGCCCGCGACGGGACCGGCCGGGCCGGTCACCTCGAGCGCGGGCGCGCCCTGGGTGGGGTTCGCCGACAGTTCGGCGCTGATGACGGCGGATGTCGCGACATCCGTCTGCCCGCTGGCGGGATTCGTCGCCTGCAGGGTCACCGGCGCCGGCGGCGTCACGGTTCCGGTGGCGAACAGCACGTCGACGAAGTAGTTGGACGCCTTCCAAGTCCCCGTGGGGAACCCGCCACCGGTCGTGTAGAGGAAGCGGCCGTTGGCTCCCACGTCGGCGGTGATCGGGCCGGACCGGCGGAGCGTGCTGAAGTAGTCGGAGGTGACAGCATAATGGCCGCGCGGCGCGAAATAGGACACCACGTACTCCTGCCCTGGCGTCAGCGGGTACGGGGTCGCGAATCGTGCCGTCTGCCATCCCGACGACGACTCGCCGGCGAACGTGACCGTGGCGAGCCGTTCGCCGCTTGCCGACCACAGGCTGCCGCGGTGCGTTCCGGTGTTGCCTGCACCCTTGTAGAAACGGATGCCGGTGACCGCACCTGGCTGCGACACGGTGAACGCCATCCCGAGCTCGACCGCATCGGCGTCGCTGTCGGCCAGCACCTGCGGGGTCTCGCTGCCGAGCAGGGTGAACTCGCCGTCGAACACGGACTGGTCGGCGGTGGTGAAGTTCCAGCTGCCGCCGACGAGCACGGTTCCGCCGGACGACACGATGGCGGAGTACTGCGTGGCCGCGGCGAGCGGCGCGCTCGGGGTGAATGTCACTGTCGCGGTGCTGGCATCCCAGGTCACGCTGCCCGCGACGGGGCCTGTGGCGGTGGTCAGCCCGATCACCGGCACGCTGTCGGGGTTGCTGTTGGACACGACTGCCGACACGGTCGCCGAGGTCGCGACATCCGTCTGCCCAGCCGTGGGGTTGCTGGAGGTCACGGAGAGCGGACTTGACCCGGTGGCGTCGGTGACGAAGACCACGTCGACTAGGTAATTGCTGCTGGACGACGAGCCAGGGAACCCGGTCGAGTAGGTGTATGCGCCGCCCCCGGCTGGAACGGTGAGCGGCCCTCGGCTGAACCCGCTGCTGAAGCCGCCGACGGTGGCGGAGTATGTTCCGGCGGTGGTGCGGTACGCGGCGACATATTCGGAACCGGCCTGCACGGTGATCGGCTGGCTGAAGTACACGGTCTGCCAGCCGGAAGCGGTCTCGTTCACGAACGTGGTCAGCCCGAGCGGCGAGCCCGCACCGGTCCACAGCGATCCGACGTGGGTTCCGCCGTTCGACGGGCCCTTGTAGAACCGGATGCCGGCGATCGCGCCGGAGGTGGTCGGGGTGAATCGCACTCCGACGGTGACCGCTCCGCTGTCCATCACTTCGAGCACCTGCGGGACGGTCTCCGGCGGGAAGATGGTGCACGGGCAGACCGCCTCGGTGTCGGCGTCCGCGGTGGTGAAGGTCCAGGCGCCGCCCGCGCTCAGGGGCCCGCCAGTGCTGCTGGTGGCGCTGAGACTGACCGAGTAGCTGGTGGTCGGGGCCAGCGGCGCGGTCGGGTCGAAGAGCACGGTGCGCGTTGCCGGGTCGTAGCTGAGCACACCGTCGACGGCGCCGCCGGCGATGTTGCGCACGGTCAGGCCGACGGATGCCGCGTCCACATCATTCGAGAGGCGCGCGCTGATCGTGGTGTCCACCGAGGCGCCGGTAGCGCCGGGTGCGGGCCAATGACTGGTGGCCACCAGCGGGGTGGTGTTGACCAGGTCGAAGACCACATCGACGAAGTAGTTGCTGTCTTGGAAGCTCTCGGCCGGGAACTGCCCGGGGTCACCGTATAGACCGGCCGGAAGCGCGCCGAATCCGCTCGGCACAGAAAGCGGCGGGCTTGCGACCGCGGAATACGGCCAGTAGTACGACTCAACCGCATAATGCCCGCGCGGTGCCGTGTACGAAACGACATAGCTCTCGCCCGCGATCAGGGCGACAGCGGCGTCGAAGTACGCGGTCTGCCAGCCGGAGGGGCTCTCCCCGGAGAACCCGAGGGTTGCCAGCCTGGTGCCCGCGGCATCCCAGAGCGACCCGGTGTGCACACCGGTGTTCGCAGCGCTCTTGAAGAAGCGCACTCCGGTGGCGAAGCCGTTGACGGTGGGGGTGAAGCGCAGCCCGAGTTCGACGGCAGAGCCGTCGTCGGAGTCGACCTGGTCGGGGACGGCGTCACCGAACACGCTGGACGGTCCCGTGACGGTGACCGGTACGTCTGCTGTCAGGGTCGGGAAGTTGCCGCTGTCGTCGATCGCCCGCACGCGGATGCTCTGGGTGCCCTGGCCGGTTTGTGGGTAGGTGTAGTTCCACTGGTCGGTGCCGGTCGCCGGGTGCCAGCGCACGCCGCCGTCGGTGGAGACCTCAACGCCGGCGACGCGTCCGCCGACGTCGGTCGCGGTTCCGCTGACGGTCACGAGGGTTCCGTTGCCGATCGAGGAGTTCGCGGCGGGCGACGTCACGGTTACCGTGGGCGCGACGGTGTCGGTGCTCTGGGTGGCCGGGACCAGCTCGGCCATCAGGGTGGCCGGTTGCGCGCCCATGTCGGCCAGCAGGTTGACCTGGGCCTGCTGCATCCGGCTGTCGACGGCACCGCCGACTCCGTCGTGGGTGTTGTCGAGTCCCCAGGCCCACTGAATGCTGGCGGCGGAGAACACCAGGGCGCCGCTCGCTGCCTGGTACAGGGTGACGTGGTGGGTGGTGGCGCGGTCGGTGACGATGGTGTTGCCGTAGTCGCTGAGGTATTCATCGGAGGGCCCGGTCGTCGTCGACATCCGGATCATGCCGTCCGGTCTAAAGCCGTTGTCGACGTCCTCGTTGGATTCGTAGCCGACGGTGAGTGGCGCGAGTTCGGCCGAGGCACCGGGGCTGAGAGCGGTGAGTGACGTGTTGCGCCAGAGTCGCAGCTTGCCTTCGGCACTCGATACGGTCACCGGGAGAGCGCTGCGGTTGGATTGGAACATGGTGCCGGAGACCGCGTTCTCGGGAAGCCCGGCGCCGGTGGACTGGGCGGCGAACCGCGGGTCGCGCCAGGTCCCGGTCCACTCAGCAGCGGCCGGGTCGATCTTGGCGTTGCCCCAGGTTTCCTTGTAGGAAACGAGCGTGCGATAGGCGGTGGCGTCGTCCGATGCGGCCGGCTCGTAGCGAGTGCGCCAGTAGCCTTCGTTTCCGCTGAGGAACTGCATGTTCACGCCGGCATCACGAGCGGCCTCGATGTTCGTGCGTTGTGCGCCGGACCAGTACTCGTCGTGGCCGACGGACAGGAACACGCGGTGGTTCAGCAGGTGCGATCCGAACCGGTCACTGTCGATGCCGCTGGCGTAGCTGACGTCGTAGCCGTTGCGTTCGAGAAAGCGCACCTGGGCGTATTCGCTTGAGAAGTAGAAGTCGCGGGACGTGGTGCCTTCCCGGGTCGCGAAAGGCCGGTTGTAGCTGATCTTGTGGGCGCGGCCGTTGGCGCCGCCCTGGTAGAAGTCCGATCCGCCATACGAGTTGTAGGCGTGCCAGGTGGTGTCGGACGTTTGGAACAGGATGTCGCTGGTGCTCGAGTCATCGCGCACGATGAAGGTGACATGACTCTCCCCACCGGTGTCCAGTCGCTTGAGCAGTGCGATGTACACCCCGGAGACGGCAGCCACGGGCACGTTCCAAGACGCCGAGACGCCCCACGTGCCGCAGTCGTACAGCTCAGTGCTGAGGTCACTGATGCACTCTGGCTGATTCTGCGGCAGCGTGGCGGAGGGCTGCACGGTGTCGATCAGGCGGGCGCCGTCGCCCTGGTACCAGCCGGTGCGGAAGATGCGGATCGAGTAGTTCGCGGCATCCGTGTCGATCTTGAAGTCGATGCGGCTGCCGATGTTCACACTGATGTCGGTGGCGAAGCCCTGGATGCTGGGGTCACCGGCTCCACTGATGTCCCAGACTTCCGGCGGTGTGCCCGGCTTGCTGTTTTCGCAGGCAATGGCGTTCGATCCCGGCCCACACGGCTCGGCCGCGGCAGCGCTCGGCACCACACCGGCCAGGCCCGCGGCGGTGAGCGCGAGGGCGACGCCGAGCGATAGCGCGGCGCGCAGCAGGCCGCCGCGGAGGCGTGGGGTGGGGCCGGTCGGCTCGGAAAAAGCCGTCGCTAAAGCATTCACTAAAGTGCACCTGCATTCGGGTTACAGGGAAACAACAGCAAGGGATTGCTGTGGTGAGAGCCGTGACTAACAGTGGGGTGTTACGCAGCGCAGACGTCAGGGATCAGATCGTCAGCGTGCGTCATGTCGGGCGTCGGGCAACACCGGGTAAACGGGTGACTGTCACATTAGCCAGCGTGTCGGCTTGGCGTCAATAGGTCAGACGTGATATGCGTTCTCGAGCTCTGCTCAGGGGTTTTCGGGACGCGCTCAGCGCAGGCCGCGTTCCTCGAGCCACTCCTGGTGCTGGCGGAGCGCTCGACGCACTGCGGCGCGGACCACGTGATAGAACACCAGCACGCCCAGCGCGGCACCGATCGCCCAAAGCACCAGCCCGGGCAGGATTCCGCCAATCAGGTCGAACAGTTGATCCATGCTCGAACGTTATCGGGTCGGGCGTGTTGCGGCTAGCTGCAACTGCGCGGCTCAGCTGCTCGCTCGTGGATGCTCGCGCTATAGCTGCTCGCCCGGCACCGCGAAGGTGTCGCAGGCGTTCGCTCCGCCGTTCAGCCCGGCGAGGAACCAGCGCTGCCGGGACTCGCTCGACCCGTGCGTCCAGGTCTCGGGGTTCACCTGACCCTGCGTCGATTCCTGGATGCGGTCGTCGCCGATCACCTCGGCGGCGTTCAGGGCGTCGGCGACCTGCGCGTCGGTGACCGGCTCGAGGAACGGCGTACCGGATTCGTCCGGCACGGTCGAGGCGGCTCCCGCCCAGGCGCCGGCAAAGCAGTCGGCCTGCAGTTCGAGGCGGACGGCATCGGATGTCGGACCGGTGTCGCCGCGCTGCACCTGGTTCATGATGCCGGTGATGTTCTGGATGTGGTGGCCCCACTCGTGGGCGACCACATACTCTTCGGCAAGCGGTCCGCCCTGGGCGCCGAACCGGGTGCGCAAGTCGTCGTAGAACGCCGTGTCGATGTACACGGTCGCGTCGGGCGGGCAATAGAACGGTCCAACGGCGCTGGTGGCGTTGCCGCATCCGGTGCCGACCGCTTCTTGAAACAGCACGAACGCGGGCAGCGTGTACTCGGCGCCGAGTTGGCCTTCCCAGTAGGCGTCGAGCGACTGCGCGGTGAAATCGAGGCGGCAGTCGAGGTTCTCGTTGGCGTCGGCGCCGGTCTCGCAGTTCGCCACCGGGGTGTCGTTGCCGGGAGCACCCTGGTCCGTTCCGGTGCCGCCGCCGAGAAGTCCGGACAGGTCGACGCCAAACAGCTGCGAGATCAGCACGAGCGCGACCACGGCGATTCCGCCTCCGCCGACCGCGATACCGGCGTTGCGGCCCCGGCGGCTGGCACGGGGTCCGCCACTGCGGGCGCCATCGTTGAACGTCATGAGGAGACGTTACCCCCTTATTGGGGGTCAGTTGAGAGTCGTTTGGGGGGATCGCGTAGTCCTCCCTTGTCAACGGCCAACGAGAACTGCCCATGGGCGGCCAGCAGAAATGCCCGGTGGTGGCCAGGAGAACCGGCCGAAGTACCCACCTCGATTGTCACCCCGTCAGGAAACCCTGCCTGCACTACAACTGACCCGCCGATCACCACCGCAAATGGCATTGGTGAATAGGATCGGGCCATGGATCAGGAAAACGGACCGTCTCCGCTGGTATCGGTGCATCCCATCACCGACCGGGACCTTCCCGAGGTTGCGCTGTTCCTCGGTGAGCACTTCCCGCCAGCCACGCCCGCGGACCAGTGGGCAGACGCCTGGCGCACCACGGTAAACCTGTCTGGTAGCACTGCTCCCAACCATGGATTCCTGCTGCGCGCCCAGGGACGGGTAGTCGGTGCGTACCCGGCGATCTACTCGACCCGTGTCATCAACGGCCGCCTAGAGCGCTTCTGCAATCTTGCGGTCTGGTTCACGACCCCCGAGTACCGGTCACACAGTATGCGGATGGTCCGTGCTGTCCTCGGCCAGAAGGACGTTACCTTCACTGACCTCACTCCGATCGACCTGGTGCAGAAACTCAACCTGCGACTTGGCTTCACGTACCTCGACACCGCCACTGCCGCAGTCCCCAACGTGCCGTGGTTCTGGCTAGCGCGCGCACGGGTCAGCGACGACCCAGTGGTGATCGCGTCGACTCTCACGGGGCACGTTCGCACCTACTTCGCGGATCACGCCGAGTGTCGGTGGGCCCGGCACCTGGTGCTGGTCCGCGGCGACCAGTCGTGCTACGTCGTGTGGCGGAGGCGTCGTATCAAAGGCCTCCCGCTGCTCGCGTCAATCCAGTACATCAGCAACCCAGCCTTGTTTCGCGGGTCCTTCGGCTCGCTCGCTCGTCATCTGCTTCTGCACCACGGCACGTTCGCCACCCTCGTCGAAGACCGGCTGGCAGGTGGGCGCATCTGGCCGTCGGTGAAGATGCCCCGTCCCGACCGACGGATGTTCAAGAGCACGACGGTCGGTCCGGAGGACATCGACTACCTGTACAGCGAGATCACCAGCGCGCCGTAGCCGGTTGTGCCGGTTGTCCCCGACGCGTGCCGGGTGGTTCCTTGGGCGGCGCATCCGCCAATAACGCGGGCAGTTACGTGGCCGCCTCGGGCAGTCTGGCCGCTAACATTCGCTGATCGGAAGATCTTCGTCAGCTCGGCCTCCCGTGGTTCCCGACGAGCCGTTTGTGCGCGCAAATCAGCGCTTAGCGCCGGGCCAATGTGCCAACCTGCCCACACAATCGCCCCGAGGGGGCGCGGTATGACCCGTGAGGCTGCTTTACCGGCGAGGGGCTCGACCCGCGAAGGCGCTCGAGTCGCGCGAGGCTCGACTCGCGGAAATGCTCGAGCACCGGCGCCGACACCGGCTCTCACCGGGCACTGCTTTCGCCTATAGGGAATCTAGGCCTATAGGGAAGCCGGGCTGCGGAACACTCGGCGCACTCGTTCGCCAATGGTCTCGGCGGGGGGCTCGTTGTACATGTTCGCAAGCTCCTGGTCCGACATCCGGCCGATCGCGGCCATCACTTCGTCGGTGGCGTGCCGTCGCGCCCGACCCGACTTTGCTTCGCCATGACGGCTCAGGTCGAGAGGGGCGCCAAACTCCACCGTGATGCGGTGTAGATGGATGCGTCGTGACCCGACGGGCTGCAGACGTTCGGTGCCGCTGAGCGCAACCGGCACCACAGGCACCTTGGCGGTCAGCGCGAGCCACGCCACGCCGGTGCGGCCGCGGTACAGCCGCGCATCGAGCGATCGGGTTCCCTCCGGGTAGATCGCGAACGCGTTGCCGTCGTTGAGGATCCCGAGGCCGGCGTCGAGCGATTCCTGGGCGGCCTGACCGGCACCGCGCACCACCGGTACCGCGCCGATGCTGGTGAAGAAGCTGCGAGACAGCCAGCCCTTGAAGCCGGTTCCGGAGAAGTAATCGGCCTTGGCAAGAAACGACACCGATCGCGGGGCAACCAGCGTGATCACGATGCTGTCGATGAACGAGAGGTGATTGCTGGCGAGCAGTACGGGGCCGCGCTGAGGGACGTTGGATCGGCCGATGATGCGCGGTCGGAAGATCAACCGAGCAAGGGGGGCGGCCAAGAGGCGCGCAAAGAATTTGAGCACGGTCCACCACTTTAGGCCGCTTTCCATTCCGTGCGGCGCATATACGGCATGTTTAAAGCTCCCGTTGCAGCCGGTAGAGGACGTGCTTCTGCAACGGATGACCCGGCGCGAGGTTTGGGTGGTCGAAGTCGTCGGCGGGGTTGTGCGTCATTCCGAGCCGCCGCATCACCGCGCGGGAACGCTCGTTTGCCGGCGCAGTGAACGACACGATCTCGTCGAGGTGCAGTGTGTCGAAGGCGAACCGCACTGCGGCGCGGGCCGCTTCGGTCGCGTAGCCGTGGCCCCATGCGGCCCGGGCAAGACGCCAGCCGACCTCCACCGCCGGAGTGAATGGCGCCTCGAACGGGACGCGGCTCAGCCCGGTGAATCCGACAAAGGTACCCTCCCGTTCTACGGCCCAGAGTCCGAACCCTTCGCGGTCGAAGTGCTGCGCAATCCGTTCGGCTAGGACGTCACTCTGATCGGCGGTCAGCACAGCAGGGAAATGCTCCATGACCTCGGGATCAGCGTTCATTGCGGCGAACGGTGCCAGATCTGCAGGTGTCCACCCTCGCAGCAGTAGTCGCTCGGTACGCAGCATGTCAGTCACAGCGCATCACCACTTGTCCGGACCGACCCCGCCTCGCGGGACCGGCACCCCGTCCGTACTGCTCCGCACCACCTGGCCAGTAGCCTGTCCGAACTGCCCCTCGCGTTGACCGGCAACCTGTCCGGACCGCCTCGCCATGCCACGCCACGCCACGCCACGCCACGCCACGCCACGCGCGACTATCACCCATCCAGACCGACTCCGCCGCGCCCCACACGTTGTGAGCCGCTTACCCTGCCACCACGCCGAGCACCGCGTCACCGTAGGTCTCGAGCTTCTTCTCGCCGACGCCGCTGATCGTGGACAGCTCCTCGAGCGAACTCGGCCGGGTCACCGCGATACCGCGCAGGGTCGCGTCGCCGAACACCACGTACGCCGGCACACCCTGCTCCCGGGCAACCCCAGCCCGCCAGGCGCGCAGTTGTTCGAACAGGTCAGTGGCTGATACCGGCAGGTCGACCGGAGCTGACCGCCGGGAGCCGCCGCTCGCCCGCCGGGCTGATCCGTTGCGGGGTGCTTCCTTGCGCAGGCGCACCTCCCGGCCGCCGCTCAGCACCTGGCCGCTCGCCTCGGTGATGACCAGGGTGCCGTAGCCGTCGGCGGACACGGACAGCAGCCCCTGCGCGAGCAGCTGGCGCACCACGCCGCGCCACTCCGCCTCGGACAGGTCGGTTCCGATGCCGAACGTGGTGAGCGCGTCGTGCCCCTGCTGCGACATCCGTTCGGTCTGCTTGCCCAGCAGGATGTCAATGATGTGGCCGGCGCCAAACTGCTGGCCGCGTTCCCGCTTCAGCCGTACGACCGTGGAGAGCAGCTTCTGAGCCGGGACGGTGCCGTCCCAGCCTTCGACCGGTTGCAGGCAGGTATCGCAGTTGCCGCACGGTGTCGATTCCTCACCGAAGTATTTGAGCAGCTGCACTCGGCGGCATTCGATGGTCTCGCAGAGCGCGAGCATGGCGTCGAGGTGCTGGCTGAGTTTGCGGCGGTGCTCGGCATCGCCGTCATTGTCGGCGATCATGCGGCGTTGCTGCACGACATCCTGTAGCCCGTAGGCGAGCCACGCGGTGGAGGGCAGTCCATCACGGCCGGCGCGGCCGGTTTCTTGGTAGTAGCCCTCGACGCTCTTCGGCAGGTCGAGGTGGGCGACGAAGCGCACATCGGGCTTATCGATGCCCATGCCGAACGCGATGGTCGCCACCATCACGAGGCCGTCGTCGCGGAGGAACCGGGACTGGTTCGCGGCGCGCACCTCGGCCGGGAGGCCCGCGTGGTACGGCAGGGCGGGCACGCCGTTCTCGGCAAGGAACGCGGCGGTCTTCTCCACCGACGCGCGCGACAGGCAGTAGACGATGCCCGCGTCGCCGGGGTGTTCGGTGCGGATCAGGTCGAGCAACTGTTTCTGCGGCTGCTGCTTGGGAGCGATGCGGTACTGGATGTTCGGGCGGTCGAAGCTCGACACGAAGTGACGGGCAGCGCCGAGGTCGAGTCGGGTGGTGATCTCGCGGTGGGTGGCCTCGGTGGCGGTGGCGGTGAGGGCGATGCGCGGTACGTTCGGCCAGCGCTCATGCAGCATCGACAGGGTGAGGTAGTCGGGCCGGAAGTCGTGGCCCCACTGCGCCACGCAGTGCGCTTCGTCGATGGCGAACAGGGCGACCGTTCCTCGTTCGAGCAGCGCGGCGGTCGACTCCAGCTTGAGGCGCTCTGGTGCGAGGTAGAGCAGGTCGAGTTCGCCGGCGACGAAGGCGGCCTCGACCCGGGCGCGCTCCTCGAAGGACTGAGTCGAGTTGAGGAACGCCGCGCGGGCACCCACCGCAGAGAGGGCGTCAACCTGGTCTTGCATGAGGGCGATCAGCGGTGAGACGACAACGCCGGTTCCCTCCCGGACGAGCGCGGGAATCTGGTAACACAGCGACTTTCCGCCGCCGGTGGGCATCAGCACCAGGGCGTCGCCGCCGGCGATCACGTGCTGCACGATCTCTTCTTGCTGCCCGCGGAACGAGTCGTACCCGAACGTGGTCTCGAGTACGGAGAGGGCGGGAGTCATGCGATCAAGGGTAGCCGCGGCGTCTGACGCGAACTGTCAGCGATGGACGACCGGGGGCTGTCGACCAGTGTGGACGACGGGCTCTTTCCGGCGAGGGTGGATGACCGGCGCTTGGCAGCAAGCAAAACAAGTGCGACAAGCGGGACAAGGACGGCAAGGACGACGACGACGACACGCGAGACATGGACGGCAAGCGCGGCGTGGATGCGTAATATCGACGCCGCGGCCGCGGTGGGCTGGTTGGTCGGCGGGGTTCTCATGCGGGGCGTTGTTGTAGGTCGGCGAGTGCTTGGCTGCGGGAGGGCATGGGTCGGGGTTTTTGTTGCGGGTCGACCGCGGCGGGTGGGATCAGCCAGTACTGTCCGTGGGCGCGGGTGATGCTCCAGCCGTGGTCGTGGAGCAGCAGGTGGTGATGTCGGCAGAGCAGGATGCCGTTGTCGATATCGGTCAGCCCGTGGTCGCGGTCCCATTCGTCGATGTGGTGTGCTTCGCACCAGGAGGCGGGGCGGTCACAGTCCGGCCACATGCAGCCGCCGTCTCGGGCGGCGAGGACCAGTCGTTGTTTCGGGTTGAACAGGCGTTGTTCGCGGCCGAGGCGGAGCGATTGGCCGTCGTCGCCGAAGCTGATCGGCACGACTCCGGCCTCGCACATGGCCCGGGTGATGGTCTGCATCGACACCGGCACCTTTTGTCCCTCGATCCAGCCGCGGCCGTCGGGCTTGTGCAGTTCGGTTTCGGCGACCAGCAGGCGGACGGCGGGTTTGCGGCTGCCGCAGATCTGTCCGGGGTCGGCGTCGATGCCCAGCTGGAGCAGGGCGAGGAAGCCGTCGAAGGCGAGCTGTTCCGGGGAGCGCGGGTCGGATTCGATGGCCTCGGCCCGGGCCAGCTCGGCCGGGGTCACGAACCGGGGGCCGCCGCGTTTGGGTGAGGTGAGGGCGTCGATGGTTTCATCGATCAGCTCGGCGTTCTCCGGGTCGGCGGTGATCACGTAGCGGGTCATCCCGTCCGGTTGCCGGTAGCGGCGGATGCTGCGCGCCTGGTGCAGCGCCCGTTCCCGGTCCAGGATGCCGGCCGCGTCCAGTTCGTCGCGGAGCTCCCGGGCCCGCCGGTAGAGCCGGTCGGCGGACAGCTCCGGGGCCTCGGCGAGTAACCGCAGCACCGCCCCGGCCAGATCGGCCACCGTCACCCCGCCTCCGCCGGCAGCAGCGCCCGCGCCCGCGCCAGCAGCGCCGGCAGCGGTGTCGTGGTCGGTGCCGGCAGCAGCAGTGTGGGAGTCGGCGCCGCGCTGCTCGGCCGGCAGGTCGCCCAGGCCGTTGCGGATCGCCTCGGCCTTCGCCACCGACAGCTCGTCGCGGGCCACCGCCCGGCCGACCTCGTCCAGCCAGGGCCGGGACTGCTTGAACGACCGCTCCGTGGTGGGGTCGCCGGCATCCGTCTCGGCCGCGTTCACCATGATCGCGCCGACGCTGACCAGGGTTCTGGCCTCGGCCTCGGTCACCCCGGTGGTGGCGGCCACGAACTTCTCCGGAGTGCGGTGCCCGGTGCGTTGCGCCAGCCCGTCGTGGCCGAGTTCCGGTGCCGAGCGGCGGGCGATCTCGCCGACCACCGCGGCGCTGCGGACCTGCACCGAGCGGGTCAGCTCGGCGTAGCCGGCCTGCCAGTCCAGCAACCGGTCATCGGACAGCGCGGCCAGGGTGGCCTGCTCCACCGACAGCGCGCCGACCGCCGCGAGGGCGGCGGTGAGCGCTTGCAGGTCGGGGAGCGTGGTCTGGGGCATGCACCCATTTTCGCAGGATTCGAAGGTATGTTCTACTGAATTTGGTAAGTTGTGAAAGTTCTTCTTGTGGAGGAGAAGACGCGCGAGGCGGGTTGGACGCAGTCGGCCCACGACCGAACCCAGCTCCCTGCCTCACCCCCGCCACAGCGGCAGCACCGGAGTCCCGGGCGGCTCGAACCCCATCACCTGCCCGTAAAACGACAACTCGGCCTGCGCCGCGTGGATGATCGTTTGCGCCCGCACGAAGCCGTGCGACTCCCCCACGTACTCCACGTGCGCGTGCGGGATGCCGTTGGCCACCAACGCATCACGGAACCGCTTCGCCTGCTCCGGCGCGACGATCGTGTCATCGGTCCCGTGCAGCAGCAGCACCGGACACGACAGCGCGTCCACCCGGTTGAGCGGCGCCCGCTGCTGGTAGAGCAGCGCCGACTCCGGCAGCGGCCCGACCAGCCCGTCCAGGTAGCGCGATTCGAAGTCGTGCATGTCCTCGGCGAGCGCGGTCAGGTCAGCGACACCGAAGTAAGAGGTACCGCAGGCGAACACGTCGGACGAGGTCAGCGCCGCCAACACCGTCAGCCCACCAGCCGAGCCTCCGCGAATCGCCAGTCGCTTGGGGTCGGCGAGCGCGGCATCCGCCAGTCCCCGCACCGCGCGCACCGTGTCGTCGACGTCGACCACGCCCCACTGCCCCTTCAGCCGCTCCCGATAGGCGCGGCCATAGCCGGTGGATCCGCCGTAATTCACGTCGATCACGCCGATGCCGCGCGAGGTGAAGTACGCGTACGGAACGTTCAGCATGGGCATCACGTGCGAGGTCGGCCCTCCGTGCACGAACGCCACATACGGCGGCAACTCCCCGGCGGGCGCCTGAAACTCCGGATTGCGCGGCGCGTAGACCACCGCGTGCACCCCGCCGAACTGCACCGTGCGCGCTTCCGGCAGGTACGCGACATCCGGAATCGTATCGACGGACAGACGGATGTCGCGGAGCGTGGCCGCACCTCGCTGGGCGCGCTGCTCGCGCGGCTCGGCTGGCTCGGCTGGCTCGGGCAACGGGGCCGGCTCGGCCCACTCGCCCAGCCCCCGCAGTTCGCGCAGTCCGGCCGTGTGCTGGGTCCCGCCGCCGATCAGCAGCGCCCGGTCGCCCGCGACATCGCCGAGCACGATCGACGTGAGCGGCAAGTCGATGTCGGTGAGCGTGCCGCTGGCCGGATCGAGGATGCCGAGCGTGTCGGTGCCGCGCGTGCGCACCGTGAGCAGCGTGCCGTCGTCGAGCGGCTGGTACCAGCGCATGCCGAGTTGCCACAGGGCGCCGGCGAAGTCGGCGTCCACCGGGTGCAGCGCGCGCGTGAGTCCGCCGCGGTCGAGCCGGTACAGGTTCCACCAGCCGGTGCGGTCGCTGATCGCGTACAGCGCGTCGTTGCCGGCCCATTCCGGTTGCAGCACGGACTCGGTGGGTCCGCCGATCAGGATCCGCCAGCTCGTGACGACACCGCCCTCGAGGTCGCCGACCCGCAGCTCGGTGCCGTCCCACGGCATCTGCGGATGGTTCCAGGCGATCCACGCGATCCGGGTGCCGTCCGGCGAGATGCGCGGATAGGCAAGAAAGCGGGAACCGGCCACGATTGAACGGATGCCGCGGGGTTCGGTTGGGGCGGATGGTGCGGGCACGGCGGGCGTAGCGGTGTCGGCGGGCGTAGCGGTCTCGGCGGGCGTAGCGGTCTCGGCGGGCGTAGCGGTCTCGGCGGGCGTAGCGGTCTCGGCGGGCGTAGCGGTCTCGGCGGGCGTAGCGGTCTCGGCGGGCGTAGCGGTCTCGGCGGGCGCGGCTCCGGTCGAGGCAGCATCGGTTGCCACAGTGGCGGTAGACACGTCGTCGGCCCCGCCCGCGGCGCTCCCGTCGAGCGGCACGGCCACGATGTCCCGCGAGATCCGGCCGTCGCGGTGGGTCTCGCGCACCGCGATCACCTCGTCGCCGTGCACGGTGAGTTCGGCAAAGCGCATGCCCTGATCGACCGGGCTGAGCGGCACCGGGTCGGTGGCGCCGGGGTCGAGGCGGTAGAGGCGCTGGTCGGAGAATTCCGCGAACACGAGCGCACCGGCATCCGTCACCGTCCACGCGCCGCCGCCGTACTCATGCACGCGGGTGCGGGCATTCCACGGCGTGGGCAGCACGTCGACCGGTTCGCCATCCTGCATGCGGCGCACCGCGAGCCGGCCACCCTCGGTCGGTCGCGCCTCGAGCCACCAGATCTCGTCGCCGACGTACGCGCCGCCGGAGAGCGGATGTCCGCTCGCCACGAGCTCGGAGGCCTCGATCGGGGACGTCCATGATCCGTACGGCGCTGTGCTGGTCATTGCGTCAGCCTATGACGGGTGCGCCGGGACACGCCCGGGCCTGCGCGAACCGATCCACGCTCTGACCGCGAACCGATCCACGCTCCGACTCGCAAGCGATCCCCGCCCGCGTCGAGAGGCGCCGCTACGTCTGCGTCACCTCGTCCGGGCGCCGAGTCGCGCTCCTGCGCCACCTACTTGTACGTGGCGGAGGACTTGCGGTCGACACGCCGCTAATCCTGGCCGTGCAAGTCGGCGTGGCGCCGGAGGTCCTTACGAACGAACGTGATGCGGGCGACAGCCGCCCTATTCCGTAGCCGGGCCGAACCCGCCGCCGTCGCGCGGCCGGAACTTCGCCGGCACCCCCGCAAGCAGCGACCCCGGCGGCGCGGACTTCAGCACGACCGCCGCGGCCGCCACGACACTGTCGGCGCCGATCGTGACGCCGCCGAGCACCGTGGAGCCGGCGCCGAGCACCACGCGATCGCCGATCCGCGGATGCCGCTGGCCCACCTCGTTGCCTTTACCGCCCAGCGTGACCCCGTGGTACATCAGCACGTCGTCGCCGATCACCGCGGTCTCGCCGATGACCACGCCCATGCCGTGGTCAATGAACAGGCGTCGCCCGATCGTCGCCCCGGGATGGATCTCCACCCCGGTCAGGAACCGAGTCCCCTGCGACACCACGCGGGCCAGAAAGCGCCATCCGCCCCTCCACAGCCGGTGCGCCAGGCGATATCCCCACACCGCGTGCAGGCCCGAGTACGTCAGCCACACCTCGAAGGCGCCGCGCGCGGCCGGGTCGTTGCGTTGCGCGGCGCGGATGTCGTCGCGAACCGACACCTAGTCCCGCAGGTTCTCGTACAGCACCGTCGACAGGTACCGTTCCCCGAAGCTCGGGATGATCACGACGATGGTCTTGCCGGCGTTCTCCGGACGGTTCGCCAACTGAAGGGCGGCGTACACGGCGGCACCCGACGAAATGCCGGCGAGGATGCCCTCCTCGGCGGCGAGCCGGCGGGCGGTCTCGACCGACTGGGTGATGTTGACGTCGATGACCTCGTCGTAGACCGTGGTGTCGAGGATGTCGGGAACGAAGTTTGCCCCGATGCCCTGGATCTTGTGCGGGCCGGGCTGGCCGCCGTTCAGGATCGGCGATTCCTCGGGCTCGACCGCGACCACCTGCAGCCCCGGCTTGCGCTCCTTGAGCAGCTGCCCGGCGCCGGTGATAGTGCCGCCGGTGCCGACTCCCGCGACGAGGATGTCGACGTCGCCCTCGGTGTCCGCCCAGATCTCCTCACCGGTGGTCGAGCGGTGGATCGCCGGGTTCGCCTCGTTCGCGAACTGCTGGGCCAGCACCGCACCCGGCGTCGCCGCCACGATCTCCTCGGCCTTCGCCACCGCCCCGCGCATGCCGTCCGCACCGGTGGTGAGCACGACCTCGGCACCGTACGCGCGCAGCAGCATCTTGCGTTCCGTGCTCATCGTCTCGGGCATGGTCAGGATGACGCGGTACCCACGTGCCGCGCCCACCATGGCCAACGCGATACCGGTGTTGCCGCTGGTGCCTTCCACGATCGTGCCGCCGGGCTTCAGCGCGCCGGACTGCTCGGCCGCGTCGACGATCGCCACGCCGATGCGGTCTTTCACGCTCGCCGAGGGGTTGTAGAACTCCAGCTTGGCGAGCACCGTGGCGCCTGCGCCCGCGGTGACACGGTTCAGCTGCACGAGCGGGGTGTGTCCGACAACGTCGGTGATCGAGGAATAGACGCGGCGGGTCATGGTTTCTCCTGTGACTGGATGGCTCTACTAAACGTACCGGCACCAGTCGCCGCGTTACGCGATGCGAATCGGTGATGCCGCGCAGACCATGCCTGCTCGCAACACCCCTAACCGACTCGGCGCCCCCGCTATAACTGGCGCGCCGAGTCGTTTTGTGGGGCGGGGAATTCATGGGACGCCGGCGGATGCCGCGGACGGACGGCACTGACGGATGCCGCCGCAGCGGCCGCGGGACCACAGGCACCGGGCGGGCGTTCGCTGCCCGGCATCCGCCTGACCGGCATCTGGACCATGCGGCGTTTCTCACACAGCGCGACGCTACATAGCCCCGCATCGTGTGAGAAACCCCGCGCGGTTCGGAAAGCTCTCTAGGACCCGCGCGACAGCATCACGTGGCCCGGCGCGCGCACGACCACGCAACCCACGCCCACGCCCACGCCAGCAGCCCGCACCCCGCGCCCGTCGCACCCGCACCCGCAGCACCCGCAACGCGCAACCGCGGGCACCCCGCAACAGACACCGCACCCGAGACGGTCACACCCGCCTCAAGTCATATTTGATTCGGTACGGTGGCCAGCATGAGCGAGTACTACGACACCACCGACAAGAAGTTCACCAGCGTCTATAAGAAGGAGACTCCCGACATCCTTGCCGCATTCGCCGCATTCGATAACGCGGTGTTCGCCGAGGAGGGGCGCGAGATCCCGCTGAAGTTCCGGGAGCTGATCGCCCTGGCGGTGGCCATCACCACGCAGTGCGCGTACTGTATCGACGCCCACAGCAAGAACGCGGTGAAGGCCGGCGCCACCGAGGGCGAACTCGCCGAGAGCGCCTGGGTCGCCACCGCGATCCGCGCCGGAGGCGGATACGCCCACGGACGCCTCGCCTTCAAGCTCTCCGGCGCGGGCGAACTCGCCGACGCGGGAGCGCACCAGCACTGATCACAGCAGAAGCCAGACCACACACAACAGGATGAGCCCGGCCTCCCGGCCGGGCTCATCTGTCTCTTCGAGCGCGGCTGGCGCTACCGCACGCTCACCGCCGTCGCGGTGGCCGTCCCGGCGTCGAACCCGCTCGCCGCGGCCGTCACCACCACACTGAGCGCTCTGCCGGAGTCCGCGGCGGTGACCCGATAGCTGGCACCGGTCGCGCCGTCGATCGGCTGGCCGTCGCGCAGCCACTGGTAGCTGAACACTGGCTTCTTCACGCTCCAGTTGCCCGCGTTCACGCCCAGCGTCTTGCCGACCTGGGCGCTGCCGGTGATCTTCGGCGCCTTGGTGTTCGCGACATCCTCGAGGTTCGAGATGATCGTGAGCGGCACGTCGATCGAGGTTCCGGTGGCGGCGACCCGCACCGTCAGCACCAGCGTTCCGGGCACCGTGGACGCCGGGATCGTGATGGTGACCGAGGCCCGCCCCTGCTCGTCGGTGGTGTCGACGATGCTGCCGTCGATCTGCGCCGAGCCGAGCACCGTGCCGCCGGCCAGCACCTCGACGGTGCCGGTGGTCGGTCCGCCGCGGCTCATCAGCAGCGAGGACAGGTCGACGGTGACCTGGTCGCCGGCGTTGTAGCCATCGGCATCCGGCGCCGACACGTGCACGCCAACCGACCGCTGCGCGAACGACGGGCTCGCCACCGGGTTGGCCTTGAAGTAGTCGACCATGCTCTGCAGGTCGATGCGTCCGCTGTCGGCCCGGTCGGTGCCCTGCGCCAGGGTGAAGAAGTTGTCTCCACCCGCCGCGAGGAACGAGTTCGCCACCACCGTGAAGGTGTCGGCCGCCGCGACCAGCTGGTCGTTCAGGTAGATCGCGGTGATCCGTGATCCGGCCGCAGCCGTCGGGTCGTAGGTGTACTCGAGACCCTCCGACACCCCCAGCTTCAGGAACGGACGCTGCGCCCCCGCCGGCTGCCACTGCTCCTCGAGCACCTGCTTTAGCTGGGCGCCGGTGAGCGTCAGCGTGGTCAGGGTGTTCGCGAACGGTTGCACGTTGGCGGCTTCGGCATAGGTGACGTTGCCGTCGGGATCGCCGGTTCCGGATGACGCGTAGACCAGGTCTGCCCGCAACCCGCCCGGGTTCATCAGCGCGATGTCGGCGCCGAGTTCCTCGGCCGTCCAGAGCTGCACGTCGGCCACGAAGTTGCCGAGCGTCGACTCACCGCCCCGGTTCTCGGGGAACGGGTTGCCGGCCGGCAGCGTCGGCGACGGCGGGATCGGGTTCTGCACCGCCCGGCGCAGGCTGTCGGTGATCTGACCGACCGACACCGAGCCGAGCTCCCGGGAAACCGCCACCGCGGCCGCCACGATCTGCGCCACCTCCGCGTCGGGGGTGAACCCCGACAACGGAAGCACCTCGGCCGAGAAGTTAACGATCTCCTTGGTCACCGGGTCGACCGACAGGTCGAGGTGGCCGTAGAACGAGCCGTACTGGCCGGCCGAGAGCACCAGCCGCGGCCGGTCCATCCCGGGCACGGTCACCTCGTGGTCGTAGGCCAGGTGGGTGTGACCCGACATGATCGCCGCGATCTCCGGATGCACGCCGAGCACGATCTGCCCGAAGGCCGAGTCATCCGTTGAGCTGGCGAGGGCCGGCGTCGCCGCACCCTCGTGCACCAGCAGCACCAGCACGTCGGCCTCGCCGTTCGCGGCGTCGCCGTCGGTCAGGTAGTCCGCGACCCGGTTGACCTCGGAGACGATCGAGCGCACCTCGAGCGACGCGATGCCGGCGGGGCTGACCAGCTCCGGCAGCGCCTCGGTGACGGCGCCGATGAAGCCGACGGTGACGCCCTCGAACGACTGCAGGAAGTACTCCTCATACGCCGGCTGGCCGGTCGCCCGGTCGTACAGGTTGGCGGCGAGGTACGGCCAGTCGGCAGCCTCGAGGATGCGGTCATCCACGTCGGCGCGGCCCTGGTCGAACTCATGGTTGCCGAACGACGAGCCGTCGAAGCCCATGGCGTTCAGGGCGTCAATGGTGGGCTGATCCTGCTGGATGAACGACGTGAAGGTGGACGCGCCGATCATGTCGCCGGCCCCGACGAACGTGGTGTTCGGGTTCGCGGCCTCCCAGAAGTCGACCATGCCGCCCATCTGCGCGGCGCCCGGGATCGGCGGCGTGCCGGTGGCCGCCTCCAGTCGCCCGTGGAAGTCGTTCACGGTGAGGATCTCGATCTCCACCGGCGCGACCTCGGCGCTGACGCCCACCTTGATCGGGTCGTGGTCGCTGGAGCGGAACACGGTGCCCGCCTCGGCGGCGTCGAACTCGTAGCCACGGTCACCCCATTCCGGCGAGTTGATGGTCCAGACGCCGACTCCGGTGACGGATGTCGCGACCGAAGCACTCGCGAACACGTGGTCAAGCGAGCCCAACTCGCCGTTGAAGGTATAGGTGTACTGGCCGTCGGTCTTCTCGGGCACCAGGTCCACAAAGCCGGCGTCGGTCAGCACCTGCGCCGGGTCTTCCTCGGCGTAGGCGTTGAAGTCACCGATCAGGAACACGTCGGCGCTGCCGCTGGCCGGCACCACCACGCCGTTCACGAACGCCAGCAGGCTGCTGGTCGCCTGCTCGACCCGCTCCGCGTTGAAGAAGCCCTGGCCATCGGCCGGTTCCGCACCACCGCCGGTCGGCGGCGTCTTCGACTTGAAGTGGTTCGCGACAACGCTGAACACCTTGCCGGTCTGGTTCGCGCGGAATGCCTGCGCGAGCGGCTCCCGGGCGATGTCCCAGACGGTCTCGTCGATCTGCGTCAACGCGTCGCCGACCGGGGTGACCGCGGCGGGCTTGAAGATGATCGCGCTGGTGATGAAGTCGGTGATCGCGGCATCCTGCAACGCGGCCGGGGTGCGCACGTAATCCCAGGTACCCGCGCCGGCGGCGGCGTTCAGGCCGGCCATCAGGTCGGCAAGCGCCTCGTCGACGGTCTCCCCGAGCTTGACCGAGTTCTCGATCTCCTGCAACGCGACCACGTCGGCTCCGAGCCCGTTGATCGCGGCCACGATCTTCGACTTCTGAATGGCGAAGTCCGCGGCCGTGTCCGCCCCGCGAGCCTCGGGATTCTGGCTGGTCAGGGTGGTGAAGTAGTTGAAGACGTTGAACGCGGCGACGCTGAAGTCTCCGCCAACCGCGGGTGCGACATCCGGACGCGCGTTCAGCGTCTCGAACGTCGGTTTGAACCCGGCCGGGCTGGCGTCGGTGATCGCCACCGTCGGCTGCAGCCGCCATTCGTTGAAGCCCCACGCCAGGATGTACGGGTTCGCCGGGAAGACCACCCGGTCGCCGTTGCGCACCACGGTGTCGGCGGAGAAATACGGCTGGGTTCCGACATGCCCCGCGCTGTCGACGCGGATGCTGTAGCCGTCGTCGAGCAGGATGCGGCTGGCCCGGTTGGCGGCCGCGATGGCGTCGGCCGCTGGGCCGGCATCCGTGGTCTCGGTGCTCTTCACCGGCTGCTCGCCCGGGTCGAGCCACAGCTCACCAAAGCTGAACAGGTTGTGGCTGGATGTGACGCGGTAGTCGCCGCTCGGGGCGACCAGCATGTTTTCGAACGGTTCGCGGGCGTCACCGACCACGCTGTCGGCAAGCGCGGTGGCCGCGGGCACGCCGACGCCGGCCTGCACCAGCTCGATGTTCGTGGCGGCGCTGCTGGCGTTAATCTGCGTCTGGTTGAAGTTCTCGCCCGCGACACCGGTGACCTTGACCCGGTCGCCGATCGCAATACCGGGCGCGGTTTGATTGCCGAGGAAGACGAAGAGGGCGTCGGATGTCGCGGGGCTGATGTCTGCGCCCTCGCTCTGCACCACGATGCCGCGGTATCCGCTCACGCCGCGGTAGTCGGCGGTGACGACCGCCTCGACGGTGACCGTGGTGCCGGCGATCGGGGTGGTCGCCCCGGTGCCCTGCACCTCGGCGATGGTGTGCGTGACGTCGGCGGCGAACGCGGCCGGCGCGGTGAGGGCCGACAGGCCCAGCGTGGTGGCGGCGACCGCCGCGATCGAGATCAGACGGCGCCTGGCGCGCGTCCCGGTTTCAGCCCTTGACATCGTTTTCAGCTTCTCCTTCGAAGGTACGAAACACGCCGGACAACCCCACATCGGGTGGCCCCTGAGTGGGGGTGATCCAGAGCATAGGGGTTACGTCAGACTTTTGACCAGAGCGGGGGGATCGGCCGTTCGTCACATTCCGCACCCGCCACTAGCGTGGAACCCATGCTCGCGACCGTGATCGGCCTGACCGGCGCCCTGATCTTCGGCGCCGCCGACTTCCTCGGCGGCCTCGGCGCGCGCCGGATCAGCGCGCTGCGGGTGACGGCGATCGCCGGGACCACCGGCTTCGTCGCGCTGCTCATCGCGCTGCCGTTCGTCGGCGGAGCCTGGTCGGTGGAGGCCGTCGTCCTTGGCGCCCTCTCCGGCCTGACCGGCGCCGTGGCGATCGCGCTGCTCTACGCGTGCCTGGCCATCGGTTCGATGAGCATCCTTTCGCCGCTGACCGCCGTCATCTCGGCGGTCGTGCCGATGACCTGGGGACTCGCGCAGGGCGCCGCCCTCCGCCCGATCGGCTACTGGGCGCTCGCCCTCGCGCTGGTCGCGGTCGTATTAGTGGGGTTCGTTCCCGAGAAGGGGGCGGTGCGGCCGTCGCTGCGCGGAGTGCTGATGGCCGTGGCATCCGGAACTTTGATTGGTGCGTTTCTGATCATCATTGATCAGACTCCGGATGACTCGGGGTTGGTGCCGCTCGTCGTGAACCGTCTGGTGAACGGGGCCACGATGTTCGCCGCCGTCGGCGTGGCGGCGCTTCTGGTGATGCGCGGTCGGGTGCCAGCCTCGGTTGCCGCGGGATGGACCGGCGAACTCGGCCAGTCCCGCAGCGCCGACGATCGCTGGAGCGGCTGGCTGCCCGGACTCAAGTTCGCGATCGCCTGCGGTGTCGTGGACGCCTTCGCGAACACCCTGCTGCTGCTCGGGCTGCGGCTCGGCGAGCTCACCGTGATGAGTGTGCTGACCGCGATGTACCCGGCGGGCACGATCCTGCTGGCCGCGATCGTGCTGCGTGAGCGGATCGCGCCGGTTCAGTGGGTGGGGCTGGCGCTGGCCCTGGCGGCGGCGGGGATGCTGGCGCTGGCGTAGGTGGGGATGCTGGCGCTGGCGTAGGGGGGATACTCGCGCTGACGTAGGGGGTGCCGGCGCGCCTCGTGCACTCGCCCGGCCTCGTGCGCTGCCCGGCCTCTCGTGCTGACCGGCCTCGTGCGCCAGCGGGCCTCATGCGCTGACCCCTCCGCGCGGGAGCCTGCAAACGCGAATGTCACCCGCGCGTGACAGGCCCGAATCGCAACCGTTTCCAACCCTCAACGCGCTATGTCACCCGCGCGTGACACGCCCGAATCGCAACCGTTTCCAGCCCTCAACTCGCAATGTCACCCGCGCGTGACACACCCGAATCGCAACCGTCTTCCAGCCCTCACTCGCCGCCTCGGCGCCCCCTCGACCGATGCTCGTCCCCGCCAGACCGGCCGCCCCACCACCGCCACTCACGAATGAGCCGCGAAAGCGGGCATCAGAGTGGTGACGAGGCGCCGTCCGAACCCGCCATCCATCGGCGAGCCGCTCAGGAAGAAGCGATAGTAGATCGGGCCAAGCAACAGGTCGGTGACCATTTCGGGAACGAGATCCGACCGATCGTGCAGGCGCGCGCGGCGCTGACCCCGAGGGCTAAGCCCTCTCAGGCAACAGTGCGGGGTTTCTCACACCGCGCGGGGCTATGTAGCTCCGCATGGTGTGAGACACCCCGCATGGTTCGGGATCGCGAGTGGCGAAGCAACTGCGACCTCTACTCCTCGAGGTACTCCCCCGAGAACAACATGTTCAGCCCCTCCGTCACCGTCGGGTGCGTGATGATCATGTCCCGCAGTGCGGTGTGCGGCAGCCCGGCCTGCATCGCCAGCTGCACCGTGGTGATCACCTCGCTGGTCTCCGAGCCGAGCAGCGCCGCCCCGAGAATCAGCCCCGACGACCGGTCGACCACGGCCTTCCAGGTACCCTCCAGCTGACCGGCGGTCCGATTTCGAGGAACAACGGATGCCGGCATCCGCGCGATCCGCACATCGTGACCCGCCTCCCGGGCCTCCCGCTCGGTGAGCCCCACCCGCGCCAGCTCCGGGGTCATGAACACGACGTACGGGATGACCCGGTCCCGGGTGCTGCGATGCGCGCCGGCGAGGTTGTCCTTCAACACCCGGTAGTCATCGAGCGACGCGTGCGTGAACTGCGGGGTCCCCGCCACATCCCCGGCCGCCCAGACATGCGGCGCCGAGGTGCGCAGCTCGTCGTCGACCTCGATGTAGCCGCGGGCGTCCATCTTGACGCCCGCCAGCTCGAGGCCGAGGCCGGCGGTCGCCGGCCGCCGCCCGACCGCCATCAGCAGGTCGTCGGCGCTGAGCTGAGACCCGTCCGACAGCTGCGCGGTGACCGGCGACGTCGACCTGCCCGGCTCCGGCGCCCGCGCCGCACCGGTGGCCCGCGACACCGCCGACAGCTCCACTCCGAGCCGCACCTCAACCCCGAGCGACGTCAGCGCGGAAAGCACCGCGTCCGCGACATCCGGATCCTCCCGTCCCAACAACTGCGACCCACCATCCAGCAGCGTCACCTGACTGCCGATGGCCTGCAGCACCGCCGCGTACTCGACCCCGACGTACCCGCCGCCGACCACGATGAAGCGGGGCGGGATGGCCTCCAGCATCAGCATCGTGTCGCTGGTCTGAACCGAGTCGGCGGTGACGCCCTCGATCGCCGGCAGCAGCGGTTCGGTGCCGACATCCACCACCACCTCCTTGCCGCGCAGCGTGCGAGCGCCGCCGCCGTGCTGTAGCACGTGCACCGTCCGCGGACCGACGAACTGCGCCTCCCCCAGAATGAAGTCCATCCCCGACGCGATGAACTGTTTGTGGTTGCTGGCCACCATCGCGGCCACCACCGAATCCTTGTGCGAATGCAGCAGCGCGCCATCCATCACCGCGTCGCCCACCCCGGTGATGCCGTACTCCCCGGCCCGCTGCACCATCGCCAGCACGCGCGCGCTGGTGACGAACGCCTTCGTCGGGATGCACGCCACATTGATGCACGAACCGCCGATCATCGCGCGCTCGATCATCGCGACGTGCTGGCCGGCCTTGGCGCGATCCATGGCGAGCGTCTTGCCCGCCTTGCCGCCACCGACGACGAGCAGGTCGAACTCTTCGGGTTCCATCCGGCACCTCCGCACCCGCGGTCGCCGACGACCACGGTCTGGCAGCATCCTTCCGCTATTTACCCCGATCAGGGCGGTTTATCGGTTAATTCATAGGACAGCGGATGTCGCTGCGCCCAGGTTCTGCGGCCGGTGGGGCTGCCCGCACCGCAGAAACGCGTGCCGCAACAGCCCGCCGGATCACCCCGATGGGGTGATGCACCGGCGCTCGACGCCCAGCATCCTGAGCGAGTGACAGACCCCCAACAGTCCCAGACAGCCCACCCCGTGGCCGACTTCTTCGACGAACTCGGGCGCGGCGGCGACGAGCCCCTGCTGCGCAAGATCTCCGGACGCATCCGCTTCGACGTCATCGACGACCCGCCCGCCGACGGCAGCGCCCCCCACGCGGATTCGTGGACGGTCGAGACCCGCCAAGGCCAGCTCACGGTGACCCGCGACGCCGGCGCCCTCGCCGGCGCCCAAGCCGACTGCACAATCCGCGGCCGCCGCTCCGTCTTCGAGAACCTCGTCAGCGGCCGCGCGAACGCCAACGCCGCGGTGATCCGCGGGGCGCTGGAAGCCAACGGCGACCTGCAGCTGATGGTCGCGATCCAACGAATCTTCCCGGCGCCGCCCCCCGGATACGACCCGACCGCAGCCACAAGGAGCCACTGATGAGCGACGGAATGGTGAAGATCCTCCACGGCAACACGTTTGTCGTCAGCGACGACGTGGGCGACGTCGATGCCTCCTCGACCGATCCGACCGGACTGTTCTCGTTCGACACCCGGTTCCTGTCGAAGTGGGTGCTCACCCTGAACGGCGATCGCCTGACCTCGCTGTCGACCGACGACCTGCAGTATTACGAGGCCCGGTTCTTCCTCGTGCCCGGGGTGGGCAGCGTCTACGTCAACTCAACGATGTCGGTGATCCGCAAGCGCGCCGTCGGCAACGGCTTCACCGAAGACCTCTCCATTCTGAACCACGACGACAAGCCGGTAACTCTCACCGTGCGGATCGAGGCCGACAGCGACTTCGCCGACCTGTTCGAGGTGAAGGACGCGCTGAAGAAGAAGGGTACGTACACCCGGTTGGTGGGTGACGGCGCCCTGCGGTTCGACTACCGGCGCGACGCCTACGAGCGGGCGACGGCCATCTCCGCGTCGCAGCCGTGCGAGTTCGACGAGAACGGGCTGACCTTCACGGTGACGATCGGTCCCCACGAGACCTGGCAGACCGAGCTCGATGTGAGCGTCGAGACGCTTGGTCACGAGCTGCCGACCATGACGGGGGCGGATGTCGGCGACATCCGGTCACTGGCTGAGCAGGTGAAGCGGCCCATCATGGACATGGCCGCCGACCTCACCCGCTGGCTCGACGAGGCACCCCGGCTGGAATGCGACTGGGAGACGCTGCCCGCCACCTACCGTCGCAGCCTGGTCGACCTGGCGGCGCTCCGCTTCTCGCCGTTGACCGCCGGGCCGCACGCCCTGCCGGCCGCCGGGCTGCCGTGGTTCATGACGATGTTCGGGCGGGACAGTATCTTCACCAGCCTGCAGGCGCTACCGTTCACCTCGGAGTTGGCGGCGACGACCCTGCGCGAGTTGGGGTTGCGCCAGGGCACCAGGGTCGACGACTTCCGCGACGAGAACCCCGGACGGATCCTGCACGAGCTGCGCTTCGGCGAGCTGACCGCGTTCGAGGAGCGCCCGCACTCCCCGTACTTCGGCTCGGCCGACGCCACCCCCCTGTACGTGGTGCTGCTCGACGAATACGAGCGCTGGACCGGCGACACCCAGCTGGTGCGCGAGCTCGAGCAGGAGGCGCGCGCGGCGCTGCACTGGATCGGCGCATACGGCGACCTGCAGGGCAACGGCTACATCTCCTACGAGCGGCGCAACGCCGAGACCGGCCTCGAGAACCAGTGCTGGAAGGACTCCTGGGATTCCATCTCCTACCGCGACGGCACGCTGCCCGGCTTCCCGCGGGCCACCTGCGAGCTGCAGGGCTACGCCTACGACGCCAAGATGCGCGGCGCGCGGCTGGCCCGCGAAGTGTGGGGCGACCCCGCATACGCCGACCGGCTCGAACAAGAGGCCGCAGACCTGAAGCAGCGCTTCAACCGCGACTTCTGGGTCGCCGACGGCGAGTACTTCGCGATCGCCCTGGAGTCCGACGGCCGCCAGGTCGACTCACTCACCTCGAACAACGGCCACCTGCTGTGGAGCGGCATCGTCGACGACGACAAGGCCGCGGCCGTGGTCGGGCACCTGATGGGCGACCGGCTGTTCTCCGGATGGGGCATTCGCACCCTGGCCGTCGGCGAGGCCCGCTACAACCCGATCGGCTACCACAACGGCACCATCTGGCCGTTCGACAGCTCCTTCATCGCCTGGGGACTCCGCCGCTACGGCTACAAAGACGAGGCAGCGGTGGTGGCCGCCGGCATCCTGGAAGCGTCCCACTTCTTCGACGGACGCCTCCCCGAAGCCTTCGGCGGCTACCCGAGGTCGATGACGAAGTACCCGGTGCAGTACCCGACGGCGTGCAGTCCGCAGGCATGGTCGACCGGTGCCCCGCTGCTGCTTCTGCGCACGATGCTCGGCCTCGAGCCGATGGGCGACCACCTGGTGGTCGATCCGGCCCTGCCCACCACGATCGGCCGGCTCGAACTGCTCGACATCCCGGGCCGCTGGGGCCGAATCGACGCGTTCGGACGCGGCCGAGTCGACACGTCACGCACGACCGGCGAAGCCGGCTGAATACAGCGAGCGGATGTCGCGGACGGATGTCACCGCCCGAGAACCTCGAGCAGGCTGCCGAGCGCGGGGTTCGTCGAGTCCCGCCGCCAGACGAGGTGGGACGCGATCGGGAAGTTGCCCAGGTCCGCGATGTCGATTAGGCGCACTCCGGAGGGAGCCCAGCCCCGGGTGGAGTCGGGAACGAGGGCGGCTCCGATACCGGCCTCGACCAGTCCCATCATGGTGTGCACCTGGGCGATGCGCTGGACATAGGTCGGCTTGACCCCGTGCACGCTGAAGATCCAGGTGAGGTGGTCGTAGAAGTACCGTGACTCTTCCGGGTTGTACATGATGAAGTTCAGCTGATCCAGATCGGACATGGAGATCCCTCGCGCTCCGGGCAGCGGTGAATCGGCCGGCACGGCAAGCACCAGCCGCTCACGCGGTAGCTCGCGATACGACAGTTCAGGGTCTCCGAGTGACGGACGGCCAAGCCCCAAATCGATCGCTCCGATGGCTAGCCCGTCCAACTGGGCCGCGGTGACCATCTCGTGGAGCACCAGTTCAACGTCGGGAAGGCGCTCTGCCGCACTGCGGAGGATGGCGGACAGGTGCGCGTGACCGACGACCGAGGTGAAGCCGATGTGCACACTGCCTGAGACCCCGGAGGCCGCCCGCCGTGCGCTGTCCGACGCGGTCTGGGCCAGCGCCAGGATTCGCTGCGCTTCGACCAGGAAGGCGCGGCCCGCGGCCGTCAACCGCACAGAACGGGTGCTGCGATCGAAAAGCTGGGCTTCGAGCTGACGCTCGAGCGACTGGATCTGGCGGCTGAGTGGAGGCTGGGTCATATTCAGGCGTTCGGCAGCACGCCCGAAATGGAGTTCCTGGGCGACCGCAACAAATGCCTGCAGCTGATCGAAGGTGAACATTGTGAGGCTCTCCTAAGTGGGTCACGCCGAGTTCGATGCTCTGAGGGTATCGTTTGATGCCGCATCGGAGTTAGACGGGCATCAATGCCGCACCCTAGGCTGCCAGAACAGCACGGGACGGCGTCGCCCACAGGGACGACCACCCACCCTTACACTCGGCTGCAATTCAAAGGAGAATTCCACAGTGAAAGCTACGACTCGACGCCGGGGCGCACTCGCCGGCACCGGCCTCGCCCTCAGCCTGGCTCTCGCCCTCACCGGGTGTGGAAATGTCACAACGGCCAGCGAACCCGCCGAAGGCGACTCGTACCCCACCGGTCCGGTCACCCTGACGGTCGGCCAGTCGGCCGGGGGCAGCTCAGACCTCATTGCCCGCGCCGTGGCGGAGCACGCCTCCGACGCTCTCGGCGTGGCCGTCCCGGTCGTCAACAAGCCGGGCGCTAACGGCGCCCTGGCAACGCTGGAAGTCGCCTCCGCCAAGCCGGACGGCCAGACGCTCATCCTGCTCAACGCGTCGCTGTTCGCGATCACGCCGCTTGCCGTGCCCGAGTCCGAAGCGGTCTCGCTGGATGACGTCGAGGTGGTCGCCGGAATTTCGCAGGATGACTACGTGCTGCTGGCCAACGTGGACTCCGGCTACCAGAGCATCGACGACCTGAAGAACGCCGGCAAGGCATTCAACTTCGGCACCACCGGCGTCGGAACCGGCAGCCAGCTCGCCCAGTCGCTGGTGTTCAAGGCTGCGGGCATCGAGGGCACCGACATTCCGTTCGACGGCGGATCGCCTGCCCTCGTGGCGCTGCTCGGCAACCAGGTCGACCTGACCGTGGTGCAGCTCGGTGAAGCCATGCCGCAGATCGAGGCCGGCAAGGTCACCCCGATCGTCGTCTTCTCGGCCGAGCGCAACCAGTATCTCAAGGATGTACCCACCGCGACCGAGGAAGGCTACGACGTCATCGTCTCGCAGTTCCGCGCGATCGGCGCCCCGAAGGGCACCCCGGAGCCCATTCTGAAGAAGCTCCGCGAGGCGTTCGCGGAGGGCTTCGCCACGGACTCGTACCAGGACTTCAACAAGCAGGGGCTGTTCACCCCGGCTGAGCTCGACGCCGACAAGGTCGTCAGCAGCTGGACCGCCGCGGCCAAGAACTACAAGTCACTCACCGAGGAGTACGACATCTCGATGGGTGGCGGCAATTGACCTCACCTCACGGTGAGGGAACCGGTGCCGGGGGCAGCGATCTCGCCGCCCCCGGCCCTCGGGTCAACGCTGGGACACCGAATACCGTGACGCCGGATGTCGCGACGCCGGATGCCGCGGGCATCGAGCAACTCGTGGCCGAGTGGGAGGCGGACAAGCCGCCCGCTGCGGGCCCCGCTGCCAACGTCGCCGCCGCCGTTGTGGTCGGCGCGATCGGGATCGCCGGCATCGTCGGCTCGCTCGCTATGGGGCTCGGCACCCCATCCGACCCGCACGCCGGCATGTGGCCGTTCATCGTGTGCGTCATCCTGGTTCTGCTCGCTGTCGCCCTCGCCGTGTTCGGACGCGGCGTCACCGACGCCGAGAAGTTCTCCCACCAGAGTTGGGCCGTCCTCGGCGGACTGGTCAGCCTGATCGCCCTGGTGATGTTCATCCCGGTGGTGGGGTTCGAGATCCCCTCGCTGCTGCTCACGTTCATCTGGCTGCGGTTCCTCGGCAAGGAATCCTGGAAGATGTCAACGATCCTGAGCGTGGTCATCGTCGCCGCCTTCTACGGCATATTCGTTCTGCTGCTCGGCGTTTCACTGCCGCACCTGTTCTAGGGAATTGACCATGGACTTCCTCGGTCCGATCATCAACGGTTTCGGCGTGGTGCTGCAGCCCGAAAACCTGCTCTACTGCCTCATCGGCGTCATCATCGGCATGCTGATCGGCGTGCTGCCCGGCCTCGGCCCGGCAGCGACGATCGCGATCCTGCTGCCGCTCACCTACGGGGTCGAGCCGGTCACCGCCATCATCATGCTGGCCGGCATCTTCTACGGCGCGCAGTACGGCGGCACGGTCACCTCTGTGCTGCTCCGGCTACCCGGTGAAGCGTCATCCGTCGTCACGGTCTTCGACGGCCACGCCCTGGCCAAACAGGGAAAGGCGGGCACCGCGCTCGGCATCGCCGCAATCGGCTCGTTCATCGGCGGGACAGTATCGATCCTCGCCCTGACCGTGCTCGCCCCGATCGTGGCGGGATTCGCCCTGGACTTCGGCCCACCCGAATACACCGCCCTGGCCCTCCTCGGCATTCTGCTGGTGGCCACCGTCAGCAACGGCGACAAACTGAAGGCCCTCATCGCCGCCACTGTCGGCCTGCTGCTGGCCACGGTCGGGCGCGACATGTTCACCGGCGCCTCGCGGTTCACCTTCGACAACCTGTCCCTGGCCGACGGCCTCGACTTCGTGCCGATCGCGATGGGAATCTTCGGACTCGGCGAGATCCTGTACAACCTGGAACAGCGACACAAAGCGGTCACCGCTCCCGTCAAGGTGGCCAATGTCTGGCCGTCGCGCAAGGACCTCAAGCAGTCCTCCGGCGCCATCGGCCGCGGTTCGGTCATCGGCTTCGTGCTCGGCATCCTCCCCGGCGGCGGCGCCGTGCTGTCCTCCCTGGTCGCGTACGCCGTCGAGAAGCGACGGGCCAAGCAGCCCGAGCGCTTCGGGCGTGGCGCGGTGGAAGGTGTGGCCGCTCCCGAGTCGGCCAACAACGCCGCGGCGACCTCCTCGTTCATCCCCCTGCTGACCCTGGGCATCCCCGCCAACGCCACCATGGCGATCATGTTCGGCGCGCTGCTGATCCAGGGTGTGACGCCCGGTCCACAGCTGGTTGACCAACACCCCGATCTGTTCTGGGGCGTCATCAACTCGATGTACATCGGCAACATTCTGCTGCTCATCATGAGCATCCCGCTGGTCGGCATCTTCGTGAAGATCCTCCGCATCCGGCCCGGCATCCTGGCCCCGATCACGGTGCTGATCACCCTGCTCGGCGTGTACACGATCAACAACAGCATGTTCGACATGGCGCTGGTGATCTTCTTCGGCGCCGTCGGGTACCTGATGAAGAAGTTCGGGTTCGAGGCGGGCCCGCTGGTGCTGGCCTACGTGCTCGGCTCGCTGCTCGAAGGCTCCCTCCGGCAGTCGCTGCGCATCTTCGGCGGCGATGTCACCGAATTCTTTACCCGACCGATTTCCGGAGTGCTGCTGGCGGCCTTCGTGTTGATCGCGATCCTGCCCGCACTCAAGAAGCTGTGGAAGCGACGCCGCCGAAACCTTTCCAAGCGGACGGATGCCGGCGACGAGACTGTCACCGCTGGCGACGACGCAGCCCCCGCCGAGCCCACAGAGCCGGCAAACATCCCTCGCTAAACACGATGCTCTGACTGCATCAGTCGATGCCCTTTTAGTGTTGGACGGGCATAGATGCCCGATCCTAAACTCGACGAAACCACCTCAAAGGAGAAGCCCACAATGGCGAAGTTTTCAGCCCAGGAGCTGCCCGCAGCACTCGGCAATGGCCTACTGTCGTTCCCGGTGACCCACTTCACCGCAGACCTGTCGTTCGACGAGAAGGCGTTCCGTGCCCACGTCGAATACCTCGACAGCTTCCCCGTCGCCGGCCTCTTCGCCGCCGGCGGCACCGGGGAGTTCTTCTCCCTGCAGAACAGTGAGGTGCTGCAGGTGCTGCGCGCCACGGTCGAGTCGACCGCAGCCGAGACGCCGGTACTCGCGCCGGCCGGTCGCAACATCAAGGACGCCATCGAGCTCATCCGCGGTGCCGAGCAGGCAGGCGCCGACGGCGTCCTGCTGCTTCCCCCGTACCTCACCGAGGCCAGCCAGGAGGGCCTCTACGAGTATGTGAAGGCCGTCGCGCAGTCCACTGATCTCGGCATCATCATCTACAGCCGCGCCAACGCGGTGTACCGGGCCGAGACCGTGGCGCGCCTCGCGGCCGAGCTGCCCAACCTGATCGGCTACAAGGACGGCGTCGGCGACATCGAGCTGATGACCCGCGTCTTCACGAAGCTGGGCGATCGACTGCTGTACATCGGTGGTCTCCCCACCGCCGAGACCTTCGCCCTGCCGTACCTCGAGCTCGGAGTGTCGACCTACTCCTCGGCCATGTTCAACTTCGTCCCGCAGTTCGCGCTCGACTTCTACGCGGCCGTCCGGGCCCGCGACCATGACACCGTCTACCGGGGCCTGCGCGACTTCGTGCTCCCCTACATCGCCATCCGCGACAACCAGCCCGGCTATGGCGTATCCATCGTCAAGGCCGGCCTCGAATCCGCCGGCCGGAGCGGCGGCCCGGTCCGCCCGCCACTGACCAACCTCACCGTCGGCGAGCAGGCTGAGCTCGATGCCTTGGTCAGCACCGTGTCCGCCGGCATGTCGTCAGCCCGGGTAGCGTCGTAGCGTGCCAACGAAGGAGCAACCAATGACGGATGCCACGACAGCGACAGTTCCCCTCACAGGGGCCTCGCTCCTCGGCAGCTCGGACGTGCAGGGCAGCGGTGCCGTGATCCACGGCGTCGACCCCCGCACCGGCGAAACCCTGCAGCCCGGTTACCCGCTGATCGGCGCGGCCGAGGTTGACAGTGCCGCGTCGCTCGCCGCCGAAGCGTTCCGCAGCTACCGGCAGACCACGCCGGAGCAGCGCGCCCGGTTCCTCGAGTCGATCGCCGACAACATCGCCGCCCTCGGCGACGTGCTCACCGATCGGGTGATCGCCGAAACCGGCATCGTCCGCGGCCGCGTCGTGGGCGAGACCGCCCGCACCGTCAACCAGCTGCGCCTGTTCGCGGCCGTGCTGCGCGAAGGTAACTGGCACGAGGCGCGCATCGACCCGGCGCAGCCGGATCGGCAGCCGCTACCGCGAGTGGACATCCGCCTGCGCAAGGTCCCGCTGGGGCCGGTCGCCGTGTTCGGCGCCAGCAACTTTCCGCTGGCCTTCTCCGTCGCCGGAGGCGACACCGCGTCGGCGCTGGCATCCGGTTCTCCGGTCATCGTCAAGGCGCACAGTTCGCACCCGGGAACCTCCGAGCTCGTCGGCCGCGCCATCCGTGCCGCGGTCGCCGAGCACGGGCTGCACGAGGGAGTCTTCTCGTTGCTGTTCGGCAGCGGCTCCAGCGCCGGCATCGCGCTGGTACGCGATCCCCGCGTCAAGGCGGTCGGGTTCACCGGCTCACGCACCGCCGGACTCGCGCTGGTCGAGGCCGCCGCGAACCGCCCGGAGCCCATCCCGGTGTACGCCGAGATGAGCAGCATCAATCCGGTCTTCATCCTGCCCGGCGCGTTGGCTGCCGGCGCGGGCGCCCTCGGCGCCGGCTGGGTCGGCTCGGTGACCACCGGCGTCGGGCAGCTCTGCACCAGCCCTGGCCTGGTCTTCGTACCCGAGGGTGACGCGGCATCCGAGTTCATCGCGGCCGCGGCGACCGCCATCTCGGGCGTCGAGAACTCGCCCATGCTCTCCACTGGCATCGCCGCGGCCTTCAACGCCGGGGCCGATGCGGTCAAGCGCCACCCGGGCGTGGCACTCGTGGCTGAGGCAGCCGACCGCGGCGACATCGCGGCCTGCAGCATCCCGCAGCTCTACGTCACCGACGCCGCCACGTTCCTCGCCGACGACCGCCTGCAGGCCGAAATGTTCGGCCCGGGCAGCATCGTGATCACGGTGCGCGACAGCGCCCAGATGGTCGAGATCCTGGAGCGGCTCGAAGGCCAGCTGACCGTCACGATCCACTCCGACGGCGCCGAACCGGGAGCGGCAGAACTGCTCGAGACGGCCGAGCTGAAGGCCGGCCGAGTGCTGTTCAACGGCTGGCCCACCGGGGTCGAGGTCGGGCACGCCATGGTGCACGGAGGCCCGTTCCCCGCGACATCCAACGGTGCCACGACATCCGTCGGCACCCTGGCCATCGACCGCTTCCTGCGGCCGGTCAGCTACCAGAACGCGCCGGCGGCGCTGCTTCCCGCTGAGTTGCAGGACGAGAACCCCCTGGGCATCTGGCGCAAACACGACGGCCGGCTCCGCCACGCATGACCAGCGCACGAATGAACAGAGAAGGACGATCGATGAGCACACGCACGCCCACCATCAGCGCGGTCGAGGTTATCCCGGTCGCCGGACGCGACAGCATGCTGCTGAACCTGAGCGGCGCCCATGGCCCGTACTTCACCCGCAACATCGTTCGTCTCACCGACACCTCGGGCAACACCGGAGTCGGCGAGGTGCCCGGCGGTGAAGCCATCCGACAGACCCTCGAAGACTCCCGCCCCCTGGTCGAGGGAACGTCGCTGGGCAACTACCTCGACACCCTACGACAGGTGCGCAGCCAATTCTCCAGCCGGGACGCGGCCGGCCGTGGCCAGCAGACCTTCGACCTGCGCACCACCATCCACGTGGTGACCGCGCTCGAAGCCGCGCTGCTCGACCTGCTCGGCAAGCACCTTGAGGTGCCCGTGGCGGCGCTGCTCGGCGAGGGCCAGCAGCGCACGAGCGTCGACACGCTCGGCTACCTCTTCTTTGTCGGCGACAAGAACAAGACCGACCTCGCCTACATCTCCGACGATGACGACACGGATGCCTGGGGGCGGGTGCGCCGCGAAGAAGCTCTCACTCCCGAGTCCGTTGTGCGACAGGCCGAGGCAGCGTACGAGCGGTACGGTTTCCGCGACTTCAAGCTCAAGGGCGGCGTGCTGCCCGCCTGGGAAGAGGTCGAGGCCATCAAGGCGCTGGCCGAGCGTTTCCCCGAAGCGCGAGTGACCCTCGACCCCAACGGGGCCTGGCTACTGGAGGAGGCGATCGAGGTGGGACGTGCCCTCAGCGGCGTGCTCGCCTACGCCGAAGACCCCGTCGGTTCAGAGGGCGGCTACTCCGGCCGGGAGGTCATGGCCGAGTTCAAGCGCGCGACCGGCCTGCCCACGGCGACGAACATGATCGCGACCGACTGGCGGGAAATGGGCCACACCATCCGCTCAAACGCCGTCGACATCCCGCTGGCCGACCCGCACTTCTGGACCATGCAGGGTTCGGTGCGCGTGGCGCAGATGTGCGAAGCCTGGGGTCTGCGCTGGGGGTCGCACTCCAACAACCACTTCGACATCTCGCTGGCGATGTTCACCCACGTGGCCGCGGCCGCTCCCGGCAACATCACCGCGATCGACACGCACTGGATCTGGCAGGACGGCCAGCGCCTCACCACCGACCCGCTGCAGATCGTGGACGGCCAGATCGCGGTTCCGACCGTTCCGGGCCTCGGTGTGACGATCGACGACGAAGAACTGGCCGCAGCGCACGAGCTGTACCTGCGCGAGGGCCTCGGCGCCCGCGACGATGCCGTGGCGATGCAGTACCTGGTGTCTGACTGGGAGTTCGACCGCAAGCGGCCGTGCCTGGACCGGGTGTAACGCGAGCCACTCCGAACGCGACACCGCGCCGCCCGGCATAGCCGGACGGCGCGGTGTCGCGTTTACCCGTCAGTGGCAGCCCGCCGCCGCAGCATCATGAGCAGCCCACCCGCGAGCAGCATGCCGCTGGCTCCGACGAGGAAGCCGAGCGGCTCACCACCGGTGCGCGGCAGCACGGCTGGCGACGCCGCCGCCGCAACGGTGACCGGAGCCCACGCGATGACCTGACCGTTGGCATCCACCACTGCGAGGTGGTGTTCTCCGGCGGAGACACTAGTGGGGATGCGGACCGAGACCTGCCCTGCCGCGTTCACGATCTCCTGACCCAGGTGGGTCGGCGTCGAGAAGAGCCAGAGGTCTACGCGCTGACCGGCGAGTTCCTTACCGACGGTGATGGTGACCGTGCCTCCAATGTGCAGCAGGTCGGGGACCGAGATAGCGCCTCGCGTGGCTGAGGTCAGCTCGTTCGGGTTGGGTGCTGCGGGTGCGGCGGGCGTTCCCGGCAGGCCGGGTGCAGGCAGGCCCGGGATGGTCGGGTCAGTCGGGTCAGCCGGATCGGTCGGGACAGTTGGGTTCGTCGGGTCCGTCGGGTCGGTCGGATTCGTCGACTCGACACAGTCGATGGTGCCTACCCGCAGCGCGTGCCCGTCCGTGTTGTTGTCATCCGCGTACACAACCTGCTTCGAACCAGCCACACAGCTCGCCTGCGGAGCAATCGCGAATCCCTCGTTGTTGAGGTTCGGCATGTTCGCGGGCCGCTCGTACACGGTAATCGACTCGAACAGACCGGACGCGGCGACCTCGAACACCGAGGTGCGGCCGTCGCAGGTGTCGTCGCAGACAACCCACAGCTGGTCGCGCTCGGCGTCGAAGGTGACTTCCATCACTCCGGGGAAGCCGCTGGCGAACTCGGTCACCCTCTGGTAGCTGCCGTCATCCATCAGGGCGTAGCCGTAGACCATGCCATTTGCCTCGACGCCCACGAAGAACAGGCCTCCGCCGTGAGCCGGGTAGGCGGCCGGGTCGTATGCGACGCCGGTCGCCTGGTCCACAAGACCAGCGGCAACCACGTCGGCATCCGGAATCCAGGCGATGCCCTCGAGCCCAGCGTTCGAGCCGAGCGCGGGCAGGTCGGCGACGAGGTTCCACTCGGTCACCGCAGACAACGAGGTTGCAGACGCGCCCAGCTCGTAACGCAGCACCGACGGGCGGCTGCCGCTCCCGTCGTTGTCGCGCTCGGAAGCGACGTACACGCCGCCGGCCGCGCCTGCGGCCGTGACCGTCACACCCTCAGCGTCAACGTCACCGGTGCCGTCTGCGTAGTGCAGAACCTTGCCCGTTAACCAGTTGCCACCGAACTCAGCCCCGGAGTCGGGAACCCACTGGCCGCCGTCCTGAACGAGGCGGAACAGCGTGCCCACCCCGTTGCGCACGGCCCACAGCACGTCAGAGCCGGCGGAGCCGCTCGAGGCAGGCTCGAACACGAGACCGCTCATGTTGCCGTCGAAGGTGTCGAGCAGGTCGGCGGTCGCGACATCCGCTGATCCCGGCCAAGCCGACGTGATCACATCACCGACGCAGGCGTTGACGGCGCCGGGGGTGGGCTCGCGGGTGTCCGCGAACGCTCCGGTGCCGTCGGCGCAGCGACCGTAGGTGGTGGTGGAGTGCGCGGCCCAGGCGTAGGAGTCGACGAGGCTGCCGTCGGGTGCGAACAGTCGCGCCGAGTCACCCTTGCCCAGCCCGAAGCTGAAGGCAGCCTCGGTGATCAGCAGGTGTCCTCCCGCGGCGATCGTCGTGCCAGCGGGAAGAACGTAGGCGTGGGTGTCGTCGGAATCCTTGAACACGTAGCCCGCGACATCCGCAGCGCCGGCACCGTTGTTGACCAGCTCGACCCAGTCGTCGGCGTCGCCGCTTGACTCGACCTCGTTGATGCGCACCGGCAGACCGCAGTCGTTCGGGGCGCCCTTGGTGCTGGATGTCGTGGTGACGAAGTCGCCGGTGATGTCGGCGCAGCGGCCGAAGGTCGTGGCGGCGTGGTCGGCCCACTCGGCGGAGGCGATCAGGGTGACCCCGTCGGAGAGGTAGAGGCGCGCCATGTCGGCTTTGCCGAGGCCGAAGCCGAGCGTCGCTTCTTCGACCACGAAGTAACCGCCGGCGGCGATCACCGAACCGTCCGGCAGCGTAGCGCCACGGGTGTCGTCGTTGTCGCGCACGATCCAACCGCTGAGGTCGACCGCGGCGGCGGTGGGGTTGACCAGCTCGATCCAGTCGCCGGGGGTGCCGCCGTTGGACTCCACCTCGTTGATGATGATGTCGGCGCCGGTCGGTGCGGCGCATTCGTTGACCGCGTCGCGGGTGACCGCGCTGGTCTCGGTGAAGCCGTCGATGCCGGGGCAGCGGCCGTAGCTGGTGGTGGCGTGTGTGGCCCAGCTGTGCTGGTCGATGATCGTCACACCGTCGGTGTCGAACAGGCGGACCGAGTCCTCGCCGCCGAGCCCGAACGCCGGCTCGGTGAGGATACTGAACAAGCCGCCGGCGGCGATCGATGTGCCGGCGGGGATCACAAGGGAACTCGCGTCCTTGTTGTCGCGCAGCACGAGGTTCGAGGCATCCACGGGCAGGAACGACGTGTTGACCAGCTCGACCCAGTCGCCAGCCGCATCGCCGTTGGACTCCACCTCGTTGATCAGCAGAGCAGCGGATGCCGGAATCTCGCAGTCATTCGCCAGACCCTTGGTTTCGACCGCGGTCAGCCCGAACGTGCCGGTGCCGTCGTCGCAGCGGCCGTAGCTGGTGACCGCGTGGCCGGTCCAGGCGAAGGAGTCGACGAGGGTGACGCCGTCGGCCAGGAAGACGCGGGCGGTGTCCTCCTTGCCGAGACCGAAGTCGATCACCGGCTCCTCGATCACGTAGTAGCCGTCGGGGGCAAGAACCGTGTCGGCCGGGATGGTGCTCGTGCGCTCGTCCTTGTCGTCCTTCACGGCCCAGCCCGAGATGTCGACCGGAGCTGCGCCGGTGTTGACCAGCTCGATCCAGTCGGGATCGCCGTCGGACTCGACCTCATTGATCGAGACGGTCGGCAGGACGGGGGTTGTCGGTGGCTCGGCGGCGAGCGCCGGCACGGCGGCCAGCAGCGGGATGGTTGTGGCGAGAGCGGCGAGCGTGGCAAGCGCTCCCCGACAATGGAGACGGGAAGTGAGGGTCACGTGGGGCCTTTCGGGCATCCGGAACTCCGGACAGTCGAGCTGAACTCAGCACGATGCCAGCGGAAGATGACCCTCGAATGAACGGGACCCCAACTGCAGAAGTTACCCCTACCCGGCCTTCGCCTGCGCCGGCGCCACGTGCGACCGGGTGTGCGACAGGTAGTTCTCGAACCAGGAGAACAGCGCACGGATCCGCTGCCGGTTGCCGGACAGCAGCACCACGTGCACGGCCAGCCAGGCGATGAACGCGAACGGTCCCTGCAGTTGGGTGTGCTTCTTGCCGAGCTCGGCGACGGCGGCGCCCCGGCCGACCATCGCCATGTAGCCCTTGTCCACGTACTTGAACGGCTCCCGGGCGCCGCCGGTGAGATCGGCATAGATGTTGCGGGCCGCCCACTTGCCCGACTGCTGCGCCACCGAGCCGAGCTGCGGCAGCTTGGCCCCGGTGCGGTCGGTGGTGTTGGCCGCGTCGCCGAGCACGTAGATGCCGTCGAAGCCGGGCGCGGTCAGGTCGGGGTTAGTGTCGATCCGGCCACCGCGCCCCTGCGGCAGGCCCGATTCGTCGATGATCGGCCCGGCCTTCAGCCCGCCGGCCCAGATCACCAGCTGGCTCGGCAGCACCGTGCCATCGGCAAGGGTGACCCCGTCATCCCGAACCTCGGTCACACCCAACCCTAGCTTCAGTTTCGCGCCCATCTTGGCCAGCCGGCTGCGCGCGTACTTCTGCGACTTCTCCGAGAAGGTGTTCAGCACCGTGGGCACCATGTCGACCAGGTGCACGCTGCACTTCGACGCGGACGAGTGCGAGAAGTACTCCGGCACCACGTACTTGAACATCTCGGCGAGGGCCCCCGCGGTCTCCACCCCCGTGGGTCCGCCCCCGACCACGACCACGTTCACCCCGCCGTTGTTCGGGCGGCTATCGGTCTCGTCCAGCAGTTCGACCAGCCGGGTGCCGAGCCGGGTGGCGTCATTCGCCGAGTACAGCGGGAACGTTTTCTCTTCGGCGCCCGGCGTGTTGAAGAAGTTCGGCACCGCCCCGGTGGCCAGCACCAGGATCCGGCCCCGGTAGGTGTTGCCATCCGCGGTGGTCACGGTACGAGCAGTGGCGTCAACGGATGTCGCGATCGCTGTGATCACCCGCACCCTCTTATTCCGGCGAAAGATGCCGCGCAGAGGTCGCGTGACATCCGTGATGCCGATCTGCGCCGTGGAGACCTGATACAGCAGGGGCTGGAACTGGTGGTAATTGTTCTGGTCGATCAGCAGCACCGCCACTCCTTTGTGGCCTAATTCCTTGGCCGCCGCGACCCCAGCAAATCCCCCGCCGACAATGACAACTTCATATGTCTGCTCCATCTTTGGCACCATACTCCGGGCGGTTGCGGCTCGGAAGGTGTAGGTCCGCTCCCCGTTACGGAGAATTCACGCGAGCGCACCCACCGGTGAAGTATGCTCAGCCCGTAACCCCGAACGTGATTCACTTCTGCTACCCGCATCCCACCCGCATCACTCGCGAATCACGCACTCCACCCGAAACCCCACGGAGATTGACGTGTCAAACGTTCCCGACCTTGTTTTCGCCCGCTTTGGCAGCGCCCGTGCCAAGCCACGACTCACCCGCGTGTACCGAGCGGATGTCGGATGGACGCCGTCACACTCCCACCCCGTGTTGACCTCGAGCCTGCTGGCCAACCTGGCCGAGGGCGGCTACACCATGGTCGAGGGCAAGTGGCGCTGGAAGCTGCGCGAGATCTCGCTGACACACGGGCGACTCGAGCGCCGATAGCGCCCGCCGTCTTCGTCCGCACAACGAAGAACCCCCGCACCTTCCGGTGCGGGGGTTCTTTCGAGCGTGTCGGTTGTTGACCGAAAGGCTTCGGCTACTTACGCAGTCTGGTTGCGGCGACGCAGCGTGAGCACTGCGACGAGCACGACACCGAGCGCGACGGCGCCAGCTGCGATCCAGATCACGGCGAAGGGGATCTCTCCACCGGTGCGCGGCAGCGCAGTGGCGCTGCCGTCAGCGGCGACCGCGGTGATGGCGGCGGTTGCCACGTTGCCCGAGGTGCCACCGGTTGCGGTGAGGGTGTAGGTGCCGCTGGCGTTGGCCGGCAGGGTGACCTTCACCGAGGTCGAGCCGTCAGCTGCGGCGGCCTTGGTCAGAGAAACGGTGGCGGCGCGGAGGATGGCCAGCGTGGCGCTTCCCTCACCGGTGACCGAGAAGGTCACGGGCTCTGCAGGAGTGAACGAGCCAGCCGCGATGCCAACGTTGGTGGCAGCTCCGGCAACGACGGTGTTGTCGGCGACGACGACGTCTGCGGCCGGAACGTACGCAGCGCTAGCAGCGGTCGGCACAGCAAGGACGGCAAGCAGCGCAAGCGCAGCGGTAGCGAGTGTTTTCTTCATCATCTGGTGGTTCCCCCGAAAGTATTTCTCAGCCGACACGGCCGATTAGTAAAAGATACTCACTCAGCCTAGGGCACTTCACAGGTGATTGCCAGCTCTTGTGTGAGGTTTCGGTTAACAAACGGCGTCGCGTCGATCCAGATGTCGCCGTCGAACTCGGCCGCTCCAAGGAACATCGCGCGCAGCGTCACGCTCTCACCAGGAACCAGCTCCACCTCTTTGAGGGTCACCGGGTGACCGTCGTCGGTAGTGGGGTGCGCCTCAGCGGTTACCCCGTTCACGAACAGTCCCAGGTTCTGGGAATCGGTGGGCCCGTACACCGCCACCAGCGACTTGATGTGGCCCGGCGTCACCCCGAACCAGCCCCCACCCGTCACGTACTCCGGCAGCGAGGTGGCGGCATCCGCTGGTGCCGTATTCGTCAGCGTCACATCGATCGCATAGTGTGGCCGGCCGTCCTGGCGGCAGGTGACCTGCCCGGCGCCCAGCTGCACGTCGAGGTGCATGCCCATCTTCGAGCCAGTGGCGTCATTGAGGTAGACGCCGAACCACTCGGAGGTGGCGTCGGAAGCACCGGCGTCGCCGGATACCGGCAGCTCACCCGCGAGCGTCGTGCCCTCGAGCACTGCCTGCTCCTCGGGCGCCGAGCTCCAGACCAGCAGCCGCCGCTCCTGCCCCGCCTGCGCCAGCGCCGAGATCAGCTTCACCGGGTCGCCCTGCCCCGACGCCACCGTGTCGAACACTGCGGCAGCGGCGGCGGCGAAGAACAAGTCCTGCATCGCCGGGTCTTCGTAGCGCGCGTACACGTCGCTGAGCAGCAGTTGCACAGCGTTGTCGCTGGTGAGCACGTCGCCGGTGGCCAGGGTGATCGGTCCGGTGGCGCGCAGCAGGTAGCTGAGCGCGACCGGGTCCACCGAGATCACCCCGTCGACGGTGGTGCCGTACTGCAGCCGCCACATCTCCTGTGCGAGAGCGCCGGACATCGCGAAGTGCGGGGTGAGCGTCACGTTCTGGATGTACTCCCCGACGATCGAGCCGTAAAGCCCCTCGGTCTCGATCGGCAGCGGCAGCACCGGCTCGTCGAAGTGCGGGAAGTCGCTCGACGAGGCCTGCTCGGTCAGCTCGATCGCGCCGCCCTCGGTGTGCAGCATCGCGAGCGCGCCCGGGATGCCGCCGCCGGAGCGCGGCTCTGCCGGGTTCTGGAACAGCATCAGGTAGTTGCGCGGCCCGTCGGCTCCGAGCGCCGCCGGCAGCAGGGTAACCGCGCGGTTGATCGCGTCGGTCACGGACTCCGCCTCGCCGACCACGCCCTCGAGTTCCACGACCGCGGCGGACACCACGTCGACCGTGCCGTCTGTGTCGATGCTGCGGGTGCGCTGCAGCGCCGCCTTCACCGCGACATCCGCCTGCGACACGGCCGGTTGCGCGTCGAGCAGCGGCTGCAGCGCGATGGCGCCGTCCACCGGTTTGAACTGGTCGACGCCGATCGAGCCGGCCATCGAAACGAGCGGGTCGATGGCATCGGTGGCGAGCTGGTCGACGATGCCCGCGACTTCGCGCACGGCGGTGAGGTTGCCGCCCACCCAGGGCAGCAACTCGGCGGCGCGCCAGACTGGGTCGCCGGTGAGCGAGACGGCGGATGCCGCGTGCCCGGAAAGTTTCTCGGAGGTGTGCCCGGCGGTGACGGGATCCCCGCCGATAATCTGCTCCGGGATCGACGAGGCCAGCGGCACGGCGGCCTCCAGCTCATCCTTGGCAAGCAGGCCGCGCACTCCAACCCAAGCCACGGCGGCGATGAGCAGCACCGCGAGACCCGCGACGCTGAACCACACGATCCGCCGACCAGAACGGCGCGGCACCCGGTGCCGCGAGCCACCGGAATGTTGCTGCGCTAGAGCCATGTCGCCCCGCCATCGCTGGAGCGGCCGAAGCTGTCACCCGCCCAGACCCAGAGCGTGCCGTCGCCGACGGCCAGCGCAACGGCGCCGGCCAGGGTCGCCGGGTCCGCCCCGAGAAGCAAGCAGCCGCTCACCGAGGCCTCGCCGGTAGCGGTCAAGCTGTGCAATTGCACGCCGGCGCAGTCTTCCTCGCCCACGGCGGCGGCGAGGTAGCCATCGGCCGACGCGGTCACACTCACGGCGCTGCCGACGGATGCCGCGACGGTCCAGGTCTCTCCGCCGTCGGCGGTGAGGTGCACGGCGTTGTCGCCGCAAAGAAGTGCGGCGTTGTCGCCGTCGCGCGGCGCTACCTGCACGGCGGCGTCGCACGGCGCGGTGCGGTCGGCGCCGGGCGTGTGCAGGTAGCTGGGGTCGGCGGGGTTCAGGAACCAGGCGCCCTGCAGCTGCTCGGGGTAGCTGCCGTAGTTGTCTCCGGCCACGAAGGTGCGCACGTACTGGGGAGTGCAGTCGTCGTCCGACAGCCCGATGAACGAGGCCACCTGCGCGCTGCTGACGATGCCGCGCTGCACCGCGGTGACGCCGGTGGGTCTGCTGGCATTGGTGCTCTCCCAGCTGCCGCCGCCGTCGCGGGTGAGCTCCGGCGATGCGACCGCGTCGGGGCAGGCGCCGCTGGTGACACGCCAGGCAACGTCCTCGTTCAGGGCGGCGAGCACCCGGGTGGGGGTGATTGCGGCAACGGAGTCGGCGTCGGCGTCGGCGTCTGCAGCGGGCTCGGCGCTGGGCGTCGGCGACGTCGAAGGTTTCGCGGCCGGGTCCGCCGAGTCGGCTGGCCCTTGCGGCCGCACGGCTGCGGCGGACTCGGTGGCGGGCTGGTTCGCCGACAGAGCAAACCCCACCAACGCGACATCCGCTATCAAAAACGCAACCAAACCGCCGATCGCCCACAGCCGCATGCTGCCGACTTCCCGAGGTCGCCGCCGAGCCATTACGCGACCGTTACCGTGGCAGCGAGTCGCAGCGTGCGCAGCACCACACCGACGGCGGGAACCAGCTGGTCGGCCGAGCGCTGGTACACCTCGTCGCTCTGCCGGTATGGGTCGATGACGTCGTCGTCTTCCGGATGCCGCGCACCCTCGACCATGCCGCGACGGGAGGCCACCACGCGCACCAGTTCGGCGAAGCGGCCCGCCACGTCGTCGAGCGGCAGGGCCGCGACATCCGTCAGGTCGGCAACGGTGAGTCCCTCGGCGAGCCGGGCGAACTCGCGCACCGTGAAGGTGACGCGGCTGGCGCGCGGCAGCAGTTCGACGGTGCCGCGGCGGTGTTCGCGCGCCATGGCGAACACCAGGTTGGCGTTTCGCACGAGTCCTTCATCGAGCTGGCGGGCGCGGTGCTCGGCGCCGCCGATTCCGCCGAGTGCGGTGGACAGCGCGAGCGCAGGTTCCGGCATTGGCCGATCGATCAGCGCGGCGAGGCCGGCGCTGGCGACGGCGACCTGGGGCCATTCCTGCAGGCCGGCGCGCAGCAGCTGCTCGGCGAGCGGCGACCGGCAGACATTTCCGGTGCAGACGGTGAGGATCGAGAACTGGGCCGGTTCGGGCGAACCGACGCCGGTCACAGCTTGACCCCGGCTCTCCGCACCCTGGCCTTCGCCACCTTGCGTGTCGTGGTAGTGGCATCGACGGAGTCGTCGAGGTAGCCGTATCCGTAGCCGTAGTTGCCGTAGCCGTAGGCGTCGGGGCCCTTGGTGGGCAGCATGGTGAGCACAAGTCCGGAGACGCCGGCGCCCACGGTCTCGAGCGCGGCCAGCGCACCGGTCAGCTGGTTCTTGTGGGTGCGGCCGGCGGCGACCACGACGATCGCGCCGCCGACGAGCTTGGCCAGGATGGCGGCATCCGTCACCGGCAGCAGCGGCGGGGCGTCGAAGATCACGACGTCGTACTGCGCGTCGAGGGTGCTGATAAGGCGGGCCATGGTGGCCGAGCCGAGCAGTTCGCTGGGGTTCGGCGGGATCTTGCCGGCGGGCAGCACCGACAGGCGGCTGCGGCCCCAAGGCTGCACCACGTCGGCGAGCTCGGCGCGTCCGATGAGCACGTCAGTGATACCGACCGCGCCCTCGAGCCCCATGTAGGCGTCGACCTTGGGGCGGCGCAGGTCGGCGTCGACCAGCAGCACCTTGGTGCCGGAGTCGGCGAGCGCGATGGCCAGGTTGGCCGCGGTGGTGCTCTTGCCCTCGCTCTGCACCGACGAGGTGATCACGAAGCTGTGGCCGCCGCGGCCCACATCGAGGAACTGCAGGTTGGTGCGCAACGTGCGGAACGATTCGGAGCGCGGGCTGCGCGGGTCGTCGTGCACGATGAGCGGCCGGTCTTTGGCCTTCGGGTCGTAGACGATGCCGCCGATGATGGCGGTGTCAGTGATCGCCTCGACGTCGCGCTCGTTGCGGATGCGGGTGTCGAGCACCTCGCGCAGCACGGCAAGTCCCACGCCGAGCGCGAGGCCGACGAGCAGTCCGAGAGCAATGTTCAGCGGCACGTTGGGGCTCACCGGCAGCGCCGGCACGGTGGCCTGCTGCACCAGGGTGAGCTTCACCGGCGAGACCGCGTCGTCCTCGAGCGGCTTTTCAATCTGGTCAACCACGTTGGTAAGGCTCTGCGAAGTCGCGTTGGCGATGTCGGCGGCCAGCACGGGGTCGGAGTTGGTGACGGCGATCTCGATGATCGACGTATTAAGAGGAGCTGACGCGGTAATGGCCTCGCCGAGCTGGCCTTCCGAGATCTCGAGGCCGAGTTCGGCGATCACGGGCAGCAGCACGATCGGGGTAGCCACCAGGTCGGAGTAGGTATTGACCCGCTGCACGGTGAACGAGTTGCCCTGCGCGAGGTCGGATACGCTGCCGCCCGGCTGCGTGGAGACGAACACCTTGGAGGTGGCGCTGTATTTGGGGGTCTGGATCAGCGAGACCGTGGCAGCGGCGCCGACGCCCACCAGGGTCAGCAGCACGATCAGGATCCAGCTCTTGCGCAGAATCCGTATGTAATCGCGCAACTCCACCCGAGGCGCCCCTTTCCCCTAATGCCGATAGACACTCACCACCGGCCCAGAACATGTTGTCATACATAACGAGCGATAACCTGTCGCCATGAGCCGACAGCGCGCCCGATGGGGGCTACCGGATGCCGCGGCCGGCCTGCTCCTCGCCGCCGCGTTGCTCCTCCTGATGCCGACCCTGCCGTTGGTCGAGCCGTGGGCGACGCCGCTGTCATACGCAGCCGTCTGGCTGCCCCTGCTGGGAGCGGTGCTCCTCGCCGTGCATGCGAGAGGAAGCGGCTCGCTAGCCCTTGACCTCGGTCTGCGCATCACGGCCCTCGACGTTTTGATCGGCCTGGTGGTCGGTCTAGGTCTGCGCACCGCAGCTTTCGTAATTGACTGGATCGCGTACGGCAAGGTAACGACGGGCGCGCCAACCCTTGGCCCGGTCGTCTACGACGGCTGGTGGCTGTTCGCAGTTCTAATCGCCCCGATTCTGATCGCCCCCGTCGTCGAGGAACTCTTCTTCCGAGGCCTGCTGCAGCGCTCCCTAAACCGCCTCGCGACGCCGGTGGCAGTCACTGTGAGCGCGGTGTGCTTCGCGCTGCTGCACAGCGTCACGGGCTACTCCATCCCGGCGGCACTAACCACGTTCCTGGTGGGCCTCGCATTGGGAGCCTTAGCAGCAGGCACCAACCGTCTGGGCGCAGCCATAGTCGCGCACGCAACTTTCAACGCAGCCGGAGTCTTCCTAACACTCGCGTGACCCGGTTTCGCTGGTTGAGGAGCGAGCGCCCTTGAGCTCAAGCGGTCAGTGCATCACCTCGAACTTGTGAGGTGTTGTGATGGCTCGTCCCGGCTACCCGTTTCAGGTGCGGAGCTTGTTCTGGAAAGGGGTGCGGTCCGGGCTGTCGGTGACCAATGCGGCGCTCGGCGTCGGCGTGTCCCGGCCGACCGGATACCGCTGGTTCCGGGAGGCTGGCGGGGTGATCCCCGAATCGGCGCGGACAGCGCCAGTGCCCCGTGCCCGGCTGACGTTCCAGGAGCGGGAGGAGATCGCGGTCCGGAACGCCGCTGGGCAGAGCGGCCGGGAGATCGCGGCCGTGTTGGGCCGTGACCCGTCGACGATCTCCCGGGAACTGGCCCGGAACCGGACCGGTCAGGGCTACCGGGCCACCGTTGCCCAGTCGCTGACCGACCGGCGTGGCCGGCGGCCGAAGCCGCGGAAGCTGACCCGGTTACCCTTGCGTCGGAAGGTTCGGGCGTTGCTGCGCAAGCGTTACAGCCCGGAACAGATCGCCGGCCGGTTGCGGCTGGAGTTCCCCGATGACCCGGAGATGCACGTGTCCCACGAGACGATCTACCAAACCATCTACGTCCAGGGCCGCGGCGCCCTGCGCGCCGAGCTGGCGTTGGCGTTGCGCACCGGTCGGGCGTTGCGCAAACCGCACGACTCCGGCAGCCGCGGCGGGCCGATCAAGGACATGGTGATGATCAGCGAACGCCCCGCCGAGGTGGAAGACCGCGCCGTCCCGGGGCACTGGGAGGGCGATTTGATCATCGGCTCGACCGCCTCGAACAGCGCGATCGGCACCCTGGTGGAACGCAGCACCGGGTTCGTGATGCTGCTGCACCTGCCCGGCGATCACACCGCCCGCACCGTCGCCGACGCGATGATCCCCGCCATGCAGTCCCTGCCCGAACAGCTGCGCCGGTCGCTGACCTGGGACCAGGGCTCGGAGATGGCCCGGCACCAGGAGATCAGCCTGGCCACCAGCATGGACATCTACTTCTGCGACCCGCACTCACCCTGGCAGCGCGGCTCGAACGAGAACACCAACGGGCTGCTGCGCCAATACTTCCCGAAGAGCACCGACCTCTCCGTCCACGGCCCCGGCATCCTCGAGAACGTCGCCGCCGAACTCAACGCCCGACCCCGCAAACGCCACGGCTGGCACACCCCCGCCGAAGTCCTCGACAGGCTACTCTCGAACCCATCGAAACCAACCGGTGATGCACTGACCGCGTGAATCCGCCGCCAGCGAGCGTCTCGAAACCCCTCACCAACTTTCTCGGTACACTTACTTACATATCCTCAGCTCTTACCGATAGTGGCTGAAAGCAAGCGTTACCCGGGCGCAAGCACACCAAACGGACTGGAAAGCCCCTTGATGATGACCCCGGAGGAAACAGTGCCCACGATCGACCCTTGGACCGTCGCCGCAATTGCGATCATGATCGGAAGCCTCGTACTGACCGTGGGCCTACTCGTCGGCTCAGCCGTCTACAAACGGGTCTTCGCCGACCGCATCCCGTACGAGCGCCGCCGACACAGCTAATCCCAAACGCGTGCCCCGGAAAACCCGGGCACCTCACAGGTGAGAATCGTTTCCTTTCACGGCGTAGCATGTAACTCGGGGACGTTGAGTCCCTGTCATATTTGCAGGACGTTACCCCGAGGTCCCCGTGAGTCACCCATCTTCAGCGACGGCAGAGCAAGCAGAATCCACTGCGCAATCACGTGACTGGCGGGATGTCTACGCTAGCCGTCTGTTGCTCACCGACTTGCTGGCGGTCATCTGGGTGGTCTTCGGCGTGCAGCTGCTGTGGTTCGGTTTTGAGACCGCCGACGCGGCCTTCACCGGCGACCGCACGCACCTAGCGATCAACTACACCGCCATTTCTCTTGGCCTTGTCGTCGCGTGGATGCTCGCGCTTCAGGCGTTCGGCACACGGGGTTTTCGCATCATCGGCACGGGTTCCACCGAGTACGCGCTAATCGCACGAGCGAGCATGCAGCTGTTCGGCTTGGTTGCAATCATCGCGTTCCTCATCAAGCTCGACCTTGCTCGCGGCTACATCCTGCTTGCATTCCCCATCGGCATTGTTGTGCTGTGCTTCACCCGCTGGCTGTGGCGCCAATGGCTTATCGTCCAGCGCTCCAAAGGTCGGTACAGCACGAAAGTACTTCTCGTCGGATCGGAACTCACGGCAACACATATCGCTCGCGAGTTGACGCGATTCCCGGCGGCAGGTTATCGAGTTGTGGGCGCCTGTGTCCCGTCGGGTTCGCGGCACCTCGCCGGAACGAATGTGCCAGTGCTCGGCCCTATCTCCTCAGCGATGGAGTCGCTCGAAACCAGCGGCGCAGACACTGTCGCGATCACGAGTTCGGAAGAACTCACGCCGCGCGGGATCAAAGAACTTAGCTGGCAGTTAGAACCAGGCCGACAGCATCTGGTCGTCGCGCCTGGACTCACGGACATCGGTGGACCACGGATCCACACCCGACCAGTCGCGGGCCTTCCCCTCATCCATGTCGAGATTCCGCGCTACGAGGGACGCAAACAATTTACCAAGCGCGCGTTTGACTTGGCCGGGTCAAGTCTCCTGATTGTTCTTCTCTCGCCAGTTCTGGCGGCCATCGCCGTCGGAGTTCGGCTCAGCTCACCGGGACCGGTCCTGTTTCGCCAACCCCGCATTGGCCTGAACGGAAGCGTCTTCAATTTGCTGAAATTCCGGTCGATGGTAGCGAATGCTGAGGAACGACTTGGCGAGTTGCAAGGCTTGGACCGCGCCGAAGGCAATCGTGTGCTGTTCAAAATGAAGGACGACCCGCGCGTCACGCCGCTCGGTCGAATCTTGCGGCGCTTCAGTCTTGATGAACTCCCGCAGCTGCTCAACGTGTTCGCGGGAAGCATGTCGCTTGTTGGCCCGCGTCCACCGTTGGAGCGCGAAGTCCAGCTATACGAGGACAGCATGCATCGCCGATTCTTGGTCAAACCGGGGATAACCGGGCTGTGGCAAGTAAACGGACGTTCTAACTTGTCGTGGGAGGATTCTGTGCGCCTCGATTTGTACTACGTAGAGAATTGGTCCATCACTGGAGACCTGGTCATCCTTTGGCGCACAGTGAAAGCCGTTCTCGATCCAGATGGCGCCTACTAACGGCATATATGCAAGCTCCATCGAATCTCGCTGTGCAGATTGCGGTGTTTCTTCGGAAGAGGTGTGTCGACGCATAAATAAACCGCCCGACTAGCAAACGAAGCGGAGAAAGCATTCTGCGGGGTGGAGCGCTCAGCCCTCGATGCCACTGCGAATGTGTTGGCTATCTAGTCCTGGCCATGCCAATGCACAGATCGAGGTCGTTCCCACCTGCAGCGCTGCCCATACGCGCATTACGACATCGACATTCGGCGATGAAGGCCGACCGCGCGATTCTGTCAGCGGAGATGTTCGTATGCGAGTTGTAGTGCCGCTTCACCACTCGGCGCAATGCGGACATTCGAGATGTCCTTGAGCAGATTGCTGTGAACTGCTGACACCTTGCCTGTGGAGTTGTCGAGCGCGATGACCGGCCTACCAAGCAGTGCCGCCAGTACCGTTGCGTGCAAGCGGTCGGTCACAATTACGCGACCCATGCTGAGCACACGTATGGCATTTCGCATGTTTATGTCCGCCATCCGCCGGTAATTGTGGACGAGCAATGGGTACGCCGGGTCGAGAAGCGAAGGGACCCTCCGAGCGACAATCCCGGGAGCGCGTTGTGCAAGCCAAGAGAGCGAACTCGCCGAGGTTAGACGCCAGTCCGTTGTCGCGGATGTGGTCCCAGCTCGAACTCGGGGGATTAGATGCCCTGCGGATTCTGAGTCGTCGCGGATAAGGAACAGCACGTCAACTTCAGGTGGTGCAGTTTCGGCGATCGGCCCAGCTCCCAGCGCCAGATCGGGGCAGAAGTATGACTGGGTATTCGGGAAAAGCTCCCGCGCCCTCTTGAGGCTTCGATCCTCGCGAAAGAGGAGAGTGAGATCCGGGTGCGATTCGTAGACCTTGCGAGCTTGATCAGCCTTGGCCGGACTGCTGAAATCGAGACTCTGAGGAAGCTGAATAATCGGGCGATCGCGATTCTCTGCAATGACCTTCTCTCGGAACTCCTGCATCTCCACCCAGCGATCGCCCATGTTGCCCCCTCCTTGGATCAGGATGGGACCAAAGGGAAGTCGCCTCTTCAAGTCCCTTGCCCGGTAGCGCCCCGAGTCGGCGAGATACTTCACACGCACGTTCAACGCTTGGAAATGAGCCATCTGGCCCATGTAAATCAGACTGTCGCCGGCATTGCGATGGGAAGGAAAGTCCACCAGTGCGACGTCCACGTCGCTAATCCAGTTCTTGAGAGTGGCGCGTGCGCGGTGATTGAGAGTCTCGATTTCGACGTGTGAGCGGATCACTCTAATTCCTTCGCTTGAGTTGATGCATTAGCCACTGGATGTCGGATCGCCGGACCCAAAAGAACGCTCGCAGAGGAGTACCTGTTGCTCGACTGAGCGCAATCAGGGACCAGCCGCAGGATGTTATGTATGTTGCGAGAACGGCAAGTGCGGCGCCGACTCCTCCATGAGCGGGCGCGAGAAGGACTAAGCACAATGTGCCAACCCCAAACGCAACCCATTCTCCAAGAGCGAATGTGCCTTGTTTCCCGGCACCAGAGAGTCCCGCCCCCAGGATCCCAGCGGCAATCATTGGCACAACGGCGACCAGCAGGAAACGCAGAATCGGAATGGCCTCGTTGAAGCTCGGACCGAACAGCAGGTGTATGGCCGGTTCAGCCACAAGCTCCATTACTCCGACTGCAAGGATGACACTTGGGAGCATGAGACGAGTGGCTCTTGCCACGAGCGCGCCCGTGGCATCGCGTGCTGCGTTTCGAAAGAGAAACACTCTCAAGGAATATGCCATTAGTGAAAGAACCTGCATCAGCGATAGAGCAACCGCAAAATAGCCCACCTGAGCAGCTCCAGACAATGGGAGAATGAGCACCTGGCTCAGCCGGGCGTTCGCCTGAGTTGCTACGGTGCCTGCCCAGTAGCGCAGTGCTACACGCCGCTCATCCTTCGCCTCCGGTCGTGCGCCATGCCCGCTGTGGGTTACAAGGTCTCGCGTAGGCAGCGTAAATCTGCCACGTCGGAGAAAGAGAAAACAGCCGCCGAGTAGCATCAGCACTAGCGTGACTATGCCCGCTGACAGTGCCGTGAGCGCCCCGGCGGCGGCGAGCACCGCAATGCACGCCAGCCGCCCAAAGTTTGACACATACGATTCGGCTTGGATTCTTGCGAAGGTTCCTGTTCCGACGGAATAACCACGAGCGATCTCTATCGTTATTAGCAAGGGCAAGGCAAGGGCGCCCGCTACCATCACGCTCGAGGCGCTAGGTTGGTCACCAAATAGCGTGGCACCGAGCAGCAGTGCCGCGCCTGAAGCGAGTGCGCTAGCCATAGCGATTCGCCATCTGTGCCGTGCAAGAAATGACGTCAAACGGGTGCCCTGTTTCGCCGACGTCAGCGCGAGAGAATCGGGAAGGCCCGTCGCGAATATCACGGTCACGAGAATCACAGCACTTGTCGCCGCGGCTAATTCCCCCCGCGCTTCGGGTCCCAAAACTCTGGCAAGGATCGGTCCGGCAATAAACGCGGCGAGTGGATTCGCGGCGTAACCGAGCGCTAGACGTATGAATCGAACGATCTGCACTAGCCCGCGAAATCCACAGACGTCGCCTTTGCAGAATCGCGATAGGCACGATATGCGAGGATCCGTCGCGCGAGCCGCGCCGCGTGATCCTGAACCTTCCATGCATGCACACGGCCGGCAATTTGGTAGAGCCGTGCTAGCAGCATTTTCAGCGCATCTTCGGAAACGGCCGATCCGATCCGAACAGCAACTCCAGCGAGGCTTACAGGCGAGGGCGCCACCAAATTCTCAAGTTGGGGAGGCAGCTCACCCCACCGATGTCGCAACCGAGCAACCGAGGCTCCTCTCGACACGGACTCCCCTAAGAATGATTCGAAGGATCGCGAGTGCATGTGCCTCGCTTCAAGTGTGCGATCGAAAATGGCGACTGCATTGGCCGCCTTGAGCCTCAGCCCAAGGTCGAGATCCTCGTTATATCTAAGGTCAATAGATGGCAGGAGTTCCTCAGCCGCTAGATAAGCGGACCGGGAGATACTCACATTCCCATTCCACAGTCCATCTAGAATCCGGCCCGGGTCGGCCTCCCAGCGATGTGTCTCCGCTTCATATTCTCTTGCGTACAAACGCGTGGCGGATTCATCCCTTGATCGAGAGGCCCCCACGGCCACGGGCATATAGCCGACAACAACATCAACCTTTCCCGCAGCGTGATTGCCTCTGTGCCCATCGAGCAAGCCAGGCATGGGCACAACGTCGTCATCTGCAATAAGGACAATGTCCTGCGTTGCGAGCTTGAGCCCCTCGATCCGGGCCAAGGCCAATCCGACATTCTGTGGCAGCTCTCTGACTACCACCCTCGAATCATCCAGCAAGTGCCCGAGCCGCTCGCGGTATCCAACGTGAGGACCGTCCAGGATGATCACTACTTGGTCTGGTTCCTGATCTAACCAGGCTTGTAGTAGCGGGGACAGTCGATCGATTCGCTGGAACGACGGGATGACAACGGAAACGGTGTTCAAGACTGCATGTCCTTTACTTGACGGCAATACGGGCGCCAGCCGATCTCTTTTTCTTTCGCAGCGCATTTTCGTAGGCGTTCAAGCTCTGAGCCCGGACGGCTGCCCGGGAGGCGTGCAGCTGCACCCACTCGCGAGCTAACTCTTTCTCTTCCTCCTGAGCCTCGCTACTGAGCGAATCCACCAAGGCATGAGCAAGGTCCGCTGTGACGTTCTCCGTCGGCTTGATCCACCGAATTCCTCGGCTTCCTTCGAAGGACTCGAACTCGCCTGCTTCCGTTGCCACCACGCGTGTCCCCGCGGCAAGGCTCTCGAGGATGGTCATTGGGAGCACTTCGCTTCGGCTCGGGAGGCAAGTGACTGCCACCCTGCTCATCAAGGCCCGCGTTTCGCTACGGGGCAACAAGCCGCGATATTCCACGTTCGGACCCAATTCGGATGTGAACCCGTCCGCGAGAGGACCGCACACGACCAGCTTTGCGTCAGGAACCGCGAGCAGCACGCGCTCCCAGGAGGAGAGCAGGCGGTCGAAACCCTTCCTCAGCCCAACCTCCCCCGCAAACAACACAGTAGGAGACTCGAATCTCTGAGCCGGGTTGACGCCCGAAAGAGCTGGAAGGTCGTTGGCTTGAACAGGATTAAGGATCAACCGAGTCTCCACGTTAGGGACTAGATCCCTGACGATCGACTCATGCTTGATACCCAAGCAGAGCACGGTCTGGCACCTTCGCAAGACCACTCTTGCGAGCCACTTATGCTTGCTGGCGAACTCCGGAAAAGCGGCACCGTGCAGAGTAACGACCGTCGCGTACCCAAGCAGTGAAGCGACCACAGCTATCCCGCCCTCACGTGCGAAACTGCCAAACTCGCTGAGGTGAGAGTGAACCACCACTCCTCGCCGCTTTTGAAGAAGGAGACGACCGACTGCTGCAATGCTCATAGTCAGCGACTTGACGGGGCGATTGGGAAGCCAGGTTGGCAAGAGCTTCATGTCAAGCTGCTCGTCCGCCATCTCCATATACTCAGCGATCACCGAAGCGATTCCACCTTGCGAGAGCGGATGCGGCCCCACTTGATAGACGGTGTCGATATAACGCCGCCGACCGCGCGGTTCCCGACCCTTGATGGATCTCGCGCGCAGAGCGAATGCGCGGACGAAGTAGTTGACAATCCGAATGTCGTCCACAAGATAACGCCTCCACAGCCGCTTCGGCTCTTGAGCGAGTCGGAATGTCCACTCAAGTCCTGAGCGTTGCATCCACCGTGGCGCTCGTTTCACTTGGCCTGCGTAGAAGTCGACGGCCGCCCCGACTCCCATGAAGACGCCATGGCCAATCCTCGGTGCGAGACGCGCGTAAAGCGCCTCCTGCTTCGGGGAACCTACGCACAACGCCACGACGAGATTCGGGGTTCCACGGAGGGTCATCGCTACATACTCGAGCCATTCGTCAGACGTGAGGTCGCTCAACTCGGGCGACGAAGCGAGAGCTACTCCCAAACCGGGGTTCTGACGAACCAGATTCGCTCCGGCAATTTCCGCAACGCCCGCCGCACCGCCGATTATGGCGAGGTTCACACCCGGCACAGCACACACCGCTCCCAACAGGTCGACTCCGGTAACCCGCGCGGGTCGGTCGGAGTGCAGGAGAGACGAAAGCCACACAAGCGGCATTCCGTCTAATACCGTCAATGACGCGCCCGAGTACAATTCCCTGAACTCTGGCTCTCGTTGCCACCGAAGGAAATGGTCGACGTTCGGCGTCACGACGAGCGAAGGCTCGCTCGAGCGTGACAGCTCCGCCACACGCTGTACAGCGGAGTCGAAGGAGCTCGCGTGCACCTTCATACCGAAAAGGTTGGTCTCTTGCATCTCAGTCTTCCCGGGCCAATCCATTGCGTGATTTGTAGGGCACAGATGTTCTTACTCGCTCGGGACGCGTACTCAACCTCGGACGCTTCAACGCAGCAAGGGAAGCGGTTCGAGAACCTAAGCAGCCCACCAGCATGTAGAACATGGGTGCCACCGGCGTAGATGTGAAAACGGGAACCGCCAATGACGCAATCGCCAAATGGATGAGAACACCTATTACTACGCGACCGAGCCAGACGTCCTCGACAGCTTGCGCAGAAGCCAACCGGCGGGCCTGGAGCAGAATGCAAATAAGGAAGATCGCGAAGAAGGCTCCGCCTATCCATCCAGACTCGCCGATGATGGCTGGCCACTGCGTGTCCGTAAGGAACATCCCGGTGCCGGGCTCATACCCGAGCCCCCAAATTGCTGGGTATCCGCGCTCCACGTACTCCGGACTGTAGTGAACCGACGCTAGGTAACTGCCGAACCGGGCAAACCCTGCCCCGAGAGGAAAATGCTCATTGGCCACATGCATTGAGTCGATCGTGAGAACTGAGCGAGCGGCCGACGCTGCTCCTTCGACATAAGCGAAGACTGTCGTTTGGATGGTTGCAATGATCTCGTCAAGGAGGAGCAAGAGAACGACAGGAACCAAAATCACAAATGTGAGCACCGCCCGGCCGCGGTATTTTGTGGGCAGCGCAGCAGTCGCGCCTGCGATGGCCCCGGCAATTGCGGTTCTTCGGAAGCTGAAGAGGACAGAGGCACACACCGCGACAAGAGCGACTCTTGTCCAGCGGATTTGTGGCAGGAGAACGCGTGTGCTCAGGATCATCACTACGAGGATTGCTGCAAAGTTTCCGAGGACGAGCGGGTGCGAAAAGGGACCTTGCAGCGAGAGCAACCCGTATCGGTAGTCCACATAGTTGAGTTGGCCAGAAAGAACGGTCGCCCAGATTCGCCCGACAAGGCCGTTCACGAGCACAAACAAGCCAACAAAGAGTCCCAGAAAAACACCCAGACGGGCGATCTTCCTCATGTCGGTTTCTGACCAGTCGAGTTGGGCAATTCCGAAAGCCAGCAGCGGCATCTTCACGGCAAGCAGCACGGCTTCCAAAGCGTGTTCTGTTGGAACCCCGTTCGCGACGGAGCTAAAGATTCCCATGATGATAAACACGGCGAACGCCCACCCGCCTGGGATTGCTCGCAGTCCGCGCCCTTGGAGAACGGCGCCGAGTGGCACTCCCACGCCCAGCGAGAGCGCAATCGCGTCGTCCACGAAACCGATGAACGTTCCGCCCACCACGGATTCGATCGATGGAGTAAAAATGGAGATCACAACGAGCGCAACGGCGAACGTATTGATCCGAGAAGAGCTAGCCCCGCGAGCGTGGGTGGGCGACCGACGAGTCACGTCCTAACTCGCCGCATGTTTAGTTTGGGACTGCACCCTGTGGCCCCGTCGGCGCCGTTTCCAGCGTTCCACTGGGCGTTCGACGACCGCCCAAATGAGGACGCCAATTACGGTGCCGCTCGCGATCTGTATGGCCGATAGAAAAACGGGGTCAAGTGCGTCACCGACCATCGCGGAAAGGATCACGCTAGCCTGCAGGTGAACCAAATAGATGCTGTAACTCGCTAAGCCAAGTAGCTGTACAAGGCGCGTCTCGGCGATCCGTTGAATTACCTGTCGCACCGTGCCCTGAGAACGCAGAAGGCCGTACAAGATGACTAACGCTGCAGATAATCCTTGCATCGAGTACCTAACGGTCTCGCGAAAGACATCGTCACGCAGCGCAAGAGACAACAAGTAAAAGACAATCGCGCCGGCGACGGTCCAATTCGTGGCCAGCCATTTCACGATTCTCGGGTTCAGCGTTCCCGACACTGACTTCCAGTAGATCACCGCAGCGAGAATCCCGAGGGCGATTCCATCTGCGCGCGTATCTGTGCCGTAGTAGGTGCGAAGGTGATCCACCCCGCCCATCGTGATCCCAATTCGGATCACAAGAGGCACGATTGCTCCGACCAACGAAAGCCCGAGCAAGACTGGAAGATAGGCCTTCAAGCGATACGTAACGACCCAGATCAAGGCGAAGACTATGTAGAACTGTTCCTCAATAGACAGACTCCAGACGACTTCGGAGCCCGGTAAGACCTGAGAATTGCCGGCCGAATACATCCAATTGAATACGAACAGAACTTGACTCAAGAAGTCGGCCCAAGAAATCTCGTTGGAGATTGAGTAGATGAGGGTCGGAACAACAATGACGATGAAAAATGGGGGCGCCAGTTTGAGTGCTCTGCGAACATAGAACCCCGCCAAGTCAAACGATTGGGTTCGCTCACGTTCCCTAAGTAACGCGAGGGTGATCACGAACCCAGAGATTACGAAGAAGATCGTGACGCCGCTGCCGCCAGGAACAATGTGACCAAATCCTGCATGCGCGATCACCACGAGCATTACCGCAAACGCGCGGAGCGCATCAACATGTGCGAGTCGCCCTACGTATGAGCGCTGAGGATGAGACGTGCGCAATGAGCGTTGCGACGTGTGATCGCCACTCACGCCGCCCTCACCCGAACAAACCGCAGCCGATTCACTTCCTGCCCCTCCGACCGCGAAATATGACAAGGACTCAGATGACCCCCACTTGATTCTAATCGCTAGCGGAGACGCCTCGATTCGATGATGTGCCCGGGCTTTCCGTGGCAGACCCATCACTGTCGGCGCCGACTGCTGACGGAAGCGACCTGCCGCACGATAGGTAGGTGATCACAAGGTGTTATCGCCGTCGATCATGCGTAGGGCATCGCCTACTCCCCGAGGAAAAAGGTCCTGATAGTTGCGGCCATAACGACGACCCTCGAACGAGCACATCGGGCATCGCATCGGTTGCTGAGCTATTCGGTGACTTCGCTCGCCCTTTCGCGATCGCGGCTGTTAGGGCGTGACTGTGTCGAGCGCACGGAGCGCGTGGCTCGCGGAACCGCCCAAGCCCCGCTTTAGCACCAGGCGCTCGATGCGACTCCGGCGCTGCTCCGAGGGTGGCTGAATCCGAGCGTCGTGGCTGCCAACGTCAAGATCACGCACGACCTCAACAACCGTCGGCGCGGCGGCGATGTAGTCGGCGGCTGCGTGAATCTTCATCCTGATCGCCGCCGACAACGGAACATCCCGATTGTTGGCCACGGCCACGATCCCGCGCAGGTCGCCGAACTGCCGCAGCAGACCGGCAGCTGTCTTCTCTCCGATGCCCGAGACGCCTGGCAAACCGTCGGAGGTGTCACCCCGCAGCACGGCGAAGTCCACATATTGGCTCGGGCTGATACCGTATTTCGACCGGATCACGTCGTCGGTCACGAACTCAAGCCGGCTCATGCCGCGCGCCGTGTAGATCACGCGCACCTGCCGGGCGTCGTCGACCAGCTGGAATAGGTCTCGGTCCCCGGTGACGATGTCCACCGGGGAGTCGGCTTGCTCGGCGAGAGTGCCGATCACGTCATCCGCCTCATGCTGCGCCGCTCCGATCACGATGATTCCGAACGCGTCGAGCACCTCGCGGATCATCGGGATCTGTACCTGCAGCAGTTCCGGGGTCTTCTCGATATCGACGCCGCCGGGCACCAGCTGCGCGACGCGGTGCAGCTTGTAGCTCGGGATCAGCTCGGTGCGCCAGTGCGGGCGCCAGTCGTCGTCCCAGCAGGCGACCAGCTGGGTGGGTTTGAAGTCGGTGACCAGTCTCGCGATCATGTCGAGCAGCCCGCGCACGGCGTTCACCGGGGTGCCGTCCGGGGCGCGGACACTGTCGGGCACGCCGTAGAAGGCGCGGAAGTACAGCGACGCGGTATCGAGGAGCATCAGGCGCTCGGTCACGTCACCGATCATGCCACCAGACGCAGCTCGGTTGGGGAAGATCTATCCGCCGTAGCGATCGGGGTCGCGCAACCAAGCGGCAGTTCGCCGGCGAGCCGGCGGCTTGCGGGAACGCGACGTCTTACGGAAGCGTCTGGTCAGCGAAAGCAACGCTGTCCATACGTTCTTCTTAGGCGACCGCTTCACCCACTCAGTTTAGAGGAGAGAGATCTTCGGCTCCGCACACGGCGCACTCGACCGGCGGAGTGGCGGCGCAGGAACCACACGAGTGCCCCGCCGAGGGCGGCTCCGGCGGTGTTGGCGATCACGTCGGCTCCAGTCGCCGCACGCGCGGGCAACAGCAGGTACTGGCCCAGTTCGACGGACAGCGACATGGCCAATCCTGCAACGGTGGCGGCAACCACCGGTATGGCGGTCGACAGCGTCGCGACGAGCACGCCGAGCGGCACGAACAGCAGGATGTTCGACGTGAACTCGACGAGCGTGTAGTTGATCCACGCCGGAACTCCGATGCCGTGCAGCCAGCCGAGAACACCGTCGAGGTCGCCACGGATAGCGCGATCAACCGGGGTGGGCCAGAACGCCACCATGAGCAAGACGGCGAGAAGCGCGAGCAGGGCGCCGAGCAACATGCGGTGCTGGCGCGACATCATGTTGAAGAGGTTATCGGGCGCGACATCCGTGTCCCCCTGTTATGCGACATTTTGTGTCCCCCGATTGCGGGGTAGACAAAATGTTCCACCGCCGGTTACCTAATCGACATAAACTCGCGATAGCCTCCCCCGTATGAGGGACAACATCGCACCAATCACCAAGGCCGTCATTCCTGCAGCAGGACTCGGCACCCGCTTCCTACCGGCCACCAAGGCCATGCCGAAAGAGATGCTTCCGGTCGTCGACAAGCCGGCCATCCAGTACGTGGTCGAGGAGGCCGCGGCATCCGGTCTCGATGACATTCTGATGATTATCGGCCGCAACAAGAACGCGCTGGCCAACCACTTTGACCGCGTCACCGAGCTGGAGATCGCGTTGGAGAAGAAGGGTGACCACACCAAGCTGTCGCGGGTGAACCACTCCAACACGCTGGCCGACATCCACTTCGTGCGCCAGGGTGACCCGCTGGGCCTCGGTCACGCGGTGCTGCGCTCCCGCAAGCACATCGGCGACGAGTCGTTCGCCGTGCTGCTCGGTGACGACCTGATCGACGAGCGCGACGAGCTGCTCACCCCGATGATCGAGGAGAGCCAGCGGCGTCAGACCACGATTATCGCGCTGATGGAGGTGCCGGCCGAGTCGATCCACCTGTACGGCTGCGCCGCGGTCGAGGAGACGGATGACCCGAACGTGGTTCGCGTCACCGGCCTGGTCGAGAAGCCGTCGGCCGAGGATGCCCCGTCGAACCTGGCCATCATCGGCCGGTACGTGCTGCGTCCCGAGATCTTCGACATTCTCGAAGTCACCCCGCCCGGCAAGGGCGGCGAGATCCAGCTGACCGACGCGCTGCAGGTGCTTGCCGCCGACGAGACCAGCGGCGGCGTATACGGCGTGGTGTTCAAGGGCCGCCGCTACGACACCGGCGACCGGGTGGACTACATCAAGTCGGTGCTGCAGCTGGCGCTGGCCCGCGAGGACCTCGGACCGGAGTTGGCGCCGTGGGTGCGGCAGTTGGCGGCGGGGCTGCCGGAGCACCCGCTGGCCGATGAGGAGAAGGAATTGCTGGAGGAGATGGCTAACTAGCGTTCGTCACCTGAATGGCGCCCATCCGAAAGGATGGGCGCCATTCAGGTGATGCGGCTGCGGCGTGAGCGCTTCATTCGACTGACGAAGCAGCGCGACCCCCCTGCCATAGCGGGCCGCCGCCGAAATTCCGGTCATAACCGACCCTGAAAGGGATTGCCGGCGGCGGCGACTCCCATGAGGTGGCTGACCGAATTTCGGCGGCAGAGCAACACCTTTTCGTGTTCGAACATTCGCACATCGCGGTCAATCAATGAGCATGCTTAGGCGAATATTTCTTGCGTTTTTCATGTGCAGCTTTGCAGCCGCTTCCGCCGCCGATGGGTCGCGAGCCGCGATCGCGGCGATGATCGCATCGTGTTCCGCCGCACCCTCCTCGGAGCGCCCCTGCTGAGAGAAAGTAGTGCCATGAAATCGGCGAATCATATGGTCGAGCTGCGTACCAAAGCGCTGGAGGTACGGATTTGCAACATAGTCGCGTAACCGCCTGTGGAACAGAAGGTTCGCGGCCTTGCACCCTTCCGCATCACCTCGAACTCCCGCGGCTTTGAGCTGTTCGTTCGCATCCGTCAATTGTTCAAGTAGATCGGGTGTGGGGCGCTGAGCAGCTAGCCGTGCGGCCAGCCCTTCTAGGGTTTGCCGCACGACATACACAGCGAGCAAGTCTTCGATCGAAATCGACGCGACGACCGAACCTTGATGGCTCGTCCGGGTGACCAGGCCTTCGTCTGCCAGCCTGCGGATCGCCTCTCTGACAGGCGTGCGGCTTACCGAGAGCGTCTCCGCGATGGCATCCTCACGCAACCAGGTGCCCGGCGGCAGAACTGAATCGAGGATGGCTTCCCTGACCGCATCTGTAACTGCGTCGGTCGTGTTGCCCCGCTTTGCACGACCGTCGTAATAGGAAACGACGCCGTCGAGACCAGTCCTCGCATCTTTCTGAGTCAATTGTTCAGCGCCTTCTTACCGGTTCATCGGTGCGGCCCGATAAACAACATCACGGCCCGGTTGCACCTATGCTAGCGATCCGGCCCGACGGCCGAACACCATACCGGCCGCGAGACCGGTCCCGCCCGGGTAGTTGTTACTGAACAGTCCCCCGAGCATTTCGCCGCAGACGAAAAGTCCCGGAATCGGCAAGTTCTTAGCGTCGACCACTCGACCGTGCTCATCGGACTTGAGCCCTCCGAAAGTGAAAGTGATGCCGCACGTAACCGCGAACGCATAGAACGGGCCGCTCTCGATGGGGGACGCCCAGTTGCTCTTACGTGGTGCGATGTTTGCTGATCGACCGTCTTTCACCGTTGGGTCGAAGGGTACGCTGCGGTCGATGGACGAATTGAAGTCTCGAACCGTCCGCGCTAGGGCTTCCGGGTTCACGTCAATCTTTGACGCCAGTTCTTCGATGGTGTCAGCAACCTCTACCGAGACGCCGGGCATGTCGTATTCTTCCACCCGCAGCATCGGGCGAAGCCCGGCGTCAAAGACCTGATACGCGACAGAGCCCCTTTGCTTCAGAATCTCCTTGCCGTACTTCGCATACGTGTAGTTGCGGAAATCGGCCCCCTCGTCGAGGAACCGCTGCCCGTCAAGGTTGACGATGATGCCGAGCGGATAGCTCTGCCGAGTCAACCGGTTGGTGAGCTCGCGGTTGCTCTCATTGGTCGGCGTGAACGCATCCCACTGCACGCTGTGGCAGGAATGCCAGTCGCCGCCGCGCACCGCACCGATATCAAGCGCCGCTTCCAACATTCGACCAGTGTTGTACGGCGTTCCCCGCACCTTCGCCTTGGCCCACCCATCCCCGAGATAACGCTCGCGCAACTCCGCATTGGCTTCGAAGCCTCCTGCAGCGAGAATCACCGAATCGGCTCGCAACTCAATCCCGCTGCCGTCGTTCGAGTCAACCCGTACTCCAACTACTCGTCCCTCCTCAACGAGGAGGTCGACCACGTCATGTTCGTAACGAATGTCGATGCCCAAGTCGTTAGCTACCCGAGTGTGGTCCCGGATCAGGCCTTCCCCGCCGTCAACGTTGCCCACGTGGAGCCCGCCCCAGAACAGGTAGCTACCGTCCGGCCGCTCGTACGCCTGACGCTCGTACATGAGCCGGTACCTCAACCCGAGGTCCTTCAGCCAACGAAGAGTGGCCTGGCTCTCGCTAATCAGGACGGCTGACAGTTCCGGGTCGTTCTTGCCCTCGGTGACCTTTTCGAGGTCGGCGAGGTACTCCTCTTCGGAGTACGGGGGCAGCGTCGTGATTGTGTGGCGCTCGTCCTCATCAACGAGGTCGCGGATGTCTTCCAGGCCGCCGTGCACGATGCGGGTTGCGCCGGCGGTGTAAAAGCTATTTCCTCCAGCCATCCCTTCCGCGGCTTTCTCCAAGAGGACGACGGAGCGACCCCGGGTAGCGGCTGCATGCGCGGCTGTGAATCCCGCGTTGCCACCACCGACCACTATGACGTCGGGACGCAAGCTGGTCAGTTGGTCCTGTGCTTCATGATTTGGCATCTCTTTCTCCCCATGCTCGTGGTGCGCAAGTCAGTAGTTGTATACAACTCGGATGCAACGATACCTTGACCGCTGCAACTTGGGCGACGGGAATTGTTCGCCATAGCACAGCCGGGGCGTTTGCGCGGATCAGAACCCGGAGAGGAGGGGTTGGAAATCCGAGGACTATTCCTCTAGGGTTGCATGCACCGAGTATTTCTGGTGAGCGCAAAATGCTCTCGTAGATCTACGGACCGGCCGAAATTCGGATCAGCATAGGAGCTGTGAATGCACATCGAGATATCCGGCCTGACTCTCAAATACAAGGATTTCGTTGCTGTAGACGACGTGTCGATCGAGGTTCCCGATGGTCAGTCCCTTGTTCTACTGGGAGAATCCGGCTGCGGCAAGACGAGCACGATGAGATGCATCGCCGGGCTCGAGAATCCGGTTGATGGACGCATTGCCATTGGCGGACGAACAGTCTTCGATGGCGCCGGGCGCGTGAATCTCCCGCCGAACAAGCGAAACGTGGGCATGGTTTTCCAGTCCTATGCGGTGTGGCCGAATAAGACCGTGTTCGAAAACGTCGCCTTCCCGCTGCAGCGACAACGAAAGAGTTCGCAACAAATCAAGCAGCGCGTCAACGAGGTTCTCGAACTGACCGGGCTCGAAAAGTTCAGCCAGCGCGGGGCGTCACTGCTCTCTGGCGGCCAGATGCAGCGCGTCGCCCTCGCACGGAGCCTCGCAATGAGTCCGGCAATCATGCTCCTTGACGAGCCGCTGTCCAACCTCGACGCGCAACTCCGAGAGCGGCTGCGGAATGAGCTTCGGCGAATTCAGCAGGAAGCAGGGCTGACGAGCGTCTACGTGACGCACGATCAGACGGAAGCGCTCGCATTGGCCGACAACATAGCCATGATGCAACATGGGCGCATCGTGCAGTACGGCACGCCGACCCAAATCTACGATTCCCCCGCCAGTGCCTCCATCGCATCATTCATGGGTGTAACGAACGTCTTCTCCCTCGCTGGCTCCACACCTGGCAACACCAAAGTGAATGGCACAAGTGTCAACTTGAGCTTGGACACCTCGAAGCTCGGGTCCTACAAACTCTGTGTGCGGCCCAATGACATCTCACTGGTCAGACCGAGCGCGACTTCGGCGGATAACGAGATTCGGGGTCGCGTCGTGGTCTCGATATTCCAGGGTGGCTACACCGCCTACGAAATCATCGTGAGCGACAGCCTCAGCTTCCTCGTCAATGTGCCCAAGACCGCTGAGCGCTTCTCCGTCGGCGACACCGTCGCCATGGTGTTCTCTGCGAAGACCATGCAACTCCTCCCGGATGAGTGAGAGAACGATGACTTCCTCCAGCAAAGTCCGGAGCAGGATGCTGCCCGACAAGCTGAGCGTTAGGCGGATGAGACGACCTTCGGCGTCCATTCTCCTGGTGATCGCGGCTCTGCTCATCCTGGTCATTCTGGTTGGGCTCCCGATCCTGCTCGTCGCGTTCGCTGCCGTGTCGAACACACTCCCCCGACCGGGCAACATCAGCCTCGGAAATATCGATTTCGGGGCGCTCGGCGCTGTGCTCTCGGGGAAGACTCTGGGCGCGGCCGGAAACTCTCTGCTCGCGGCGACCGGCGCGTGCCTCCTCGCGCTCCTCATCGGGGCGAGTCTCGCGTTGCTGCTCGCGCGAACGAACATCCGAGGCAAACCTTTCCTGTACCTCGTCGGCCTGAGCCCGATGTTCCTTCCGTCGTTCGTTGCCGCTCTCGCCTGGTCCGTGCTCGCCGGGCCATCCGGCCTCTTGAACGCGCTACTTGGCGACCTTGGGCTTCCGCCGCTAGTCAACGTCTACAGCATGCCCGGCTTGATCTTCATTCTCGGCATCTACTACTCGCCATACGTCTTCCTGATGGTGCACTCGGCCCTGGTGTTGATGAACCCGGATCTCGAGGAAGCGGCCCTTGTGCACGGCGCAACCTTGCGAACAACGATTCGCAAGGTCACGCTCTCGCTGATGACCCCGGCGATCCTCGGATCTATGATCCTCGTCTTCACCTTGTCGGTTGAGAACTTCCCCGTCAGCCAGTTCATCGCGACTCCGGCCGGTATCGACACCCTCCCGACGTTCATCTACCGCCTGATGAGCTCCTCGCCTGTGCGTGGAAACGAGGCAGCGGCAGTCGCGGTCCTCCTCATCGCGATTGTCGGCGTCGTGGTGCTACTGCAGCGTCGATATCTTGCCCGGCGGTCATATGCGACAGTTGGCGGCAAAGGCCTCAAGGCCAAGGAAATGAGCCTTGGCAAATGGCGTCCATTCGTGTTCGCCCTCGTGCTCGGGTACTTCATCGTCTCGATGGTGCTTCCGCTGGCGGCCCTGCTGGTCATCTCGGTGTACTCGTCCCCCTACATCAGCAGCATCGTCGGGATGGCAGAGTTCGGAGAGTTTTCTTTTGAAAACCTGATCAACTTGGTCACCGATCGGATGGTCATCGACGGCGCCATCAACAGCGCCATCGTGTCCGTCGGGGCCGCCGCGATCGGCACGGCTCTGTGTTTCGTCTTCGCGTATTTGGTGTACAGAACCAAGACTCGGGGCCGCATGCTCATCGAATACGTCTCGATGGCGCCTCTCGCCGTTCCAGCGATCGTGCTCGGGCTCGGCCTCCTATGGACCTGGCTCCTCTTGCCCGTTCCCATCTACGGAACACTGGCCGTTCTCGTCGTTGCGTTCCTGGCGGCGCAGATGCCGCAGGGTTTCCGAGGAATTTCGTCCTCGATCCTGCAATTCAATCCCGATCTCGAAGACACTGCGGTGATGCACGGCTCCAGTCGCACCGGCGCCGTCACCCGCATCACCGCTCCGCTGCTGAAGGTGGGTGTCGCCTCGACATTCGTCCTTCTTCTCATGCTGAGCATGCGGGAACTCACGGTTCCCCTCTTCTTGTACACCACCGATACTCGCCTGCTTTCGATCGTGATTTTCGACAACTACGAAAATGGCGCTTTCCAGCAGGCCGCCGGCATCGGCCTCATCTACACCGTCCTAATCGCCGTGTTGGCTCTCGTGTCAAGCAAGTTGGGCTCGCGCGACTTCGGCAAATGATCATCCACGAAACCAGAAAGGCCAATGATGTCCGTTCATAGCAAAAATAGGACCGCGGGACTCGTGTCCCTCATCGCAGCCGGAAGCCTCGTCCTGGCCGGCTGTAGCGGCGGCGACGTCGCGCAGGAGGTCAACACGGATGAATCTGGCGCCCTCGTTGTGGGAGGGCAAACGATTGCGGACCGGGAGCTGTTCGAAGCTGCACAGGAAGAAGACTCCTTCGTTCTCTACAGTGGCAGCGGGGAACGCGGAGAGCAGCTCCTTCTAGACCAGTTCGCGGAGGACACCGGTATCACCGGAAAACTCATCCGAGTCGTTCCGAATAGGCTCACAGAGCGCATTCTCAGCGAGCACGGTGCTGGCCACCTCGGTGCCGATGTCATCCGAATTGACGGATGGGATCTCGTCGACCAGTTGTCCACTGCAGGGGTCTTCACGCCGCACACGCCGCCGAGCGAGCTCGAAGTGCCAGAGGCGGCAATCTACGAAGACGGCGCTTACTTCACCGCCTACAACCGCGCGTACATCATGGCCTACAACAATCAGCTCGTCGAAGAAGAAGAAGCTCCCACCTCGTGGGAGGACCTGCTGAAGGTTGAGTCCACGGGCGTGACTCAGGTCGCCGCAGCGGGATCGACGCAGCTGCTGGTGCGTTTTCAGTTCGCCGAGCTCGGTGAAGAGTGGGTCGCCAAGCAGGCCGCAACACAGCCTAGGGTTTTCGACTCCGTGTCGCCGTTGACCGACTCAATGGCACGGGGTGAGATCACCGCCGGACCGGTCGTTACGACTGTCGGACAGACGGCCGTGGACTCCGGAGCGCCGCTGTCGCTGGTAGCTCCCGAAGAGGGCTTCCCTGTGAACGAGTACATCTTCGGAATGGCCGACGGCGGAAGCAGCCCCAGCGCCGCCGAGGTGTTCACGAACTGGACGCTTTCCGAAGCGGGGCAGGCTGCCGCGGTAGCGATCGGGGACTATCCCATCAACGCCGAGGTCGGCATCCCGAAGGTTACAGGCGTCGAAATGCCGCCGCTTGACAGTCCGAAGGTGTTCCGCGTCAGCCGTGAGGAGTACATGGCGAACTTCGAGGCCGACGGCAACTTGTGGGAAGAGCTGTTCGGCTACTGAATTTCACCGCGAACTGAGTTGTGTCAACCCCAAAGAAACCAGAGAACATGCAAACATCCATGCTGATAGGCGGCAGTCGCCGTGATGGTTCCCGCCCTCAATTGAGCGTCGTGAACCCTTACACCACTGCAGAGATAGCAACGATTCCGAATGCGAGCGCCGATGAGGTGACCGAGGCAGTCGGGGTCGCACAGGACGCGTTCGACACCGTGTGGTCACGGACATCCGGTCATCGGCGCGCTGAGCTGCTGCACAATCTGGCACGGCTTTTTCGCGAGAACGCTGAGTCGCTCGGACGCCTCGAATCCTCTGACAACGGAAAGCTTGTTGCGGAGACAGTGAACCAGGCGCGGTTTGCCGCCCGAAACTACGATTTCTTCGCCGGTTATGCCGATAAGTTGTGGGGACGAGCGATCCCCCTCGACGATCCTCGGTATCTGGACTACACGCGCCGCGAACCGATCGGCGTGGCAGGTGTCATCACCGCATGGAATTCGCCGATGCAGTTACTGGCAAACAAGCTTGCTCCGGCTCTGGCCTGCGGGAACACCGTTGTCATCAAGCCATCCGAGCACGCGTCTCTCAGTACGTTGGCGTTGGTGGACCTCGTCGAAAAGGCGGGGTTCCCCGACGGCGTCATCAACGTCGTCACTGGAGGCGGCGACGTCGGTCATGCATTAGTCAGCGATCCCCGGCTCGGGCACGTAAGTTTTACGGGCAGCTTGGAAACCGGCAAGCGTATTGTGGCGACGGCCTCAGGAATGAACATGGTTCCCGTCACGCTCGAACTCGGCGGAAAGTCACCTAACATCGTCTTCGCCGACGCGGACATCGATAGGGCAGTCGCCGGAGCGCTGATGGGGATTTTCTCGGCCGGAGGCCAGACGTGCATCGCAGGCTCGCGACTTCTGGTTGAGGACTCAATTTACGACGAATTCACGCACCGCGTCGCTGAACGCGCAGAGCGGATTCGACTGGGCGACCCGTTCGATCCTTCCACCCAGATGGGCCCTCTCGCCAACGAGCCGCAACGCGACAGGGTGAACGCCTTCATATCTCGTGCGCGAGACGAAGGCGCCGTTCAGAAGTCGGGTATGGGGCGTCGAACGGACGGTCTGCCCGGATTCTTCGTCGCGCCTACAGTTTTCTCGGACGTCGATCCCGGGTCTCAGCTGGCCTCCGAGGAGGTATTCGGACCTGTTCTTGCCGTTACCCGGTTCGCGAACGAGGCTGACGCAGTGCGACTGGCGAACTCATCCGAATTCGGGCTGGCCTCAGGCATTTGGACGAAAGATCTCGGCCGCGCACACAGGGTCGCCGCTGAACTCAAGGCCGGCACCGTCTGGGTGAACACCTACCGCGTCTCGGCTCCACAGGCCCCGTTCGGCGGGTACAAGAAATCCGGGCTCGGCAGGGAGCGCGGAGAAGAAGCGCTCGATCCCTACCTGCAAGTGAAAAATGTCCTGATCGATACATCAAATTCTTTCGTCGACCCGTTCGCCGTGAGCGAGGACCCCAATGAGTAATGCACCTGTGAACGTCGCCGTCGTCGGCCTCGGCAACATGGGGGCGGCAATACTCCATCAGGTCGCCAAGAGTGGCGCAGTCACCGGCTTCGATATCAGCGGCGATCGCAGACGGAACGCGTCGTCCATCGGCGGTGCGCGACTAGTCGACGACCTCGCTGACCTTCGCAACAGCGACGTCGTTATCCTGTCGCTGCCTTCCCCGCAGATTTCAACTGCCGTGGTTTCCCAGCTAATGAACATCCTTCCGGATACCGCGACCGTCATCGAAACATCGACCGTGCTTCCAGATGACGTGCTGTCCATGAGGCGCCTGGTCGAGGAGCGCGGTGGGCGCCTGGTTGACGCTGCCGTATTCTCAGGTGTCGCGGGGATGCAGGCGGGAAAAGCCAAGCTGCTCGTGGGCGGAGTGCCCGACGAGTCGAACGACCCAATGCGGCCTGTACTCGAAAGAATCTCAACGGATCTGCTGTTCTTCGCCGACCCAGGCGCCGGGATGGCTGCGAAGGTCATCAATAATGCGGTGGCGCACGCCGTCATGGTGATTCTCTCGGAGGCTGCCGCCCTCGCCGACGCGTACGGCATCGGCAGTGAGCCGCTCACTGAATTGCTCGTGGACCCCGAGGGTGGGCTGATCAGACCGTTGAACCATCGATACCGGGAGCGGATTAGAAACGGTGATTACGAGGGAGGCATGCCGACCTCCGCCGCACTGAAGGATTCTCGGCTCGCGCTCGCACTCGCGCAAGCACGGAGCGTCCCGCTGTTCGCTATTCAAGGAAGCCACACCGTCTATGAGCTCGCCAACGCTGCGGGCCTAGGAAGCAAGGACTACGCCTCCATCGCGACTCTGTGGGAAGCCTGGCTGAACACGTCTTTCACGGACTAAGTTGTGGTCTAGCTCCGCGTTTCTTGCGACACACGAATGGCGCCCATCGTTCCGGATGGGCGCCATTCGTATGCAGAGGGCTTCGGTTATCGACTCCCGACGGTGAGCTCGCCGTCGTCCGCCCACTGTGCGGTGCCCCAATGCCGAGATCCGGGCGCGGATGATGTTCTTGCCGATGTTTGACAGCAGCGCGTCGTGGGTGCGCAGTACCCAAGTGCGGTTCACTCATCGGCGACGCACGCTGCGACGCCCGAACTAATCGAGTAGGCCGAGCGGCCCACGCTGGCTCTTCCTCCAGGCGTCCGCGGCCGTCGCGCCGCGGCATCCGATCGGCTAGCGTGAGCAGCATCCGGATGCCCTGTTCTGGGCTGACGCGAGGAGGCGTACCGTGACGGGACGAGTGCTGGTCAATGTTGTCGATTCGGCCGAGGCAAGCGGGCGGGCGCTGCGCTTCGCGATCGACCAGGCGTCGGGCCGCGGGCTCGGTCTGCACATCATCCACGTGATCGACGAGTCGATCGTCAAGAGCCGCAAGACCGAGCTGCTGCAGGCGGCGACGCAGCGTGGCGAGCAGGTGCTCGCCGAGGCGACCGCCACTGCGCGCACCGCCGCCCCGACGCTGGAGGTGACCTCGAGCATCGAGCAGGGCGACCCGATGCGGGTGTTCACGGAGCTCTCGAACGACTACGAGCTGCTGGTGGTCGGCAGTGACTGGCAGCAGCACGGCAGCCCCAGCCGGCGCGCGGTGGAGGCGCTGCGAATCGCCGCCGCGAGCGACTCGCCGGTAGCCGTCATCCCGGACATGGATCTGACCGGTCGGAGCGGGATTGTGGTCGGCGTCGACGGGTCGGAGAACTCCGCGCACGCGCTGCAGTTCGCGGCCGCGGAGGCGGCGCGCACCGGCCAGCCGCTGATCGCCGTGCACGCCTGGACGCTGCCGGTGGTTCCCGGGGCCGAGTTCATCGATTCCGCCAGCTTCTACGATGATCTGAGTCGCGATGCCGCGGACACCCTCGAGAACGCGCTGGAGGAGGTGCGCGCGGAGTACCCGAAGCTCACCGTGCAGCCGGTCTGCTTCGACGGTGACGCCACCCTGGCGCTGGCCACCGAGGCCGAGCGGGGCACCCTGGTGGTGGTGGGCAGTCACGGCCGCAGCGGGGTCGCCCGGCTGATGCTCGGCTCGGTGAGCCATGGGCTGCTGGCGCGGTTGGCGGCACCGACGGTGATTGTGCGCTGAGCTGTGACCTAGCGCCTGCGCCCTGTTCGGGTTACATTACCTAGGTGTCGGAAGAGGGGGGTGGCAGCGACTTCGTCGTCAAACCGCCCCGACCCGAGATGTCGAATCGGGCACCTGCTCCCATCCCGCCGACGATTCCGCCGCCCAGGGCTGTGAAGGTGTCCCGCTTCTTCTGGCTGCTGAGTTTCGTTGCCGGGCTGACCGGCATGGTCTTCGCGTTCTTTGCCCGCGACACCCAGCTGACAGAGTTGCAGAGCCTCGTCACCGATCTGCAACCCGACCGCGACGCCGAAACCGTGAAGACGGCGGCGACGATCGTGTTCTGGGGAAGCCTAGGGGCGCTGGCCGCGGTGGTGCTTGCCGAAGCGATGCTGCTGGCCGCGATGATGCGCAGACGAGGTGGCGCCAGGTGGCTTCTCCTTGCGCTCCTGCTGGTGCACGGTGCGGTCGCCGTGCTGGTGGCGGCGTTCGTTGTCAGGCAGGGCGAAGCCGGCCTCACCGTCCTGGCGCTGGTCGCCGCGCAGTTGCTACTGGCGGCGCTGGGCTTGATAGTCAGTTTCCTGCCAGGAGCCGGCCGGTGGTTCCGTGCGGGCACGCGCGGTCGCGGCATCCGTTCCTAACCCGCCCTCGGTCGGCAGAAGAAGCGCCTCGCAACTGCGCACGATCAGCTGGCAGACGTCCACCGCCGCACGATCGTGGAACGGGTTCTCGGCCAGCGTGCGCCAGCGCTGCAGGGCAGCCAGCGCGGCAGCGCGCACCTCAACCTCGGGGGCCGACTCGTCGAGCCCCAGTCGTTCAGTCGCCTCGAAGCCCTCCCCGCCGATGAGCCGCTCGGCCTCGGACACCACGGCCGGCGGCAGCGGAAGCCCGGTGGTGCGCGCCTCGGTCAGCAGTCGCAGCTCACGGAACTCGTGCGCGCTGGCCTCAATGCGCTCGAGTGACGCGGCCAGCTGTTCGGTGCCCGGCCGAGGGCGGCTGCCCAGCAGTTGCTGCACCGCGCTGAGTGCCGTGCGGGCCTTGAGGTGCTCGCCGCGCGCTTCGAGCTGCCCCCTGATCAGTCGGAGCACATCGTCGAGGCCGCTGCGACGCGCGAGCTCCTGGGCGAGCTCGCTGGAGTCGGTCACCCCGCCGCGAATGAGCACGACGGCCAACCGGATGCCGAAGAGGCCGAACCTGCTCAGAAGCCCCGCGCGCGTCTGGGCACTGGTCGTGACGCCGTCGACCGGCCGAACGAATCGATCGGCAGACACCATCAGACGCTCACGCTCGTCGCGGTCGAGCCGGGCAAGCTCGACGAGTGCCCGATACTCCGCCTGCCGGAGAGTTCGCGCCCCTTGGGCGACCAGTCCCGCGACAGGCGCAACACCGAGCACGAGCGAGCGCAGGCTCTCGTCGTGCTGGTATCGGGCGGCGATGTCCTGGGCCGAGATGAGCGAGTCGATCCTGCCCGCCCCTATCTCGTCGACGCGCGAGAGCACCGCCAGCGCGTTCGCGAGGCCGGAGCCGCCGACTCCGCTGCTGCGGAAGGCATCCAGAAAGCTGAGGTCGACGCTGTGCAGGTGGCGCATCACGTAGACGACGGCGTCGGCCTCGGAGGATGCGTTCTCAGGCGTCAGGAACGCCATCGATCGGGCGGACACCTGTTCAGAGAGCGAGGCGATCCCCGGAGTGTCGATGAGAGTGACGGTGCGCAGGGCCTTCGCCGGCCATTCCACGCTCAACCGCGCCACGTCTTCGGCTCGGGTGCCGTCGAGGTCGAAGACGAGCCGGCCGCGTGTCCGCTTGATGGGAAGCGTTCGGTGCTCTCCGTCGATGGGATGCAGGGTGATCCGCGGGGTATCGCCGTAGCGGTACCAGGTGACGATCCGGGTGCACTCTCCGGTGTCGGTCGGCGCGATCTCCTCGCCGATGATCGCGTTCAGCAGCGTCGACTTTCCCGCCTTGACCATGCCGGCGATGGCCACACGCAGCGGTTCTTCGAGCCGACGGGCCAGGCCGTCGAGGGTTGCCAGCGCCTCGGGATCGTCGCCGTATGCTGCTCGGAACTGTCGCAGCAGGTCGGCGACCGCGTCGACGGTGGCCGCGCTCATGCCTGCCCCACCACAGCGGGCCGCGAGTTGAGAGCTTCGGCGCGGGTGCGCAGGTCGCCCACCCGCACCAGCTCGGCTCTGATCTGGGCGATCCGTTGCTCGCTTTCGGACTTGTAGCTGGTCGCGGAACGCTGGGCGGCGAGAACGGAATCCCCGAGCGAGCGGTGGTGTTCCTCGGCGATGGCGGTGAAGTGATCACGGGTGGCGCGCTGCACCACCCGCAGCCGGTCTTTCAGCTGTTTGCTCACCTGAAAGATCACCTCGTCGATGTGGGCACGCACCAGGGTCTTCGCGTCAGCGCGACGTCGTTTGAGTCGCACATCCATCTCGTCACGGTACGCCTTTCCGCCGATCAGAACGCCGGCGCCGATCGAGAAGGGGTTGATCAGCGACATCCCGATGAGTCCGGTCAGTAAACCGAACATCAGCACGCCGCCGTATGAGCCGCGCATGCCGATGAGTACCTTCTGCAGGGGCCCGAGGCGTCCCGGATCCAGCACCGCAACCGGTTCGACCGGATTGAGCACGTCATCCGTGTCGTCGACTCCGATCACCGGAAGCGGAAGCTCGTCTTTGGCGAAATGCTCGGCGACCTGCGCCGAGAGCCACTGCGCGCGCTCGTTCGTCCAGACGAACGTGTCGGACACTCCGGAGGCCACCCGCTCTTTCAGCCAGTCACTCAGGTCATCCCAGATCGGCCCGGGGTCTGCGTCGTCGATGGCTCGCTCCGCGTCGCGCAGAATGCTGCGCATCCGGTCGCGCAGGTCGTACTCCATGTCGGCGACCAGATCGCTGACGCCGTCGTTGAGGGTGACCTGCCAGCGCGCCGAGCGCCGCCGCAGTTCGTCTGCCCGTTCCTTCGCCGCTTCCAGCTCCACGATCAGCTGCGGCGTGTTCTGCGGGTTCTCGAGCGCGCTCAGCTCGGATTGCAGCGACATGGCGAGGTGCTCGCTGACCGATGCGAGGTCGTGGGCTACTGAGCGTCGTTGAAGCCGCTCGGACTGGCTCACGATGTTCTCCCGCAGGTAACCAATCAGCGCCGGGAAGCCCGACTCGGCGTTCAGTTCGGTATCCGCGAGTCGAGCCGCCAGCAGTCGCAGGTCAGAGGACACCGGGAAGAGGCGGATGTCGGGGTCGATGGCGTCGAGGTGCGCCCGGTCGAGCGCGGCAACGCGGCGCCAATCCGGGTACAGATCGGTCTTCGTCAGCACGCAGGCCACATTCGGGGTGATGCGCAGGGCGTGGCGGAGAAACTGCACCTCCGGGGCCGTGTACTCCTGCGATGCGTCGGACACCAACAGCACCGCGTCCGCGCTGGGCAGAGCGGCGAGCGTGGTGAGTGAGTGCGCGGAGTCCAGCCCGCCGAGACCCGGGGAATCGACGATCGACAGCCCGCCGGCGAGAATCTCCCGGGGAAGAAACACCTCGGCGGCTGCGAGCTGCCGGCGGTTGCCGGGGTTTCCGCGCTCGGAGACGTGGTCGGCGAGATCCTCGATCCGCACCGGCGTGCGCTCGAGTTCGGGTTCGCCGTTCTCGATGGAGTCGGGCGCCGCGGTCGGCACCATGATCACCGCGGATGGCTCATGGCCGTGGCGCACGATTGTGGGCACCGCCGTGGCGATGTCGTCGTCGACCGGGCAGACCGGAGCGTTGACCAGGGCGTTGATCAATTTGCTCTTGCCCTGTTTGAATTCGCCGACCACGATCACCCGGGTGCTGGGATCCGACATCCTCCGCAGTGTCTGTTCCAAGCGGTTGCGAAGATCGGGACGATCCCCCGCGTTCGTCAGCGTGATTGCCTGCTCGACCAGCTTGACCAGTTCGACCACGATGTCTCCTTGCGTTGTGGCTCACAGTAACCGCGCACAAGCCCGGCAGGAAGGAATCTCCTGCCGGGCTGTGCTCGGGTTGATTGGTCAGAACGTCGAGTCCTCAGCCTGGACCTCGACGTCGACCTCGTTGTCGGAAACGACGATGGCGTCTTCGATTTCGTTGAACGAGTCGTCGATGTCTACGTCGACGTCCACCTCGGTGTCGGTCTCGTTGAACGAATCGGTGACCTCGACGTCGGTCTCGTTGAAGGAGTCCTCGACATCCACGTCGACATCGCCGACCTCGACCGAGTTGTCCACCGAGTTGTCGCTGTTGTCGTTGAACGAGTCCTCGACATCCACGTCCACGTCGCCGACCTCAACCGAGTTGTCGGTGGAGTTGTCGTTGAAGGAGTCCTCGACATCGACGTCCAGATCGACGTCGCCGACCTCGATCGAGTTGTCGACTGAGTTGTCGCTGTTGTCGGAGTTGTCGCTGTTGTCGTTGAAGGAGTCCTCGATGTCGATCTCCTCGTTGAGCGAGTCCTCGATGTCGACGGAAATGTTGGTCGAGTTGTCCTCCGAGTTGTCTTCCGAGTTGTCGGTGGAGTTGTCGACCCAGGCGTCGTCACCGGCAGCGATTGCGTCGTCGCCGGAGGCGATGACAGCGCTGTTGTTGAACCACTGCTGCACGTCACCGTTGGCCCAGATGTTCTGGTTCACGGACAGGTCCGTGATGGTGTCGGTGTCGCTGTACGAGTAGTTGTTCACGATGTGCGTCAGCTGCTGCACCGCGTGGCCGTGGTCGTCGTCGTCGTTGTGTCCGCGGTCATCGTCGTGGTCGCGTCCGTGGTCGCGTCCGTGGTCGTTGTTCCCACGGTCGTTTCCACGGTCCCTGTCGCCGATGTTGTAGTCACGGTCGAACGAGATCGGGGACTGGTCCAGGATGACCGGCATCACGGCGTCAACGTCTTCTAGCGAGACATCGCCGAGACCGTTTTCCTCGAGAACCTTGTCGGGGTCGTCGCGGAACTTCTCTGCGGCCTCCGGGTCCCGGAGCAGGCTCAGCAGGAAGTCGAGCAGGATGGTGGTGATAGTGGGCATGAACGCATCCTCAATCTTGGGGTTACGACGACTCGACTCGGGTGTCTGTCGCCTGCTGGGCGGAGTGCCCGGCTGGTTAGAAAGCTACGGTTGGCCAGTTCCGGCACGCATCGGGGATGCGTCCCCTACTCGCGTCATCCCTGCCTGTGATCTCGGGGCATGGGCGAATAGGGGGTGGGGGGAGATTCGGCGTGCGGGTCGAGGGCGATCCGCAATTGGGCGAGCAGTTCCGAACGCGTCGTCACCCCCAACCGCCGGCGGATTCTCGCGACGTGGTGCTCGACCGTGCGCGGTGAGATGAAGATCGCTTCGCCGATCTCGGAGTAGGTCTTGCCCTCGAGCAGGAGCCCGGCCACATCGCGCTCGCGGGCGCTCAGGCCAGCCTCGTCCCTCGCCGTTCCGGAGCGCGCGCCCGCGGGCGAGGCTGGGTGCTCCGCGACATCCGGTGCTGCGAACCCGGGATGAAGCTCACGCGCGCAGGCGAGCAGGTGTGCGACGTCTCGACGTTCATCCGCTCGCGCGGCGGCGTGCCCGGCGAGGCGGGAACCCTCCCAGGTGCGGCCGACGGTGGCAAGCCCTCGCGCGGCCTCCTCGACGGCTGGCACGTCGAAATCGCCTGCGAGCACCGAGACCCACGCCTTGCCGGCGGCGGCGAGCACCGCCGCGGAGTGGTTCTCGTTGGCAGCGTGAGCCAGCGCCGCCGCGTGCGGGATCAGCTCTGCGGGCTTCTCGGCGAGAATCGCCGCCTGGACCGCTGCCCAGTGCAGGGGGATGGACCACAGTGGCGGATCACCCAGTCGTTTGAGCAGCGACCACGCGTCGGCGAGGTGCGATTCGACGCGTGCCCGATCTCGCAAGCGGGCTGAGGTGGTGAGCAGTTCACCGAGAGGTAGCAGGTTGTAGAGATCGGTGCTCACGTGCAGGATGCTCTCCCGCGCGATCTTCCACGCCCTGACCAGGCCGGGGAGGTCATCGGCACGTCGGGCGAGACCGACCTCCAACGCGCTGAGCATGAGGTCGTCTCGCGGGGCCAGGCCGTCGGTACCCGCTGTGGCCCGTGTGATCGCCTTACGCGCTCGGTCGGGGCGGTCCCCCTGCATGGCGGTCCACGCCTGCAGCAGCAACAGCCTCGAGCGCGAGGCCTGCCCGCCCTGACCGCCGCGGAGCGCGCTATCGATGACCGAGTCCGCGACATCCAGTTCCCCATTGTGCAAGGCGACCACGGCGGCCAGTGCGGCGGGGGTTTCGGGCACCGGCCCGGCGACGCGGGATGCCGTCATCAGATCGGACGCCCGGATCAGCGTCGTCAGGGCGCGGCTCGTGCGGCCCTCCACGGAGTCGAGGGCCCCCTGGCCCATCGAGGTCACGGCAACAGAGGCGAGCGAGGGGGAACCTGTTGCGGGAGCGCCATTCAGCATCGCGCCGGCCGCGTCTTTGTCACCAGTGCCGAGCATGGCAACAGCGGCGAGGCCGGCCGACGAGCCGACCCGTGCTGCGCCGAGCCACCGGTACAGGTCTGTGCTGCGGGCGAGCATGCCGCGCCGGGCCCAGATCGAGGCGCCCACATCGACAGCGCGGGCGATGTCAGGCGGGTCGTCGTGGCTGAGCAGATCGTCGAGGATCCGGGCGGCCCCATCCAGGCTGCCGGTGGCTGACGCGGCCTGGGCGCGCTTGGCGGCGGTGGCGAGGGGATCCGCACCGGCCGCGGCGGCCTCCTCGTAGAGCGCCCAAGCGAGCGTCGGCTGGGTGGCCAGGTGCCTATCGCCTGCCGTTTCCAGGGCGCTGGCGATCCTGTGATCGTGTAGGCCACTTCGTGCCAGGCTTCTCGCCACGTCGCTCAGCGAGCGGTGCTCGATGGTCAGGGTGTCGACCAGTGTTCGCTGGAGCGCGCGTACCCGGTATGTCGGCGTGGTTTCGAGCAGCGCCTCGCGCAGCAGGGGAATCACCGTGCCGTTCGGCAGCAGCAGGCCCTCAGCCTGGGCCTTCGCCACGAGGGTGTCAACGCCCGGCCCGGATTGCTGCTCAATGGCAGGGGGAAGCGTGTCGGACAGGTCGAAGCCGACGGCCAGGGCCAGGAGCAATTCGCGCAAGTCTCCACCGACGTCTCCCAGTTCGCGTCGCAGTTGCGCGACGGTCGCCCGCGACAGCACAGAGCCCGAGAGCGCGCGCCGGCCCTCCTGCCTCAACAGCTCCATCGCGCGGTGCACCAGCCACGGGATTCCACCAGTGATCTCAGTGAGTTCGTCGACCAGTTCGGCCGGAGCAGGGCCGCCGAGTGCGGCGGCGGCGTGTTGGGCGATGTCGGCGCGCAGGAGCGGATCGTGCTCGCGCGCGGCCGCTACCGTCTCCCCGATCACCGTCATCGTCACCGACCCGCCGTCATCGTCTCTGTTGGGGCGAGGGTGGGCTCGGTCGGGGGATCCGGTATGGGCGTTGGCGTCGAATCTGGGTTTGGCGTCGAGCCTGGTACCGGGATCGGTGTCGGATCAGGCGTGGGATCCGGCGTCGGGTGTGGCACGGGATCGGGGTTTGTGTCTGGCGCGGGGCTCGGTACCGGGTCTGGCACGGGATCGGAGGTCGGGTCAGGTACGGGGTGCGGCGTCGGATCGGGCGTGGTCCGCGGGGTCGGCTCAGGCCGGGGAGTTACGGGCGACCCCGGCGTGAGTGACGACGTCGCCGGCTTTCCTCCACTGCCTGGTGCGGCAGGCTGAGGAGCCAGCGGCGTTACCGCCGAGCGGGGAACATTGGGTCTGGTATCACCGATCATGCCCGCATTCGGAGGCCGTTGGCTGCCATTCCGACTGGCGGGTGGCGCGGGCTGAGCGGCGCCGGGAGTGCTCGGCGGTAGCGCCGCGTCGGGCCCAGATGGATTCGCAACAGGCGCAGCGGCGGCTCGTTTTGATCCCAAAATGCCGGCGTCGGCGTCGGCGTCGGCATCGGCTTCTGAGGCGGTGGAGCTGGCTGGAGGCTGCGACTCGGAGAGCTCGGTGGAGACCTGCCACACCACGCCGGTCAGGGCCAGCGCTCCGGCCATCGCGGCAGCCGTGGTCAGGTGCAGGTTCACCCGTGGATGCGCCGCCCTGAACTGCGCGGCTCGGTCGGCGACACGAGCCGACAGACGGGAGCCAAGGCCGGCGCGCACGGGCACGATAGCCACCGGTATCTCAGCCCTGTCAGCGGCATCCGCTGCATCTATCGCAGTAGCCGCGAGCTGGGAACTGGCCGCTGCGAACGCCGCTCCGAGCGAGATCGAGGCTTTCGGATCGACGTCGATCGCAATCGGTCGCGCCAGTTGCTCCGACAGGAGCTGCGAAACCAGCGGAATGCGGGATGAACCGCCGATGAGCAGAATGGCGCCGACATCTGCTGGCCGTACCCCGGCAGTGTCGAGGGCTTCGGTGAACGCGCGGATGGTCTCGTGAACAGCGTCACTGATCATGCTTTCGAACTCCGAACGCACCAGCCGCACCTGCGTCTGTGTGTCGGGAAGGAGCACCGGGATCGTGGCCTCGGTGTCGAATGAGAGGGCCTCTTTCGCCTCGCGGCACTCCCGGCGAACGTGTGACAGCGCGATCAGCACGGCAGGGTTGGTGGCGTCGAGAGCATCGACGGAATCGCCGAGGCTCGTCGCGACGTGCCGGAACACGAGGTCGTCGAAGTCGGCGCCGCCCAGCCGTTCCAGGCCGCCGGCGACCCCCAGCACGTCGAACCTGTCCGCGTCGGTTTTCGTGACGGCGGCCACGTCAAAGGTTCCACCGCCGAGGTCGTAGACCGCGATGGTGGTTCCGATGTCCACTCGCTTCTCGGTGGCGTAATGCAGCACCGCCGCCTGCGGTTCGGTCAGCAGCATGACATCAGCGAGGCCCACTCCGGCCAGCGCACTGCGCACGAGTGAGGTCTTGTACGTACCCCAGCTGGCCGGGTGCGAGAGCATCACCGATTCGGGCGGGGCGCCTTCTCGTTCCTCCGCGCGATCGACGACCCAGCGTGCCATTGTGGCGAAGACGTGCTCTGCGGAGATCTGCAGGTCACCCACGGCGATGGGAACCTGATCCCCAATGCGGCGCTTGAACTCTCGCACCATCCGGTCGGGTCGACCGAGCCCGCGCCGTTCGGCAGCCTCCCCGACCAGGACGCGACCATCGTCATCCAGGAAAATCACCGAGGGCACCGACGCACCGTGTCGGCCGAGGTTCAGCGCCTGCGGTCGTGGGTCTGGTTCATCGCCGAGCCGGGCGATGGCGGCGGCAGTAAAGCTGGTTCCAATATCAATGCCCAGGACGTAGCGCATGCTTCCCCTAAACGATCAAACGCGACGGTCGTAGGGTCGCCGCGCGCTTGTTCGGGTCGTTGATGTCTAGGTGTTCCCGACCAACTCTCCACGCAGGCTCTAGCAAGTCAAGGGTTGGTGGCCCCTAATTAGGGGACTCTCAGATAAGGGGGTACCAATAGTTCGAGAGGACTGGTGGAGTTACTTTCGGCTGCGTACAATCCACGATCCAACCATCGGGTTATGTCCGCCATGATGAGGTGAGCCTCACATTCGGCACGGCTATTTCGTCGTAGGGGCAGAAGAAGCTCCCACCGGAAGGAAAACCAGTGCCGTCATCCAGCGCATCAGACCACACCGTTCTCGTGATCGGAGGCGGGTACGCCGGCATCATGGCCGCGAACCGGCTGCGGTCTTCGCTCACTACCGCGGAGGCCGCCCGGGTTCGCATCACCGTGATCAGCCCCGCCGGGCAGTTCGTGGAACGCGTGCGGCTGCACCAGGTGGCCGCCGGCACCCTCGCCTCGGCTGCACGGCCGCTGCGGGAAATGCTGCACGACGACATCGACGTGGTGGCCGGATCGGTGACGAGCATCGAGCCGGTGGGGCAGCAGGTGACGGTGGCGGTCGCGGTGGCTGACACGGATGGTACCGATGGCGGCCGGGCTCGGGCTCGGGCTCGGGTGCTGCGCTATGACTCGCTGATCTACACGGTGGGCAGCACGGCGGCGCTGTCCACGCCCGGCGTCGCGGAGCACAGCCACCCGCTCGCCGATCCGGAATCCGCCAGCCGCGCGCAGGCGGCGATTGCGGCCGGTTCGGCTGGGCAGCGGATCGTCGTGGTCGGGGGCGGCGCGACCGGCGTCGAAGCGGCCTCCGAGATCGCGGGGCGGCACCCGGATGCTGCGGTGACCCTGCTGCCGGCCGGCCAGCTGCTGCCTGCGATGCGGGCGACGGCGCAGCGCGACATCCGGCGCACGCTTGGTCGGCTGGGCGTGCGAATCCAGGAGGGGTCGCGGGTGCAGCAGGTACAGACGGATGTCGTGGTCTTGACCGATGGCGCGACCGTTCCGTTCGACGTGTGCATCTGGGCGGCGTCGTTCGACGTGCCTCGGCTGGCCGATGACAGCGGACTTGCCACCGACTCGGCTGGGCGGCTGCTCGTGGACGAGAGCCTGCGCAGTGTCGACCACCCCTCGATCGTGGGCGCGGGCGATGCGGTGCGGGTACCCGATTCGGTCGGAGCGCACCTGCGGATGAGCTGCGCGAGCGCCCTGCCGCTCGGCGGCGCGGCGGCCGAGACCGTGCTCGCGCAACTGCGCGGGCAGGAGCCCAAGCCGATCTCGATCGGCTACGTGGTGCAGTGCCTCAGCCTCGGGCGCAAGAACGGATACGCGCAGCTGGTGGGGGCTGATGATGTCCCGTTGCGGCTGGCTGTCGGCGGTGCACTGGCGGCCCGTATCAAGGAGGCCATTGTGCGGATGACGGTGAGTGGTCCGCTGAAGGAGCGCAGCAAGCCCGGCTCGTACTGGGCACCTCGCGGGCCGCGGCGGGTGGTGGCTTCGGTTGCGCTGCCTGCGTCTTCTTCTTCGTCTTCGTCGGCTGGGGTGCCGCGATGACCGTGTTCACCCCCGGCAGTGCCGAGTACCGTCAACTGTTCGGCGTGAGCTACCGGCTGCTCGGGTCGTCGCACGATGCCGAGGATGCGGTGCAGGAGGGGCTGGCCCGCTGGCAGGAACTGAGCGCCGAGCAGCAGGCGGAGATTCGCGAACCGGTGGCCTGGTTGACCACCGTGGTGAGCCGGATCTCGCTCGACGTGCTGGGCTCGGCCCGGGCGCGCCGGGAGAGCTACACCGGGATCTGGCTGCCCGAGCCGGTGCTCGGCCCGGCGGGAATTACCGACCTGCCGCAGAGTCGGTTCGTCGATCCCGAAGACTCGGTCAGCCTGGACGAGTCGGTGTCGCTGGCGCTGCTGGTGGCGATGGAGCAGCTGACGCCCGGGGAGCGGGTCAGCCTGATTCTGCACGACGTGTTCGGACTGCCGTTCGCGGAGATCGCCGACATCGTCGGCCGCTCCCCCGACGCCTGCCGGCAGCTGGCCTCTACCGCGCGGCGGCACGTGCGGGCCGGTCGCCGGTTCGAGGTGCCGGGGCCGGAGCGGGACCGCGTGGTGCAGGCGTTCGCGGCCGCGTGCCTGGGTGGCGACATCCGGAATCTGGTGGCAGTGCTGGATCCCGACGTGGTATCACGCGCCGACGGCGGCGAGCACGTGCATGCGGCCCGCCGCACGCTGGTGGGCGCCGACGCGGTGGCCCGGTACCTGCTGGGCCTGATGTCGAAGTACGGTGCTGGCGTGTCCGCGGCGATCGAGCTGGTGAACGGGCGCAGCGGGATCGTGATGCGGGCCGGCGGTGCGGTGACGGGCGTGATCGATCTCGGTGTCGTGGATGGCCGGGTGGCGGAGATCGCGCTGGTGGTGAATCCGGAGAAGCTCGGGTAGGACGACGAAGGCGCTCACCCCTGGAGGGATGAGCGCCTGTCAAGCGGAGGGTGCTTTACGCGACCAGCTCGGTGTCGTCGGAGCCGGCGGTCTCCGAGCCGGCGTTGGCCAGCTCGTCGAGCAACGCGTCGCCCGGACGCACCTCGACGTACTCGGCCTTGATCTCGGCGCGCTCGAGCAGTTCATCCATGCGGCGCTGACGGTTGCGGCCGATCAGCGTCACCACGGTGCCCTGCTTGCCGGCGCGGCCGGTGCGGCCGGCGCGGTGCAGGTAGGACTTGAACTCGTCGGGAGCGTCGGCCTGGATCACCAGAGTGATGTCATCGACGTGGATGCCGCGGGCTGCGACATCCGTTGCCACCAGCACGTTGACGCGGCCGCTGGTCAGCTGCTGCAGGTTGCGGGTGCGGCGCGCCTGGTTCAGGTCGCCGTGCAGGCTGGTTGCCGGGATGCCGGCGTCCTCGAGCTGGTCGGCGAGCTGCTCGGCGAACGCACGGGTGCGGGCGAAGATCAGCTTCTTGCCGGGGCCCCAGGCGAGCTGCTCGATGATCCGACCCTTTTCCTTGTGGTCGATCAGCAGCACGCGGTGGTCGATGGTGCTGGAGGCCTGGTCTTCACCGGCGACCTCGTGCACGGCCGGGTCGGTGAGGAACTCGTTGACCAGCATCGCCACGCCCTTGTCGAGGGTGGCGCTGAACAGCAGCTTCTGGCCCTTCGGCGCGGTGCTGCGGATGATGCGCTGCACCGGCTCGAGGAAGCCGAGGTCGCACATGTGGTCGGCCTCGTCGAGCACGGTGACGACGACCTCGCTGAGGTCGAGGCGGCCCTGCTCGATGAGGTCTTCGATGCGTCCGGGGGTGCCGACGATGATGTCGACGCCGCGCTGCAGCGCGCCCACCTGGCGCTGCTGGGGGACACCACCGTAGATCTGGGTGGTGAACAGGCCGACGCTGCGGGCGATCGGCTGCACGGTGCGGTCGATCTGCAGGGCCAGCTCACGGGTGGGGGCGAGGATCAGCGCGCGGGGCTTGCGGCCCATCTGGCGCGCCTTGCCTCCGCCGTTCTCCATCAGCTTCTCCACGAGCGGAGCGCCGAACGCGATGGTCTTGCCGGAGCCGGTGCGGCCACGGCCGAGCACGTCCTTGCCTGCGATCACGTCGGGGATAGTGGCGGCCTGGATCGGGAACGGGGTGGCCGCGCCGAGCTCGGCCAGCGCACGCTGGATGTTGCCACCGATGCCGAGGTCTTCGAACGACACGTTCACGATCTCGTCAGCGGTGGTCATCACGGCTTCGAGCTTCTCGAGCACCACGTCATCCTGCGGGGTGAACCGGGTGGCGTCCTTGGACGGGTAGTAGCTCGACTCGCGGCGCGGGGCGCTGCTGCGGTCGTTGCGGTCACTGCCGTTGAAGTCGCGCCGGGGTGCGCGGTTGTCGCGGTCGCCGTAGGACGGACGCTCGGTGCGCTGGGGGCGGTCGGAACTGAAGTCGCGACGCGGGGCGCGGTCGTCACGCTGCGGGCGGTCACCGTAGGCGGGGCGCTCGGTGCGCTCGGTGCGCTGCGGACGGTCGGTGCCGAAGTCACGACGGGGGGCGCGGTCATCGCGCTGCGGGCGGTCACCGTAAGCGGGACGCTCGGTGCGCTGCGGGCGGTCGCCATAGGCGGGACGCTCGGTGCGGTTGCGGTCGTTGTACGCCGGACGCTCCGTGTTGCTGCGCTGCGGGCGCTCGTTGCGGTCGCCGAAGTCGCGACGGGGCGCGCGGTCATCACGCTGCGGGCGGTCACCGTAGGACGGACGCTCCGTGCGGTTGCGGTCGTTGTACGCGGGGCGCTCGGTCCGGTTACGGTCGTTGTACGCCGGACGCTCGGAGGTGCTGCGCTGCGGACGCTCATTGCGGTCGCCGAAATCGCGGCGGGGCGCGCGGTCATCACGCTGCGGGCGGTCACCGTAGGACGGACGCTCCGTGCGGTTGCGGTCGTTGTACACGGGGCGCTCGGTGCGGTCGCCGTAGGACGGACGCTGGTTGCGGTCGCCGTATCCGCCGCGCTCGGGGCGCTGCTGGGTGCGGTCGCCGAAGCGGCTTCCCTGGCCCTGCTTGTCGCGGGGAGTCCAGTCGGGGCGACGCTCGTCGCTCGCGCCAGCGCCACGGGGGCGTTCGGTGCTGCGGCCGCGGGCGGCGCGCTCATCGCTGTTCCAACGCTCCTTCTTGGCGGGAGCGTCAGCCTCGGGCTTGTAACCGCGGTGCTTGGGGGATTTGCTGCCGGACTTGGGTCCGGTCTTCGGGGCGCGCGACGGCGCCGCCTTCTTGAAGGGAGGCATAGTTCTTTCCGGGGTTATTCAAAAACATGAAAAAGTAACCCGGGCAGCCTTTGGCCGGGGCCGTTCACATTGAAGTGACTATTCACTAGCGGAAGTGCTGTGAAACCGGCCCGCAAGACTTACAAACCCACACGCAGGACACCTGCGCTGTCTTGAGCCGACTGAACTACGTTACCGGATGCCGCACGCTTAAGCCAGCTTTGTGGTGGGGGCCGCATCCTCCCTCGCGGCGGATGAGCGTCCGCGACATCCGTGATTCTGCAATTAGTGCCCATGCTGGCGCGCGACATGGGCACTTACTGCGGAATCACGCGGACAGGTCGCGGATAAGTTCTGTGGGGACGTCTTGGATTCCCGAGCTGGTCAGACGCGTGAAGGGGGTCGGATGTCGCAGCGCTCAGGTTGGCGGGCAGGCGTGCCGCTGCTCGTGGCGGCCACCCTGTTCATGGAGCAGCTCGACGGCACGATCCTCGTCACGGCCGCCCCGCAAATCGCGGCAGACTTCGGCGTCAGCTCGGCCGATGTGAACATCACCATGACCGCTTACCTGCTCGCGGTGGCCTGCACGATCCCCTTCGGCGGGTGGCTCGCATCCCGGATCGGCGCCCGGTTCGTGTTCATCAGCTCGATCGCCCTGTTCACGCTGGCGTCGCTGCTCTGCGCGCTGAGCCCGGGCCTCGAGATGCTGGTGTTCGGGCGGTGCTGCAGGGCTTCGCCGGCGGCATGATGGCACCGGTCGGCCGGCTGATCGTGCTGCGCGGCGCCGCCAAGACCGAGCTGCTGCGCTCGATCGCGCTGATCACCTGGCCGGCGCTGCTCGCACCGGTTCTCGCCCCGGTTCTCGGCGGGCTGATCGTGACGGTCAGCACCTGGCACTGGATCTTCATCCTCAACGTGCCGATCGGCGTGGCCGCATTCGTGGCGGCGCTGATCATGGTGCAGGACCGCGCCACCGAGAGGCGCACGCTGGACTGGCTCGGCCTGCTGCTCACCAGCGCCGCGGTGCTCGCCCTGCTCTTGGCAGTCGAGCTGGTCGCCGCGGGTGACGCGATGCTGATCACGCTGTTCAGCGGCATAGCGGCGCTGCTGATCGGGGGCGGGGCGGTCTGGTGGATGCTCGGCACGCGACATCCGCTGCTCAATCTGCGGGTCTTCGGCATTCCCACTTTTCGGGTGACGAACTCGGGCGGGTTCGTCTTTCGGTTGGTGGTGAACGCGGTGCCGTTCCTGCTGCCGCTGCTGTTCCAGGACGCCTTCGGCTGGACCCCGCTGGAGTCGGGGTTCGTGGTCGGCGCCCTGTTCGTGGGCAACGTTGGCATCAAGCCGACCACCACGCCGCTGCTCCGGCGGTTCGGGTTTCGCGCGGTGCTGCTCGGCTCGCTAGTCGGCACGATCCTGTGCCTGGTGCTGTTCGCGCTGCTCGGATCAGACACGCCCACCGCCGCGATCGCGGTGCTGGCGCTGGTCAGTGGCGCGTTCCGCTCGGTGGGCTTCACCGCGTACAACACGCTGCAGTTCGCCGACCTCGATGCGGAGCAGCTCGGCTCGGCGAACACGCTGTCGGCCACTCTCGCGCAGCTGGCGTCCGGGCTGGGAATCGCGATCGCCGCGACCAGCCTGCGGCTCGGGGATGCCTCGGTGTCAGCCGACGATCTGCTGAGCCCTTTCCGCCTGGCGTTCCTGCTGCTCGCGGCGCTCACGCTGGTCTGCGTGGTCAGCGCGTTGCTGCTGCCGAAGGATGCCGCGGGGCATGTGACCGCGAGGGTATAAATCGGACTAGTGTTGCGCGCACGATGTTGGGGATTCGGCGGACCGCGCTGGGGGCACTGATCGCGATCGCGGTCACGGTGCTCATTGTCGGCTGCGCGCCGGGCGGTGGTGCGGGTGCAGCTGGTGCGCCGGCCGGTGGTGTTGCTAGTGCCGGTGTCGCTGCCGCTGCTGCAGCTCCCGCGATCTTCCCGCTGCTGAGCGCGGACCCGGATGTCGAGGTGCTTGAGGATCTGCGCTACGGCACCGCGGACGACGGCTCGGCGCTGCTGCTTGACGTGTGCCTGCCGGGGTCGGCGACATCCGAAGCCAGTCCGGCGATTGTGTCGATCCATGGCGGCTCGTGGGCGCGCGGCGACAAGGGCGATGTGGCCTGGCGGGCGGTTTGCCGGTGGTTGGCGTCGGAGGGGTTCGTGACGTTTTCACTGAACTACCGGCTGGTTCCGGCGGTGGTGTTCCCGGCGGCGGTCGATGACGTGCAGGCGGCGGTGCGCTGGGTTCGCTCAGACTCGGTTGCGTCACGATTTGGCGTAGACCCGCAGCGGATCGGCGCGTTCGGCGGCTCGGCGGGCGGCAACCTGGCGGCGCTGCTCGGTGTTTCGGGCTCCGGGTCGGTCGGCGCCGGGTCAAGGGTGGCTGCGGTCGCGGCGCTGAGTGGTCCGATGGATTTGACCGGACGGCACGTGACCGAGGCGTTCGCACCGGTTCAGCTGGAGTACCTCGGCTGCGCGGAGTATTCGACGTGCGACGCAGCGAAGGCTGCATCCCCGGTATTCCAGGCGGACGAGACCGACCCGCCGTTCTTCGTGGGGCATGCGCTGGCCGAGATGATCCCGGTGGAGCAGGCGGCGATGTTCGTCTCCGCACTGCGGAAGGCGGGAGTGCCCGTCGAGTACGTCACCGTCGAGGGCGCGCTGCACTCGCTCGAGCTGCTCGATGAGACGATGTCGGGGCGGGTTGTCGAGTTCTTCCGGGCGGGGCTCGGGGCGGCGGTGGAGCCGCCGGTCGTGGAAGCGCCGGTGGTGGCGCTGACCGAGGAAGAGCCAGCCGCGTAGGGACCCACGCGCTGTGTACGTGGACGTTGTTCGCCACACGCTCAGCGTGGGATGCCGCGGATCCGCCGGGTGAGTTCCGCCGCGGTGCGCTGCACCTCGACGGCCAGCTCCGGCCAGCGGTGTTCGGGGGTCGTCGCGGTGGGGAACGTGGTCGCGATCGCCGCAGCCGGCCAGCCGGTGTGATCGCGCACCACCGCCGCCACCGAGCCGAGGCCGTCGGTGACCTCGCCGTCCTCCATGGCGTAGCCGGCCTGCGTCGTGCGGTCGAGCAGAGTGCGCAGCGCCGATAGGGTGCGTGGGCCGGTGCCGTTGCGGGTGACGAACGCCGCGGCATCCGGATACAAGGCCCGCACCTGCGCCTTGGGCAGCGCGGCGAGCATAGCCCGCCCGCTCGCGGTGAGGTGGCTGGGCAGCCGCACGCCCACGTCGGTGACCAGCGACGGTCGCCTCGGGGCGCGTTCCTCGACGAGGTAGAGCACGTCGCGGCCGTGCAGCACGCCGAGGTGGGCGCTCTCGCCGGTGCGGTCGACGAGCTGCGCGATCAGCGGACGTCCGAGATGCGACAGCGGCTGCTGCCGGGCGAAGCCGGAGCTGAGCTCGAAGGCGGCGACGCCCAAACCGTAGCGGCGCTCCTCGGGCAGGTGCACCACGAACCCGCGCTGCTGCAGTGTCGCCAGCAGGTGATAGACCGTGGAGCGGGGCAGGTGAAGGGCGGTGGCGATGGTCGAGGCGGGCACCGGTCCGCGCTGGCTCGCCAGGTGGCTGAGGATGCGCAGTGTCGCGTCGGCGGCGGGCACTTGCGGCGGCTGCGACATCCGGTCTCCTCCGGTTCGGCAGATCTGTGATCCCAGACAGCTGCCAGCGTAGACCTGTTGGGCGGATGCCGCGGGGGCTGTGCAATGTGAGCATGAGCAGTCTGCCTTCCGTGTCTTCCAGGCCTTCCGTCGGTGCATCGACCGTGCTGGTCGGTGCGGCCGCGCTGAGCTTCGACGAGGTCGTGGCGGTCGCCCGGCACGACGCGGCCGTGCGCTTGGACGACGCCGCCCTGGATGGGGTGGCGGCGAGCCGCCGGATTGTCGAGGGTCTCGCCGCGGACCCGGAACCTCACTACGGCATCTCCACCGGGTTCGGCGCGCTGGCCACGACGTTCATCGCCGAGGATCGGCGCGCGCAACTGCAGGCGAGCCTGATCCGGTCGCACGCGGCGGGAAGCGGCACCGAGGTCGAGCGGGAGGTGGTGCGCGCCCTGATGCTGCTGCGCCTGTCCACCCTGATGACCGGCCGCACCGGGGTGCGCCGCGAGACGGCCGAGACCTACGCGGCGATCCTCAACGCCGGCATCACTCCGGTGGTGCGCGAGTACGGGTCGCTCGGCTGTTCCGGCGACCTTGCCCCGCTGGCCCACTGCGCGCTCGTGGCGATGGGCGAGGGCGAGGTGCGGGTTTCGACGGGCGATTCGGGCCAGCTGATGGACGCGGCATCCGCTCTGTCCACCGCCGGGATCACCCCGCTGCGCCTGCGCGAGAAGGAGGGCCTCGCGCTGATCAACGGCACCGACGGCATGCTCGGCATGCTGGTGCTGGCCCTCGCCGACCTGCGATCGCTGCTGAGCACGGCCGACGTCGCCGCCGCGATGAGCGTCGAGGCGCTACTGGGCACCGAAGCCGTGTTCGCCGCCGACCTGCAGGCCCTGCGGCCGCACCCGGGGCAGGCGGCGAGCGCCGCCAACCTGCGCGCGCTGCTCAGCGGTTCGCCGATTGTCGCGAGCCACAAGGGTCCGGAGTGCACCCGGGTGCAGGACGCCTATTCGCTGCGCTGCGCCCCGCAGGTGCACGGCGCCGCGCGCGACACCGTGGAGCACGCGGCATCCGTCGCCTCCCGGGAATTGGGCAGCGCCATCGACAACCCGGTGCTCACCGTCGACGGCCGGGTGGAGTCGAACGGCAACTTCCACGGCGCCCCGCTCGGCTACGTGCTCGACTTTCTGGCGATCGCCGTGGTGGACGTCGCGAGCATGAGCGAACGCCGAACCGACCGGCTGCTCGACCAGGGCCGCAACCAGGGGCTGCCTCCGTTCCTCGCGCACGAGGTGGGCGTGGATTCCGGGCTGATGATCGCGCAGTACACGGCCGCGGGCATCGTCTCCGAGCTGAAGCGGCTGGCCGTGCCCGCGTCGGTCGACTCGATCCCCTCGTCGGCGATGCAGGAGGACCACGTGTCGATGGGCTGGGCCGCCGCCCGCAAGCTGCGCCGCGCCATCGACGGGCTCACCCGGGTGCTCGCGGTGGAGCTGATGACCGCCTCGCGCGCCCTCGACCTGCGCGCACCCCTGCAGCCGGGCGCCGCGACCGGCGCGGTGCGCTCGGCCATCCGCGAGGTCTCCGCCGGGCCGGGCCCCGACCGCTTCCTCTCCCCCGAGATCGAGGCCATCAGCGCCCTGGTGAGGGAAGGA